>FR901619.1:0-7513 GCA_000438015.1 Coraliomargarita sp. CAG:312 | reverse complement strand
CCCTGCCGTATCGGCGGGGTATTCCAGAAGTTCCCTGACGCTTTCCGCGGATTCTGGCTGCGCCTTCTGCATCCCCTTGAGGAGCCTGTCTCGGTCTTCCTCCTCCAATTCGCGGACGATGTCCGCGGCGTCGTCCGGCTCCATCTCGTTCAGAACCGACACCGCCCGATGCTCGCGCATTTCCGAGACGAGCTCGGCGGAAAGGTCGGGATCCATTTCCGAGACTATTTCGGAGATTTTTTCCGGCGCGAACCTGCGGAGAATATTCCTCTGTGTATCTACGTCCAGGCGTTCCAAAAATACGGCCACGACGTGGGGGCTCGTTTCCAAAAGCGTTTGCGAGTCGATTTTATCGAGTTCGCCCTCGTCGGCTAGAACCACCAAATCGTAAAGGGAATATCCGCGCTCGCTCTGCGCTTCTAGAATGTCGTCGTCGTTTGACATAGCTGGCAGGAGATTTCTTTCAGTTTCTTTTTTTGCGTTGGCAATTCAAGTTTTTTCGTACGCGAAAGAAATTTTTATTTTTTTGCTGGATGCTATAAAGATTGGCGCCCCCCTCCTTTTGAGGGCGGGCGCCCTCCTTTTGAGGGCGGGCGCCAGGCTTGTTTTAGAAAGCAAAGCGCATTTCTGTTGATTCCTTCCGCTGCCGCGAAAAGTTTGGGCATGCCTAAGCGCTTATGCGGGGCTAATCGTTTAAAATATATCCGGAAGCCAAATTCTTGAACTCCTGTATCTGGGCATTTTCCCAATTCTTATCCCGCCCAAGTTCCCTTGCCAAAATCTCGGCGACTTTCGGTGCCGCTTCCATTGCGGCGCGCGCATCAAGGAACAGCATTCGCACGCGCCTTGCCAGGACGTCTTCGACTGTTTGCGCAAGCTCGTTTCGCGCGGCGAATATAACGTGCGCGGCTTTGAACGGATATTTGGGATGTATCGGTTCGCCGGCGCCGGGTTCTTTTGAAATTATCTCGTTAATCTTAAATATATCGGAGCCGTAAACGTAGTCCCATCCGGAGCGGTCGGTGTTCTCAAGATAGCCGTGCAGCTTGAGATTTGCGGTGGAGCAGGGTTTGGCGGATAATCCCGATTGTTTTATTGCCGCATTTAAGACATCCTCGGCCATTGCGCGATAGGTAGTCCACTTGCCGCCAGTAATAGAAATAAGCCCGGACTCTGCCCGATAGATTTTATGCGACCGCGAGATTTCCTTTGTTTTTTTCGAGTCCGAATGCGTCGGCGCGGCAAGCGGGCGCAACCCTGCGAAAACGCATAGTACATCTTTGCGCGTCGGTTTTTTTGCCAGGTATTGTCCGGCTTGGTCTAGGATAAAGCCTATTTCCTCGTCGCTTGCGCGCGGTTCCGGGGTATCGGAGTCAACGGGAGTGTCGGTTGTGCCAAGAATGACCTTGCCGTGCCACGGAACTCCGAACAGGACTCTGCCGTCGGTAGTCTTGGGAATCATAAGAGCGGATTTTCCTCCTAGAAACGAAGCGTCGACAACTAGGTGCACTCCCCTGCTGGGGCGCACTTTTCGCGAATTTTCCGGCGCGTCCATTTTCATTATGTCGTCCACGAAAACGCCCGTGCAGTTTATTACGGTTTTTGCGCTTATGTCGAATTTTCCCCCGCCTATTTTATCGTCCGCGCGCACGCCGCATATTTTCCCCGCTCCGTCCTTTATTAGTGATTCTACATTTACATAGTTTAGGCATACGGCGCCGGCGTCCATTGCCGACAGCGCCAAAGTTATAGCCATGCGGGAGTCGTCGAACTGCCCGTCGTGGTAGACGATTCCGCCGCGCAGCTTGTCGTGCGCAATCATCGGAATTTCTTCAAGAACGGTCTTTTTTGAAAGTGGAAGCGATTTCCCAAATCCCAGGGAGCCGGCCAATAGGTCGTAAAAAGTTAGGCCTATCGTATAAAACGCGCGTTCCCACCATCTGTACGCGCCTATTATAAAGCGCATATCCATAACCAGATGCGGGGCGTTGCGCAACATTCTGCCGCGTTCTTTTAAGGCTTCGCGGACTAGAAGCACATCGCCGTTTTGAAGGTATCGAACGCCCCCGTGCACGAGTTTAGTGCTTCTGCTTGATGTTGCTTTTGCAAAATCGTCGCGTTCAAGCAAAAGGGTTTTTAGCCCGCGGTTGGCCGCGTCGAAGCCCGCGGTTGGCCGCGTCGCCAGCCACGCCCAGCCCGGTGGCTCCGCCGCCTATTACCAGTATGTCCCACGCCTTTGAAGCGGCGTCCTTCAGTAAATCTTCTCTTTTTTGTTCCATAGTTTTTACGATATCGATTTATATACTATCGGCCGCAAAAGATTTTACAATATATTTGCCGGCTAAGTTTTAAGTATTTTTAACAACATTGGAGGCAAAAGTAAAGAACATATCCGCCCTTATTTAATTTGCTTGCCAATAAAAACATAATAACAATAAAATCCACTTATCTATGGCAGAATATATAATGGCTCTCGACGCCGGAACAACAAGTTGCAGATGCATACTTTTCGACAAACAAAGCCGCATTTGCAGTCTGGCGCAAAAGGAATTTAAACAGTATTTCCCGCATGCTGGATGGGTGGAGCATAATGCAAACGAAATATGGTCTACGCAGCTGAGCGTCGCGGTTGAGGCGATGGCGAAAATAGGGGCGTCGGCGTCGGATATTTCGGCGATAGGAATCACAAACCAGCGCGAGACATCGGTCGTGTGGGATAAAGAAACGGGAGAACCCGTATATAACGCCATAGTATGGCAATGCCGCCGGACTTCGGAATATTGCGATTCTTTGCGGGAAGGAGGGTATGCGGATTTCTTCAAGCAAAAGACTGGCCTGGTTTTGGATGCGTATTTCTCGGCCACTAAAATAAAATGGATTCTAGACAATGTGGAGGGGGCGCGCAAAAAGGCAGAGGAAGGGCGGCTGCTTTTCGGCACTGTCGAAACTTGGCTCATATGGAAACTCACCGGTGGGGCGGTCCATGTCACGGACTACTCTAACGCCTCGCGCACGATGCTCTTTAACATAAACACGCTTGAGTGGGACGAGGAAATCCTTAAGATGCTTGAAATTCCGCGTTCCATGCTGCCGGAGGTAAAGCCGTCGAGCTGCATTTACGGAGAAACCGCTCCGCGTTTTCTAGGCGGTGGGATAAGGATATCTGGGGCTGCGGGCGACCAGCAAGCCGCGCTTTTCGGGCAAACGTGCTTCGGCGCAGGAGAGGCGAAAAACACGTACGGAACGGGGTGTTTTCTCCTCATGAATACAGGGGAGAAACCGGTTTTTTCAAAAAACGGCCTTGTCACCACAATCGCTTGGGGGGCGGACGGGAAAGTTTCCTACGCCTTGGAGGGGTCTATTTTTGTGGCGGGAGCGGCAATACAATGGCTGCGTGACGAAATGAAAATTCTTGAGGAGTCTCCGGATTCGGAATATATGGCGACAAAAGTTCCAGACACAAACGGCTGCTATGTTGTTCCTGCGTTTACCGGGTTGGGCGCGCCCCATTGGGACCAGTATGCAAGGGGTGCGATTCTCGGGCTTACGCGCGGCGTCAACAAATACCATGTGATTCGTGCGACCTTAGAGTCTTTGGCTTTTCAGGTGAACGATGTGTTGTCGGCTATGGAGGCCGATTCCGGAATAAAGCTTCGAGCATTGAAAGTTGACGGTGGCGCCAGCTCAAACAATTTTCTTATGCAGTTCCAGTCCGACATTATCGACGCCCCCGTGAAGCGCCCTATGTGCGTTGAAACTACCGCTTTGGGCGCCGCTTATTTGGCCGGGCTTGCCGTAGGCTACTGGGAGAGCAGGGATGAGGTCGTCAAAAATTGGCGCATAGACAAGATTTTTGTCCCGCAGATGCCGGAAGCGGAGCGCAGAGACTTGATAAAAGGATGGAATAAAGCTGTTAGGTATTCGCTGGGTTGGGCGAAAGAAGAATAAACTGTTTTGTAATTGATGAAAAACTCGTAGATTGTCATGTTGATATTCATATCTGAATTGGTCGGTACAGCTCTCCTTATTCTTCTTGGCTGCGGAGTGGTGGCAAATGTAGTTTTGGAAAAGTCCGCTATGAAGGGCGGCGGGACGGTGCAGATAACCTTCGGATGGGGATTGGCGGTTCTTCTGCCTGCGTTCATATTCGGGAAATCTTCGGGTGCGCACCTTAATCCGGCAATAACATTGGCTTTTGCCGCAGACGGGCAAACGCCTTGGGGCAGTGTTCCGTATTATTTGTCGGGGCAGCTTCTGGGCGCTTTTATAGGAGGGGTTCTGGTTTATATACTTTTTAAAGGGCATTTGGACGCAGAAGAAAATAAAGACTCAAAACTCGGCGTCTTTGCGACCCGCCCGTCGGTGCCGAATACGGCGTTGAATTTTCTAAGCGAATTGGTCGGCACTTTCGTGCTGGTTTTCGCCATTATGGGAATAGGGAACGTCGATGGCTTGGGCGGCGGAATAGACAAATTTTTCGTATTTGCAATTATAGTTTCAATAGGTATGTCTCTCGGCGGGCTTACCGGATACGCCATAAATCCCGCCCGCGACCTGGGACCGCGTTTGGCGCATGCCTTGATGCCTATAAAAGGCAAGCGCGATTCAAACTGGAAATACGCCTGGATACCGATAGCGGCCCCGATTGTTGGCGCTTATTTGGCCGTGGCGCTCTATCGTTGGATACCTTGGAATTCCTAGGGCGCGGGGAGAGCGGCCCAGCGGGCGTGGACGGGTTTGAGTTTTAGCGCGCGCAACATTTATTGATTGGGCGAAACTCCGCTCAAAATACCGCAGCTTGGATTCTAAAAAAGAAAGCATAGCAAGGTTGGTCGCCCCGGGTTTATTCTTTTTAGCAATGGGCGACCATTATTGATTGTTTTTATCCAATCCTGCAAGGCTCGGTCTTACTCCGCTAAAAAAAGATTGTAAAGCATTTCAAAGGCAAATACATTCAAAGGAGTTTTTTATTTTAAATTTATGGCTAAACAGAAAAAAAACATCTACAAACAAGACGAAATTATTTTTAGAGACGCGAATTCGTGTCCTTTTTTCGTGAGCGAAACTGCCGAGGGAATGAAACAGGCCATACTGTGGCACTTGGAGTGTTCGCTCGCCCGCGCACGCACGGCAGCAACTGTGCGCGACTGGTGGGTCGCCACGGCTTTGGCTATACGCGACCATATTATGCGCCGGTTTATTGGCACAATGAACCGCCAACACTCAAACGATGTCCGCAGGGTTTACTATCTTTCTTTGGAATATCTCGTCGGAAGGCTCACCGCCGACACTCTCATAAACGCAAATCTAATGGAGCCGACAAAAGAAGCATTGCGCCAGCTTGGATTGGATTATAACGCGATTCTCGACGCGGAAGTCGATATGGGCTTGGGCAACGGCGGCCTTGGAAGGCTGGCAGCTTGTTTTCAAGATTCCCTCGCAACTTTGAACTATCCGGCGGTGGGATACGGAATTAGATACGAGTTTGGGCTATTTACGCAGAGTTTTGAAGACGGCAAACAGGTTGAGTCGCCCGACAATTGGCTGCGCTACGGATCTCCGTGGGAGATAGTCAGGCCGGAGCATACCGTTAGAGTCCCTACCGGCGGGATTGTCGAGAGCACAATAAACGACAAAGGCGACTGGGTTCCGCTTTGGAAGCCCAAGGGCGAAATACTCGGTGTTCCGTGGGATATTCCGGTTGTTGGATACGGCGCCGAAACAGTAAACTTCCTACGCCTATGGGAATCTAGGGCGTCCAACGAATTCGACCTTAACGCCTTTAACGAAGGCGGATACGCACAAGCCGTCCATGAAAAAGCTATGGGAGAAACTGTTTCAAAGGTTCTATATCCGAACGACAAGACCGAGAACGGGAAAATCTTGCGCCTGATACAACAATACTTCTTTGTATCGTGCTCGCTGCAAGATATAATACGCCGCTATCGCGACGAGCACGATGACTGGTCACAGTTCGTCGACAAAGTCGTAATCCAGCTAAACGACACCCATCCGGCTATCGCCATTCCCGAACTTATGCGCTTATTGATGGATACGCACGGTTTGCCTTGGGACGACGCATGGGCAATGTGCGAGAAAATATTCGCGTACACGAACCACACTCTCTTGCCCGAAGCTCTCGAGAAGTGGTCTGTAAAGTTCTTCGAGAAGATATTGCCGCGCCATCTGCAGATTATTTACGAAATTAACGCAAGATGGCTCAGGAAAGTAGAGGAAATGTTCCCGAACGATCCGCATAAGCTTGAGGCTCTCTCTATTATAGAAGAAGGTTCTCCAAAAATGGTCCGCATGGCTTATCTTGCGGTTGTCGGCAGCTTTAGCGTCAACGGCGTGGCGGCTTTGCATACAGATCTTTTGAAATCCAGCGTATTAAAGGAGTTCAATTCCGTTTTCCCCGAGAAATTCAACAACAAGACAAACGGCGTGACTCCGCGCCGTTGGCTTAAAGTTTGCAACGAGGGGCTTTCAACGCTCATCGACTCTAAGATAGGCGGAAAATGCTGGGTAAAGGATTTAGACATGCTCAAAGGTCTTGAAAAATATGCCGACGACACAGGTTTCCAAGACGCTTTTATGTCCGTAAAGCTTGAAAATAAAAAGCGCATGGCGGAAATTATAAAACAAAAGTGCGGCATAACAGTCAACCCTGAGGCGATGTTCGACGTCCAAATCAAGCGCTTGCACGAGTACAAGCGCCAGCACTTGAACTTGCTGCATATTCTAACCCTATACAGAGACCTCCTTCACAATCCGGATATGGACATAGCTCCGCGCGTATTTATATTCGGAGCAAAGGCTGCTCCAGGCTACGACATAGCTAAAAATATAATTTACGCCATAAACAAAATAGGTGAAAGAATAAATAACGACAAACGCATAAACGACAAAATAAAGGTCGTATTTATTCCCAATTACAGCGTTTCACTTGCCATGAACATTATTCCCGCCGCAGATTTGTCTGAGCAGATTTCAACTGCGGGAAAAGAGGCTTCCGGAACTGGAAATATGAAACTCGCCCTAAACGGAGCCGTCACAATTGGAACCCTCGACGGAGCGAATGTCGAAATAAAGGAATGTGTAGGGGACGACAACATATTCATATTCGGGTTGGATGTGCAGGAAGTTCAACAATTGAAGGGGCGCGGCTACAATCCTTGGGATTATTACGCAAAAAATCCGAGGCTGAAGTACGTTCTGGATTGGCTTGTTTCAGACTATTTTATGGCGAGCAATCCCAACGCCTTTATGCCGTTGCGCAAGTCAATTCTCGATTGGGGTGACCCGTTCTTGGTATGCGCCGATTACCAGTCTTATTGCGACGCCCAAGCCGATGTGGACAAAGCGTTCCGCGACAAGCGCCGCTGGGCAAAGATGGCAATACTAAATACTGCGCGAATCGGAAAATTCTCGTCCGACCGCACCATCCGCGAGTACGCCAGAGACATATGGCACATAACAGCATCTTAACAATCCGAAAAAGCTTTTAGACTGT
>FR901618.1:12375-14762 GCA_000438015.1 Coraliomargarita sp. CAG:312 | reverse complement strand
TTTATATGTATGCAAATTGTTTAATGTCCGCTTGCCGAACGCTAAGAGTTTAAAACGCTAAAGTAATAAAAGTAATAGCTGTTAAACAAGCCGCCCGAAAGTGGAACCCCAGACAAAACCGATGCCGACGCCGCAACAACTGCGGTATCTTTTGGATTTAATGTAGTAGCTATCGTTTTCATCTGCGTTTTTAATTTTGGTGCAATTAGGAACTTTCTTTTATGCTTTGCAAGCTTTTTTTATTTTTTTATTGGGATCACTTTAAACTCCGCTAAATAAACTTCTTTGTAAAGCAGTAGAAGTCGGAAAATAGAGGGTCGGCGTCGTTCGGGCCGGGAGCTGCCTCCGGATGGTATTGAGCGGAAAACACGGGAAAATCCTTGTGGCGCAACCCCTCTACAGTGTTGTCATTGAGGTTTATTTCTGTCACAATCCCACCTGCCTTCTCTATTGATTTTGCGTCGGCGGCAAACCCGTGGTTTTGAGACGTAATCGATACCTTTCCAGTCTCGAGATTCTTAACAGGCTGGTTTCCTCCGCGATGCCCGAATTTAAGCTTGTATGTAAATGCGCCTATTGCGTGGGTTATAAGCTGGTGCCCAAGGCATATGCCGAATGTGGGATATTTGCGAATGAGCTTTGCTACGCAATCGTGGGCATATTTGACGGCTGCAGGATCTCCGGGGCCATTTGACAAAAAGACGCATTGGGGATTAAACTCCTCTATTTGTCCGGCTGGAGCATCCGCCGGGAATACGGTGACGTCGAAACCGTGGAAAGCCAGTTTTTTGAATATGGACAACTTTGCGCCGTAATCTATGGCCGCACATTTGAACAGCGGCATTTTGCGCTCGAAATTATAAAGGCTGGTGCCTTTTACAGTAAAAGGCTGGCAACTCCCGGAATCGAAATGGTACGGCTCTTTGCATGTCACTTCCCTTACATAGTCGACCCCCACAAGCCCGCCCCAGGCTCGCGCCTTCTCAACCGCCTCTTCCGCCGATATTCCTTCCGTGGAAAGGCACGCTTTCATGGCTCCAGCGCAGCGGATTTTTTTTGTTATGGCGCGCGTATCAACTCCGCTTATTCCTGGAACCGAATTTTTTTCCAAATATTCCCGGATAGTAGCCACGCTTCTCCAACTGCTTGCAATGGGGCTTACTTCGCGCACGACAAAACCCGACACTTTAACGCCGTCGGACTCTTCGTCCTCCATGTTTATCCCGTAATTTCCAATTTCCACAGCGGTCATTGCAACAATCTGCCCGAAATAGGAAGGATCTGTCAGGACCTCCTGATAGCCCGTCATAGACGTGTTAAATACGGCTTCTCCGACTACCGTTTTTTTTGCGCCAAAGGCGCGCCCCACAAACACGCTTCCGTCTTCAAGCGCAAGAATTGCTTTTCCGTCTTTGCTCATAATTAAAATTCCCGGAAATTACGCCTATTTTTTATTTATTTACAAGCATTTTTTTATCCATCCGCTCATAGCGAAGTGGAACTCAATAGCAATTCGCTGTCGGGTTAAAAACTTGAAAATCTGATTTATTTGGCGCGCATAAAAAATTATCCTAAAAGAAATGCTCAAAAATTACAGTATCCGACAAACTACCTCCCCCAAATATGACATACTCTAATAGCTGCAGAACAGTAAAAATACCCGCCCGGAATATTCGACGGCACGCCAAATTTGACGATAGGGAAAAATACGCAAGCCCGCCCAAAGCACGCCCGATTTACCAAAGTTCGGTTTGTTCAGGCGAAGCCAAAGGTTTTGCGCGGATTTTTTTTAGGAATCCCGCTCTATGTATTTTAGACGCCCCATACAGCATTAATGCCTGCAAGTGCGCCGGAGTTCCGTATCCTTTGTGTATTTCAAATCCGTATCTGGGATAGTCCGCCGCAAGCTTAGACATGAGCCTGTCGCGGGAGACTTTGGCAACGACAGACGCCGCCGCCACCGCAAGGCTTGAAGCGTCGCCTTTAACAACCGCCAGATGTGCATAGGGAAACTTTTTCATGGGTTTGCCGTCTATTAGAACAACCGCTTTTGAAGAATCGGCGGACGGTTCGCCAAAAAGCGGCGCAACGCCTCCTGCCGGGCGAAGCCCCAAGCTATGCCTTTGGTTTAGGGAGCTTGCCGCGCGAGACATCGCAAGCTGTGTTGCCCCCAAGATATTCAAGCGCTCAATTTCTCCCTCCGACGCAAAAGCCGCCTCAAAATCGATTGCACCCGCCGCCTTGAGATCTTCCAGCCGCGAGAAAATAGACTCGCGCATATGTTCAGAAATCTGCTTTGAGTCGTTTAATTCCGCAAGCAGCTCCAAAAATTTTCTGTTTTTATAAAGTGGAACCCCCACGAGCGCGGCTGCTGCGCATACAGGGCC
>FR901618.1:7941-12359 GCA_000438015.1 Coraliomargarita sp. CAG:312 | reverse complement strand
GGCCCAGCCAATGCACCCCTGCCTGCTTCGTCAATTCCAAGCACATAACTGCGGCCTCCGGCGTATTCCGCGTCAAATTCGGCAAGAGAAAATATTTTTTTATTAGCCGTCATCGCTATCTCTCATTTTTTCAAAGTACGGCAGGCGGTCTATCGGGACGTCGATTTTTATCTTTGAACCTCCGTTCCAAACTTTTCCCAAATCATCCTTCCACTTCCCCTTGGGGAGAGAAACTTCGCGCGAATCTTCAGGAGTCAAAACGGGCGCTACAAGATATTTATCCCCAAGCATAAACTGGTCTTTGCAAAGCTCAAACCCTTGATTGGGAAATTCGTATTCCATATGCCTTACAATAGGTTCACCGGTCTTTGACGCATATCGGGCAAGCTCTAAGATGTACGGCCCAAACTGCTTATGCAAATTGGCAAACTTTCTGCATATCTCAAGATGCTCTTTATCCAAAATGCGCCACGGGGCAACTGAAAACTGCATCATTGGCATAAGCGCATGTATCTGGCATGAACGGACTATAAGTTTCTGGTCTATCTTTGAAACGTCGATTGGAGTCATGTCGGGGTTTAAGAAAGAGCTGAACTCTCCGCCTCCAATCATATCCGGGCAGGCGTACGGATATCCCAATAGCCCCGCGGCCAGCATGTCGGGAATTAGCTGCCTTATGCCGTCCCACGAATAGGGCTTGTCTTGAAGCCTTTGTACCAGAGGCTGAAGCCCCATCTTCCAACATGCTCGGTATTCGTTGTATGGGAAGTCCAAACCCATCTTCGCCCAAGACTGGCAAAAGTCGGAAGGAGTTGCCCCGCCGAAAAAATCAACGCCGTAGGAAACGGCGGCTTTATCGCCAGCGTCAAACTTAAATCCGTCGACGCCGTACTTTTTCTGGGTTTCCAATAGTTTATTTTTTAAGTGTTCGCGCGCATCGGGGTTTGTGAGGTCGTAGCAGGCGCTCATTCCATTCCACCACTCGACTATAGCAGGAGAACTACCGCCTTTTTTCTTTAGCAAAAAACCGGCTTTCTTAAGCTCTCTATATTCGGCGGAATCGGGCGATACAAATGGGCAAATCCAGAGCATAACCTTGAAGCCTTTGGCATGGAGCCTGTCGGTCATTGCTTTTGGGTCGGGAAACTTTTCGGCGCGAAAATCAAAATTGCCGTAGTGGTTCTGCCAATTGTCGTCGACCATAAATACGCCGACGGGGAATCCATGCTTTATTATGTTGTCGGCATATTTTTCTATATCCGCCTGGTTTTGGTTGTACATCAATTCTATCCACGTGTTGTACTGTGGCATCGAAAAAAACACATCTTGCGGGATTTTTCGGGGCGCATCAAAATACATTTTCGCCGCGCCGAGATACGCGTCCTTCAAAGTTTTGTGGGCTATTACCGGTTCGACCTTTTCAAATTCGCTTTCGATTGTAATAACCCCGTCTTTAACGGAAAATTTAAACGGCTTGTCGCTCCAAATATACCTTCCTTTTGAAGACACGAAAAGCGGAGCGGACTGGTTTAAATAATTGCTCGCTGACAGGTCTTTTTCATCAAAATTATCATAAGGCATATGCGAACCGAAAAACGTTGCAGCCCCCCACCATTTTTCGCCTTCCAGCGGCTCTATTGTTGAAATGTATGGCTGAGTATAAGCGGGAGACGCAAGAGCGCTTAAGGCAAGAGCGGATATAATTCGCCCTAAAATATTTTTCATGGCATCATTTTTTGTTGTTAGCCTCAGCGATCGCCTCGGCGGCAGTTTTAAAGTGGAGTTTCGCAAATTTCTTGAGGTTTTCTGCGCCGAATTTCTTTACTATTTCTACGGCCTGTTCGCGCACTTTGGAACCGGCGCCCTTGCCGAGCTCAAGCCCGCACTCGGATGAAAGCTTGCGCATCGCATAAATGTAAGTCGCCCTTGCCACGATTGAAGCCGCAGNCGATTGAAGCCGCAGCAACAACCGGATCGGCTTCCGCCTTGGTTTGCATTTTAAGTTCAAAACCGGGAACATCCAACTGCTTTTGAACAAGAGGCTGTTTTGTAAATTGGTCAAGCATCCCCCAGGGAGCGTGGCGCTCGGCAAGTGCGCTTTTAATTGCGGCCGCATGCATCCACGCCAGCAGCTTATTGAGGTTGCGCCCGAACTTTATATACAGGGCGTTGTATTTCTCCATATTTGCGTATGAAACTTTTACAGCAACGCCCTTGGTGTTTTTTATCATTTTCGCCATCTTTAAAACGGCGTTGTCGCTAGTCACCTTTTTAGATTCGCGCAAATCGTTGGCGACCCATTCGCGCACGGCGTTGCCGTCGGCCACCACGCATGCCGAAACCAACGGACCAAAAAGGTCTCCCTTGCCGCTTTCGTCTATTCCGGCGTGAAGCTCGTACCATTCGGGATGCAAAACCTCGTCATACCCCATTTCGAACGCTCCGGTAATTTCAGGCTCCAACACAAAAGCCACAAAATCCTCAGTTCCCTTGCCCTGCACCACAAGCTTGCCAGACGTATATACGACCACATTAACGTCGCGGCTTTTATACGCAAACTTTGCGTAATCGACCTTATACGGGGCCCAAAGATGCTTGTCCAGCCACGCCTCCAATTTTTCGGCCTGCGCGTCTGTCAACACTTTAGTATGAAGCGTTTTCTTTTTCGGTTCGTCCGAAAAAAGTTTCTGTTTTTTGTAGGGATATGCCATTTGAGTTTAGACTATGCTTGGCGGCATGCGCCGCAATAAAAAAATAACGGTGCGAATCTTTCGCAAATTTTCCCGCCAACCCCGGTTCGGGGCATTTTTCGGTAAAATCGACTAAAATAAATGCGAAATAAAAAAACGCTTCAAGCATTTAATATGAATTGTATATGCGCAAAATGCTTGCACTTTGAAAGATTCTTTGCGAAATTTTTGAAAAGTATTAGGGAGAGATATCTTAGGAGGAATCTAAAATTATGAACAAATCAGTCTTAATCGTCATCTGCGACTTTCTGCTGCTCAGCCTTCTTAGCCTTGCTAACTTTGACAACATCCAAACCGAAGACGCCGCCGCCAAAGAGGAGGCTAAAGAAGCCGCAATAGAACAGTCTTTTACAGACTCGCAAATGCTCGACCTTCTAAAAATGTCTTTGGACAGCGAAAGGGACCGCCGCCAAGCCCTTAATACAGACGTAGAAAAGCTCTCCAAGTCGGCGGAGGAAACCCGACTTCAAGCCGAACAGCAAAAGAAGATTATCGAAGCCCGCGAAAGCGAATTGAAACAAATGGCGCTTACAAAGGCGCAATTGGAGAATGAGCGCGCGCAAATACTGGAAAAGAGCAAAGCACTAGAATCGCGGGTTGCCACGACCGAAGAGCGCAACATAGCCCTGCAAAAAGAGATTGTCGCAGCAAGCACCAGCCTCGAAAAAGCAGCCCAGGAGCGCATAGAATTGGAGCGCAAGCTTGGGGATATGCGCCAAATGGATTCCGCGTCTAAGATGAAACTGGAAGCCATACAAAACGAACTGAAGCAAAACAAGGAGCATTTGGAAAAGCTCAAGAGCGAAAGCGAAGCCCTTAAAAACGAAAACAAAGCCATAGAAATAGAAAAGCGTGCGCTTGCAACACAGCTTGAAGTTGCCACCACAAAAACTCAAATTTACGAGGAAAACCTAAAGCGCGCCGAAGCGCTTGTGACAATAGAAAAAAACGAAAAGGAAAAGATACGCGAACACGCCGAAACTCTTGCGGTTGGAGTGTCGGAGTTGGCGTCGTCGCAGGAAAAGCTCGCAAAAAATGTGCAGGACTTGCGCCCACAAACGCCGTCCGAGATTTTTGAGGGCATAAAAGAGTCTTTTGTGAGAGTCGTGTTCAACTACACTAGAAACGGCCTTTTAGGAAATTCCGAATCGAGCATAGAAATACGCGCAATTCCGATAAAGATAGACGGCAAAGTCTGGCTCATATTCGGATCCGGAGACACTGTAATCGCTCCTACGCCAAATGCGTATTACGCTCCGCAGACGCTTTCGGTTTCAGTATTGGGGAAAGCCTACCGTTTTTCTCCGAGAACCGTGTCGGCACTAAACGAGGACCCGAGGCTGTTGGCAATCCCCGTGCCCGACGAATTTATCGAAAAAGAAAAGCTGACGCCTCTTATCACGGCGCAAAAATTCTTCAATTTCAACGAATGCGTAGTGGTTAATCCCGCAAAATTCTATTACGGGCAAGTCCCGTTTAGGGCCGATTTTAAAAACAACGCATACGCGCAGCTCGACGTCGGGCTCCTCCAATCCGTATTTGGAACATTTTCCCCGTCGGAAGGAGACTTGGTGCTCTCTAGAAGCGGAAATTACTTGGGTTGCATGGCCAACGGAGATTTGGCTATTTTAATGCGAACATTCAGCCCAAGCAACTCGCTTAATGTAG
>FR901618.1:3790-7916 GCA_000438015.1 Coraliomargarita sp. CAG:312 | reverse complement strand
ATGTAGGGAAAAAATACACGCCCCAGGAAGCCGCAAAGTTTGTTGGAGAACTGTCCGCAAGGCTAAAAAGCCTCCCGCTTTCGCTAAAATAGCAGGAACTTCTGGCTCATTCTTTATCGGCTTGGCAAAGTCCGTAATCTTTTGCCATTTTTACAATAGATTGCGGCGCCCCCATGCAAAGAAGCCTGTCCCCGGCGCCAAGCCTTTCAGAAGGATTGGGTTTGGAAGGTTTGCTCCCGCCGGAAAGCATTACATCCACAACTTTTACGCCGTATTTTCCCGGCATAGATGCCTCTGACAAAGTCTTTCCGTCGAGAAAAGACCCTTTTTTTATTTCGAGAGTGTCTAGGACGATTTCTCCGGACAAGGCGTCTTCATTAAAGTTGCGCGAAGACACTTTAGACAATATTTCCTCCGCGGCGGAAATCTCGCTCTCTGTTGCGCATAAGACGACAATATCTTCAGGGAAAAGCCTGGTGGAAGCGTCTATGTCGTAAATTGAAAATCCGCCACGCCTTATGGCGGCAACCTCTGCGCCGGTTTTCCTGCGCAGGCCGATTTCAGCGAGAGTCTTTCCGGCTGCGTCCGAAAATTCCCCTATCTCCACTTCCGCAACCGCCTTTGCCCAAGTGCGGCTAGAACGGACACTGTCGATTAAAGCGTTTCTCCTGTTAAACTCGGCATTTTCCAAATGCTTTTTCAAGACCGACGAAAATCTGCCCTCCAGCGACTTCCTGACACCGGAAAATACCCGCCTAAAGAAAATTGCCATAAATGCGAGGCTGACCGCCAGAATTATAGACGCCTCCCCTACTGGCAAAAAATTAAAAACAAACGCGAAATATACCACCGCGAAACCCGCCATTATAAAAGACGAGAAAACGCCCCTTAAGAACGAGTGAAGCCTGGCATTCTCGCCCTTTAAGAAAGCCGCCTTTGATTCCAGAGCGTCCACAATGCCGGCTGCGCATTTTCCAGAGTTCCGCAGAGTTCCAGCGAGCATCGGCAGAGAAAGAGCCGCCGCCGCAATCCATATTCCAATCGCAAGCCATTCCGGATACGGAGTTGACTCGCTTTCTATTATGCCCGCAATATACGCAGAAACAAACATCACCGCGCTAAACATAAGCGTATAAACAAGAATCGCGCCAATGTGCGGAATAAAAGCGCGCAAATTTCTGTTTTCGGCAGCCGAGCGCGAAACGCTCTCGACCGAGCTCCTGTATATGTCCAAAGCCTCCAAAATCTTTTTGGGGACCGTTGCGCGCGCAAAACCCATCACGGCCTCCGACCTTGCCGCCAAAAACGGATTTGCAAACACAGTGACAAACGATACTCCCATGGCTATGACCATTATGGAAGGCGACATGACGCCGCTAGAAATCCCAAGGCCGGCTATTACAAAGCTAAATTCTCCTATCTGGGCCTTGTTTATTGCGGCCAAATACGCGTCGCGGCAACGTACTCCGCCCAATACGATTCCCGCAAAGCACGCGAGAGTCTGAAATATTATCACGCCGCAAGATATTAGAAGTATCGGCAGCCACAAATCCATAATCAAAGCCGGATTTATCTGCGTTCCTACAGATACGAAAAAAAGCGCGACAAAAAGATTTCGGAAGGGGTCGGTAATATGCTCCACCCTCCGCGAAACTTCTGATCCGGATATTATAGACCCCGCCATAAATGCCCCCAGCGAAAGCGAGAGATTCGAAATTTCAGCCAACTCGCCCAATCCCATAATAAGGCAAAAAATCAGCATTATTAGCTCTTGGCGGTTCCCGGATACGGCAAACCTGCGAAGAATGCGCGGAACAGCAAGCTTACCGACTACGAAAATAGTAATCATAAAACTCAATATCGCCAGTGTAGAACGGAATATCTCCGCAGCCCCGGGCAAACTACCCGAAGACAGCCCGGAAAGGACTACAAGCAAAAACACGGCAAAAATATCCTCTATTATAAGTATGCCTATTGCTATTTGCGCATACAGCTTTGAGAGGTCGCGCCGCTGGGCGAAAATCTCGATTATTACAATAGTGGAACTCATAGCCAAAACTCCGCCTAAAAACACGCCGTCGATTTTAGAGAGCCCCATTATTCCCGCCGAAACCATCCCCAAAACGCCCATCGCCGCTATTTGAAAGCTTATTCCCAGCAGGCTTGGCGCAAAGACCTTTTTAAGCCGCTCCAGGTTGAATTCCATTCCGACGAAAAACATCATAAACATAACGCCCAACTCTCCCAGCGCGGCAATGTTTTCGGACGAGCTTATCAGCCCGGTGAGCGGCGAAACCACTATGCCTACAATTATGAAGCCCAAAAGCAAAGGAAGCTTGAGCATCGAAAAAACGCGCATTGAAACCGTCGCAGCCACAACGATTATCGCTAGGTCTTTTAAAAAAAGTTCAGTAGAGTGGGCGTCCATATAAAAATAAAAAAATATCTTTTAAAGTATGTCGAGATGCAATAGCCGCATATTTAATAAATTTTGCCGAGAAAAAAATGAACAAAAATTCATTTTTTTGAGTGTTTCCGTAAATTTTTATTGTTAATAAAGCGGCAATTTGTAAAGTTATATCGAAATTTTATAAATTAAGGAAAGATAAAAATGATACCAGATATTTTGGCTGAAAGATATGCATCCCAAGCAATGAAGGATATTTGGAGCGCAGAAGGCAAAATCCTGCTCGAACGCGACCTCTGGATAGCCGTTATGAAAGCCCAGAAAGAACTTGGGCTTGATATCCCCCAAGAGGCGATTGACGCATATGAAAAGGTAAAATCCAATATCCGCATAGACAAAATAAACGAGCGCGAAAAAATCACCCGGCACGACGTAAAAGCCCGCATAGAAGAGTTTTGCGAACTCGCCGGGTTTGAGCATATCCACAAGGGAATGACTAGCCGCGACCTGACGGAATGCGTGGAACAATTGCAGGTTTACAAATCGCTGCACATCGTAAGGACAAAAACCGCATCGGCTTTGAATCTATTGGCTAAATCAGCAGAAAAGCACAAAGCAACGATTCTTGCCGCGCGCACCCACAATGTAATAGCGCAGCTTACGACTTTTGGGAAACGGTTGGCGGAATTTGGCGAAGATATGCTCAGGGCCGCCGAACGCTTGGACGCGCTTATCGATTCCTACCCCGTCCGCGGGCTGAAAGGCGCGGTCGGAACCCAGCTAGACCAGCTTACTCTTTTCGGAGGCGATGCTAAAAAAGCTCTTGCTCTGGACGAAAAAGTCAGAAAACATCTTGGAATACCGCACTGCTTTGGAGCGACCGGACAAGTTTATCCGCGCACGCTCGATTTTGAATGCGTTGCGGCACTCTACCAGATAGGTGCGGGAGCGTCTTCTTTCGCGAAAACCCTGCGCATAATGGCCGGCGCCGAACTTGCGAGCGAGGGCTTCGCAAAAGGACAGACAGGATCTTCGGCAATGCCGCACAAAATGAACTCCCGCAGTTGCGAACGAATCAACGGATTCCATGTAATCCTGCGCGGGTTTATGGAAATGGCGGCGTCGCTCGGAGGCGACCAATGGAACGAAGGGGACGTGTCTTGTTCGGTTGTGCGACGCGTAGTGCTTCCGGATTCGTTCTTCGCAATAGACGGGCTGCTTGAAACATTCATAACAGTGCTGAACCAAATGGTAGTAAACACGGCAGTAATAAAGGCGGAATGCGCAAAATATATGCCGTTCCTTCTCACTACAACTATAATGATGAACGCCGTTAAAAAAGGACTCGGCAGAGAGGACGCCCACGAAATAATAAAAGAGCACGCCGTTGCTACCGCCAACGACCTAAGGGCAGGAAAAATATCCGAAAACGATTTGCTGAAACGCCTCGCCGACGATCCACGCATGCCACTCGACGCCTCAGAACTTGGAGAAATAAACCGCGTAGGCAGCGCTGCCACGGGGATGGCTGAAGCGCAAACTCTCGATTTCTGCGAACGCGCGTTCCGATGGGCGTCAAAATGCCCGGAAGCAGCTGACTACGTCCCTGCACCAATCCTATAAAGTTTTCCTGTCGGACGCCGCTAGGCTACGCCGAGAAATCCGATGCGCCAGAGCGAAAACGACAATTTGCCGATGTTTAAAATACTAAAAGAAAGC
>FR901618.1:2419-3727 GCA_000438015.1 Coraliomargarita sp. CAG:312 | reverse complement strand
CGCACGGGGAGATACAAACTCCCGTGTTTATGCCCGTGGGCACCCAAGCGACTGTCAAGGCTATGACCCCCTTGCAAGTCGAGGAAACCGGCGCTCAAATAATATTGGCAAACACATACCATCTAAATATAAGGCCGACTTCAGAGCTAATCGCCGGCTTCGGCGGTCTGCACGGCTTTATGAACTGGGAAAAGCCTATACTTACCGACAGTGGCGGATTTCAGGCTTTTAGCCTGTCTAAGCTGAGAAAAATCACTGAAGACGGAATTGCGTTCAATTCGCATCTGGACGGCGCAAAAAAATTTTTGTCCCCGGAATCTTGCATGCGCATACAAAAGAATCTCGGTTCCGACATTTGCATGGTTCTAGACGAGTGCATTCCATACCCGTGCGAAAAAAAAGCCTGCTTAAAGTCGGTAGAGCGCACGCTAAGGTGGGCTAAAAGATGCCTCGAAGAATACCGCAGCATAGGCCTTCCAGAGGCGCAAAGGCTGGCGTTTGGGATAGTCCAAGGCGGATGCTATGAAGATATCCGCCAATACTGCGCGGAAAAACTTTCCGAGATGGATTTTCCCGGATACGCCATCGGCGGCGTAAGCGTCGGAGAGCCTGAAGAACAAATGCTTTTCCAAGTGGACGTATCCGCGCAAAAGCTTCCACTGCAAAAACCGCGCTATGTCATGGGAGTTGGAACTCCTCCGCAAATATTAAAGATGATAGCCCTCGGCGCCGACATGTTCGACTGCGTCATGCCAACGCGCCTTGCACGCCACGCGTGCGCCTTTACCCTAGACGGAGAAATCAACTTAAAAAATGCCAAATACGCCCTGGACCAATCCCCTCTCGACGAGTCTATCCCAAGCTATGCCTCAAAATTTTCCCGCGCCTACATACGCCATCTTATAAAATGCAACGAAATGCTAGCCTGCACGCTGCTTTCAATCCACAATATTACTTTCTTTCAGGTTTTGACGCGCCAAGCCCGCGAACATATCGAATCCGGAGATTTTGAAGAATGGAGCGACGCATGGATTGCGCGCTACAACGCAAATAACGCCAATTAAAAGAATATGAAAATTACCCTAATGCGCCCATCGCCGGCAGACGCGCTTGTCGGAATAGACTTTAAGCACAAGTACTCGGACATCTATGAACACGCTCAAAAAGCTAAAAGCGCATTCGCCGACGGGACTAAAAAAGTCGCGATTTTTGCGGAAAACTCTCCTGAATGGGTTTTTGCCCTGTATGGAGCGTGGATGGCTGGCGCGGCTGTCGTGCCGATAGACGCCAAGTCGTCTCCCGAAGAAG
>FR901618.1:0-2397 GCA_000438015.1 Coraliomargarita sp. CAG:312 | reverse complement strand
AAGAAGCCGCTTTCATAATAGGCGATTCGGAGGCGGAGACTCTGTGCGTCAGCCGCGACAATCTCCAAACCGCAGAAGACGCTTTGGGCGCGCTGGAAAAAAAGCCGAAACTCCTAGTATTGGAAGACGTTTCAGGAGGAGACACTCCGAAAGCCGAATCTGGCTGGCTTATCGAACGCGAAGAATCAGATTTGGCGTTTATAGTTTACACTTCCGGAACTACGGGCAACCCCAAAGGGGTAATGCTTACTTTCGCGAACCTGTATGCTAATATGAAAGCCGTTTACGAGGCAAAGTATTACTACGAAGGCATACGCGTTCTGGCTCTTCTGCCATTTCACCACATACTGCCGCTTATGGGAACCGTGGTTATGCCGCTTTCAATATGCGGAAAGCTCGTATTCCCTAAGTCTCTTTCTCCAATCGATATGGCTGAAGCTTTGCAAAAATACCCAGTAGATATGGTGATTGCTGTTCCCCGTTTTTACGAGCTTTTGCACACTAATATATTGGCAAAAATCTCCCAGTCAAAACTCGCGTCAGCCCTGTTTAAAGCCGCAAAATTTGCCAACTCGGAATTTCTGTCCCAAAAGATATTTTCGGCAATCCACAAAAAATTCGGCGGAGAAGTAAAATTCTGGATTTCCGGAGGAGCGGCTCTTGACAGAAAAGTATGGCGCGATTTGTCCGCGCTCGGCTTCGGAATCCGCGAGGGATACGGCATGACCGAATGCGCACCAATTATAACTTTCCCGAGAATCGGAAATGTAAAAGTCGGCTCTCCCGGAGAGCCGCTTCCAGGAGTAGAAATAAGAATAATAGACGGCGAAATCGCCGTGCGCGGAGGCAATGTCACATCCGGATATTACAACCGCCCCCAGGAAACATCGGAATCTATCCGCAATGGGTGGCTATATACGGGAGACTTGGGATATATCGACGAAGACGGATTCCTCTTCATAACAGGAAGGCGAAAGGAAATAATTGTTCTGCCTAACGGCAAGAACATAAATCCCGCAGAGATTGAAGCGCAGATAAAGCGCCAATCAAAAGAAATTTTGGAAGTTGGCGTGTTAATGTACGAGAATGTTTTGCAGGCAATTGTCCGCGTGCCGCCAGAACTGCTTGAACGCCTAGGCAATGAGGGCGCGCACGATTTCATACGCAACAGCGCAATTCTTCCGTTTAACCGTTCGACAGCAACATACAAGCGCATAATCAGATTCGCCATAACCCTCGATGAACTCCCAAGAACGCGGGTAGGCAAATTGAAGCGCTACCACTTGGCGTCATATCTGGAAAATATTTCGGCGCAAAAACCGGCCGAAATAGCCCCGGAACCTTCATCGGACGTCTACGCCCTAATCAAAGGTGTTCTAAAATCGCAAATTTCCATGCCGGTGCGCCCAGACGCACATATGGAGATGGATTTGGGGCTGGACTCGCTCGGAAAGATTTCAATGCAATGTTTTGTGCGCGAAAATTTCGGGGTTGAAGTGTCGGAAAGAGATTTTGAAAAATATCCAACACTGAGAAAATTCTCAGAAATGGTCGAGCTTAACAGGGACGCCTCGTTTGAGCCACAAACAAAAAATGTGACCTGGTCAAAGATAATATCCGCTCCTCCGTTGCCTGTATTGCCCAAACCGCATTTCTTACATTTTGCATCTATTAGCATTTTTAAATTTTTGACTAAACTAATCTATAAAGTCGAAACGTCTGGACTGGAGAACCTACCTGAAACAGGCCCCGCTATTATCGCCCCGAACCACCAGTCGTACGTGGACGGATTGTTTGTGGCGCTCACTTATTCAAAGACGCGCCTTTACAGCACTTATTTCTTCGCAAAGCTCCGCAGCATAATAAAGCGCGGGTTCATAAGGGCATTCGCGCTGCGCAGCAACGTAATAATAATGGACATCAACGACAATGTAAGCGAAGCCATCCGCAAAATGGCGCAAGTCCTTCGCGAAGGCGGCCGCGTGGTGATTTTTCCGGAAGGAACGCGGACAAAAGACGGAATGATTGCCGAATTTAAGCAGAGTTTCGCCATACTTGCCAAAGAAATGAATGTCCCCGTTGTACCCGTTGCAATAAGAGGCGCGTATGAAGCTTTAAAGCCAGACGCAACATTCCCCGACTTTGGCGCCGCTATAAATGTCAAATACCTCCCTCCAATGACTCCTAACGCAGACGAATCATACGAGGATTTCTCCGCGCGCGTGCGCTCAGAAGTCGAAAGACAATGGGAAAAATTGCCCTCAGCAAAAAAATCGACGGAATCGCGAAGATAGCTTAAATCAAGCAACGGCGGCGGCAAATATCCATATGCGGCAAATAATGCGCCGCGAAAATAAAAATTGGCTACTTTTTTCCGCTCTACGTCAAAGATTGTGG
>FR901617.1:9771-11198 GCA_000438015.1 Coraliomargarita sp. CAG:312 | reverse complement strand
GTTGACCCCTCTCTTTGGTGTTGACCCTAAACTTTTTATAGAAAATAATAAAACCGCAACTCTTTAAAAAATTGCGGCTAAAAACCAAGTGCTCGAGGGGGGACTCGAACCCCCATGCAAGCGAATGCACATGAACCTGAATCATGCGTGTCTACCAATTTCACCACTCGAGCTAAATTTATATTTTGCAGATAAAATACCCTTGTTTACAGATTGTCAAGTTTCTATAAAGCATTTTTAAGAGACAAAAATGCCATCTGAATAAACCGCTAAAAACCAGATGCAGCCTCACAGTCTCGATAATTAAACAGCACCTTATCTAAAATTAAATAATCCATTTAATATAAATATCCAAGCGGCCCAATGCTGTGCGCTATTCTGTACAACACATAGGGCCAGGCCCGATAGTATTCCCGCTGAAAACTGCCCCAAGATATTGAAACAAACGCAAATAAAAAAAGAGCTATCTCAAGAAATCTTCCTATATAACAGCGCTTACATTAACCGCAAAATATTATCCCAGGTTTATACACATTGCTAAACATAATGTTGTAATTGGATACAGCGCATACCCGCCTATATCCGTTTTAGCTTTCCACTCTGCGATATTACATTATTCTTGAAACCAAACATTCATAACCTCCAACCAATATTATAATACAACCCCACTGCTCTACACCTCAATGATCCGCTTAAATAGAATATTGTAAATATTTGCCCCCAAATACGATCTTGAAAAAATAAAGCTGCAAAATATGGAAATTTATTTATTTTTTCCTCAAAGGATACATTCCATGGCATGTAGCAACCGCAGTATTATAAGACAATTGAACTTATGTGCAGAAATTTTATTGTCGATAGGAAAATAAAACATGCATTTTTCAATATCCGCAAAAAAGTTATACATAAAATTGAGAAATCTTTTTGCTAAATTCATCAAATCCTTTAGAGACAATTTGTCCCGTCCGTATTTTTTAGCAAACAGCAACGCGATAGGAGTCTTCTGCGCGATGCTCCCAATTGTAGGGCAAACTTATCTTTGTTTTCTGCTCTGGTTGGTAATGCGAAAATTTAAGGCAACGCAATTTAGCCTTCCGCTTTCAGTGGCATGGACTTTTTTGACAATCCCTATTTTTATGCCGTTCATATTATTTGGATACTACAAATTAGGATGCGGCATAATATCATATAATTCCATGTCTTTTAGAGAATTTCTGCACAGGGCAGAAAAAATAATAAGAACAAGCACCGATTGGGAATACGCAATAAAAAATGGCTTGAAATTCGCATTAGACGATATTGGCATACCGCTGATTTTAGGGGCTTCAATATGCATTTTGACAGCTACTTTAGCCGCATATTTTACCACACTTCTTATTTTAAGAAAAATAAGGGCGCCAAAAGAGAAGAAAGCAACTGAAAATTAG
>FR901617.1:8212-9682 GCA_000438015.1 Coraliomargarita sp. CAG:312 | reverse complement strand
AATTTCTAAGCTAAAGAATCAACCAATCTTATTTTGAAGCTTCTTCAACTGCAACAGCAACAGCTACAGTCGCTCCGACCATAGGATTGTTGCCCATTCCGATAAGTCCCATCATCTCGACGTGAGCCGGAACTGACGACGAACCCGCAAATTGCGCGTCTCCGTGCATTCTGCCCATTGTGTCGGTCATGCCGTATGAAGCCGGGCCTGCAGCCATATTATCAGGGTGCAATGTGCGCCCGGTACCGCCGCCGGAAGCGACAGAGAAATACTTTTTGCCATGCTCTATCGCCCACTTTTTATAAGTACCGGCAACAGGATGCTGGAAGCGTGTCGGGTTTGTTGAATTTCCGGTAATGGAAACGTCAACACCCTCCTTAATCATTATAGCAACACCTTCCGAAACATCGTCGGCGCCGTACACGCGAACTTTAGCTTTTTCGCCCTTTGAGAAAGGAGTTTCCTTTACGATTTTCAGCTCGCCCGTGTAGTAGTCGTACTCTGTTTCAACGCTTGTAAAGCCGTTAATGCGTGAAATTATATATGCGGCGTCCTTTCCCAATCCGTTCAAGATTACCCTAAGGGGTTCTTTGCGGACCTTGTTCGCCGTACGGGCAATGCCTATAGCCCCTTCGGCGGCAGCGAAAGATTCGTGCCCGGCCAAGAAGCAGAAACACTTTGTTTCTTCGCGCAGAAGCATTGCTCCCAAATTTCCGTGCCCGATGCCTACGTCGCGGGAATCGGCAACAGATCCGGGAATGCAGAAAGCCTGCAAGCCCAAGCCGATATTTTCGGCGGCTTCGGCGGCATTTTTGCTGCCTTTCTTTATGGCAATTGCCGCGCCCAATGTGTACGCCCAAACGGCATTTTCAAACGCGATTGGCTGAATGCCCTTGACGATTGCCTCAACATCTATTCCCTTGGAATCGCAAAGAGCCTTGGCGTCTTCAAGCGAATTTAAACCGTATTCGGCGCAAACCTTATTTATCTTGGCAATGCGCCTGTCGTAACTTTCAAATGTAATAGCCATCTTAAAACTCCTTATTCTTTGCGCGGGTCGATTGTCTTGACTGCGTCTTCAAAACGCCCTTTCACGGAAGTAAACTTTTTAAACGCCTCATTGGCATCCATGCCGTTTTTAATGGCTTCCAACATTTTTCCCAAATGAACAGTCTTGTAGCCTATGACTTCATTATTTTCGTCGAGAGCTTCCTCCAGCACATAGCCTTCCGCCATTTCAAGATAGCGCGGCCCCTTCACTTTTGTTGAGAACATAGTGCCGACCTGCGAGCGCAAGCCTTTTCCAAGATCTTCCAAACCCGCGCCAATAGGCAGTCCGTTTTCTGAAAAAGCAGTCTGAGAGCGCCCGTAAACAATTTGAAGGAAGAGTTCGCGCATTGCTACGTTGATGGCGTCGCAAACCAAGTCAGAATTAAGAGCTTCCAAAATTGTTTTTCCGGGAAGGATTTC
>FR901617.1:3543-8204 GCA_000438015.1 Coraliomargarita sp. CAG:312 | reverse complement strand
GGGAAGGATTCCCGAAGCCATTGCAGCCGAATGCGTCATGCCAGAGCATCCCAGCGTTTCTACGAGCGCTTCTTCAATTATTCCGTTCTTTACGTTTAAAGTGAGCTTGCATGCCCCCTGCTGTGGTGCGCACCAGCCGACGCCGTGCGTTAACCCGCTTACGTCTTTTATTTCTTTCGACTTAATCCATTTTCCCTCTTCCGGTATCGGAGCGGGGCCATGATTTGCGCCTTTCGCAACGCAGCACATTTGCTGGACTTCGTGCGAACAATTATGATTCGGACAACTCATTTTCTGTCTTCCTATTGTTGTTGTGTTAATTAATTTTATACAAAAAAACTTTTGGATATATTCCACGCGAGAATCGGCTTTGCAATCTTTTTTTAAAGCGAATTATCTCTCAAAAAAAATGCGTTTTCAAAATTGTGCACCCTAGAAATATTATTGCTGCCCGCAAGGCAAAGCGCAAACGCGCGGCTTGATAACGCAAGCACAAAAACTCCGCGAAATTTAAACGCCTATATCGAACTTATTTCATAAGCGCGGATAAGAAAATTCCGCAAACCAAAGCAGCTATCCGAAT
Source organism: Coraliomargarita sp. CAG:312 (assembly GCA_000438015.1). Lineage (GTDB taxonomy): Bacteria > Verrucomicrobiota > Verrucomicrobiia > Opitutales > Intestinicryptomonadaceae > Merdousia. The sequence continues at coordinate 7,621 of FR901617.1, read as the reverse complement.
TTCGCGAAAATATTTATATGCCGGTTGCGGAATCGAATTTCAGCGCAAAATCCAATTCCGTAAATAAAAAACGCGGAGCGTTTTTTTTACGTCTCCGCTAAAATTTTTAAAGCGACCTAAAAGTTTAAAATAAATTTATTCCTGAAGCAACCGAACTTGCCACATACCTGACATCCGAAGATTCGTTGGAGTTCATTTGCGCAAAAACCGGAATTTCCGAATTTGGATTTGAGGCAACCTCGTTCACGGTGTATGAAACGGCGACGCGCGGAAGCGGAGTTGACGAAACCTTGAATTCCGAGGAAGATTCCGAAGAAGATGTTGCAGCCAACCCTGCTATGTACATAGGTGCAAATACCGCCCCTAAAGCCGCGAGTCCAGCCGCACCAAAAGCCGCTGCGCGGACGGGAGAAACCAGCTCGAAAATCCTGTCGGACAATGTCCGCTTGCGCACGATGCAGCTTACAAGCTTTCCTTTTAAGCGTTCGTCAAAATTGGCCCACTCTGCTTCGGTAGGCTGCTCGGCGCGCTTGAGCTTTAAGAGGTCTTCAAGTTTTATTCTGTCATCATCCATAAACTATTACTTAAGATAATCTTTAAGAATGGCCTGAAGCTGTTGTTTTGCATAATGCAAACGAGTCCGCACAGTAGCCTCGCTTGTTCCAGTAATCTGCGCGATTTCCTGATGTGACAGTCCTTCTATTTCATACAAAACAACCACCGTTCTATGTTTTATAGACAAAGTTTGGAGGGCTTCGTTCAATTTTTCCTTCAACTCGTTCAACATAGTGGAACGTTCTCCGCCGCAATTTACCGTAAGCCTGTCGAGAATTTCCGACGGCGCCATCTCTTCGTTTGCGTTTTCAAAACTGAAAAACCTGCGAAGCCTATTGCGCTTTATAAATGTAATAGCCATATTTATGGCTATCCTGTACAGCCAAGTATAAAACGCGCTTCCTCCGCGGAAGGAATTTATGCTGGAAAACGCCTTTATAAAAGCATCCTGCACAATATCCATGGCGTCTTCGCGGTTGGCAACCATATTGTAAACTGCACTGTATAAACGCTGGCGGTATTTTTTCGTAAGCTCGTCAAAAGCCAGGCTGTCGCCCGCTTTAACGCGTTCGACAAGCAACATATCAGCGTCGGCAGGTTTCGGGCGCCAGTTTTCGGCAACCTTCCCTTCTACGCCTGCTTCTGTTTTGGCAATCGACATATTTTTCTACTCAAAAGAAGTATCGGTTTAGTTTTATAGAATTTCAAGCCTTTTTCGGAGAGACGGAAAATCCGTCTTTTTTATCCAAAATTATCCAGCCTTTTTCAAGGGCTTCATTGCGCAATTTGTCCGCAGATGCAAAATCTTTTGCTTTCTTTGCCTCCCAGCGTTTTCTGGCAATATCCATTATTTCATCGGGAACCGGAACTTCCTCTGCAGAATCTTCCGCGCCGGCAAAAACATCTATTCCCAATGCGTATAAAAGCGACCCAAAAGCCGATATATCGGATTTCTCGCCCGACAATTTTGGCAATGCTCCAAAAATCTCTCCCAATGCGCGGGGAACGTTAAAGTCGTCGCACATTGCATTCCAGGCGCCCTCAAAAATTGTTCCGGAAAACTCCGCGCCCGGCTTTATCATTTTCTTAAACTCTGCAACGCTAATATTAGCCCTCTCCAAAGCCGAAGATGCCGCCTTTCTCATTTTTGACAAGGCGCTTTTTGCGTCATCCAGACCCTTAAAAGTAAAGTTGAGCTGCTGGCGGTAATGTCCGGAAAGAAGGGCGTATCTAATTTGCGCCGGCGTGTATCCTTTTGCGACTAGGTCGTCGAGGGTATAGAGGTTGCCGAGACTTTTGGACATCTTCTGCCCTTCAACCATCAAATGGGCGCTGTGAAACCAATATTTTACGTACGGAACGGCTCCGGTTGCGCACTCGCTTTGTGCAATCTCATTTTCATGGTGGGGGAAGCAAAGGTCTATCCCGCCGCCGTGCAAATCGAACGAGTCACCCAAATATTTGCGCGACATCGCAGAACATTCAATATGCCATCCGGGCCTTCCCTCTCCCCATGGAGATCTCCAAAAATTGTCTCCGTCCTCGGGTTTTCTTCCTTTCCAAAGAGCAAAGTCGGAGACATTTTCGCGCTCGTACTCGTCGGCATTATTTGCCTCTCCCGCAGAGTTTGTCGCTTGGGTTGCCATATTATCGCGGTCGAGCCCAGCAAGCTTGCCGTATGTGGGGCAAGACGATATTTTAAAATACACGCTCCCGTCGGAGGAAACATACGCGTGTCCATTTTCAACAAGCTTGGAAACCATATCCAACTGCTCGGCGATATGTTCTGTGGCCCGAGGTTCTATTGTGGGCGGAAGCATATTTAGCTTGGCGCAGTCTTCATGAAATTTATCCTCCCACTTCTTAGTAAATTCTTTTAAAGACACGCCTAGCTTACGGCTTTCGCGTATGGTTTTATCGTCCACATCGGTGATGTTGCGGACATGTTTTACCTTGAGCCCGGCACATTCCAACGTGCGCCTTAAAGCGTCTTGAACAATAAAGGTTCTAAAATTTCCTATATGCGCCGGACCGTAAACAGTTGGGCCGCAGCAGTACATCCTAAAGGCGCCTTCAGACGGAATTAGTTCGTCTTTTCGGCGCGTCAAAGTATTGTGTATGCTAACATTCATTTTAGTTGCGAATTTTTTATATTGCGTACACTATGAAAGCACAATGAACGAAAATTTCAAGCTCGATATGAAAAAGCGCCCGCGCCGGCTGCGCAAAAGCGAGGCGATTTTAGACTTGTGCACCGAAAACCGCGTCTGCCCGTCGGATCTCATTCTGCCCGTATTCGTAAAAGATGGGAAAAGCGGCGCAGACAAAATACCTTCAATGCCGAACGTGTACCGGCACACGGTGGAATCACTGTTAAAACTTTGCGAGCGCGCCCTTAAAAGCGGAGTGCGTGCAATAGCGCCCTTCCCGCACATAGAGCAGTCAAAAAAATCCCCTCACGCGGACGAGGCTCTCAGTGAAAAGTCCATAGCAAACCGCGCAATATCAGCCGTAAAAAAACGCTTTCCGGAAATGGCTATAATAGCCGACATAGCGCTTGACCCATACACGTCCCACGGGCACGACGGAATACTCGACCCTAGCGGCAAATGGATACTAAATGACGAAACTGTCGAGATACTTTCCGCCATGGCTCTTGTGGCGGCGCAATCCGGGGCGGATTTCGTTGCTCCGTCGGATATGATGGACGGAAGAATCGGCGCAATAAGGGCGGCTTTGGACGACTGCGATTTCACAGAAACGGCTATTATGGCCTATAGCGCAAAGTACGCATCCGCATTTTACGGGCCGTTTCGCGACGCCGTCGGCAGCGCACCCAAGCAGTCCGAACCGCCAAAGCGCGGCAAGCACCAAACCCTAAAGGGCAATAAAAACGGCATTGCCGAGCAAGAACCGCCTAAAGCAAAAAAATACTTGGACAAGCGCGGATACCAGCTAAACCCTTCCAACAGCCGCGAAGCCCTGCGCGAAGCCGCCCTCGACGAGGAAGAGGGAGCCGACGTAATAATGGTTAAACCGGCCGGATACTATCTTGATATAATAGCAAAAATAAAAGAGCGCACAACCCTTCCGATCGCCGCCTACCAAGTTTCCGGAGAATACGCAATGATACACGCTGCCGCACAACGCGGTTGGATAGATCTCGAGCGGGCAAAAAACGAATCTCTAGCGGCAATAAAGCGCGCCGGGGCTGACATGATTCTCACATATTTCGCAATTTGAACAATTTTTGCCTTCGCGAGTCAAAAGTATAGTGCTTCATCCATATTATTGTTGAAGCAGGGTTTTTTTTTATAATTTTCGATATATGATTTTAAAACGAATCCGTCTGTTTGCAGTCGCCGCGTTGCTATGCGCGGGCGCTATTTTGCGCGCCGACACATTGCCAGCGACGGCTCCGATGGAAACCCTGCAAGACAAATTATACAGCGTGTTCGAGAATAACCGCGACGCAATTGTGAAAGTGTACGCGCAAAAATCCCTGCCAGCAGTCGATAAAGAC
>FR901617.1:0-3432 GCA_000438015.1 Coraliomargarita sp. CAG:312 | reverse complement strand
CTATGTGACGCACTCCGCAAACAAGCTGTGGGTAGAGTGGCGCGGCGTACTGCTCGACGCCAAAAGCGTAGGGTTGGATCCGCTGACAACCGTGTCCATATTAAAAATAGAAGGCGATTTTAAATCGAAAAACGCGCCTGTTGTAAATATGGATTCGTCATCCGACCTTCCGCGCGTCGCCACAATTTTAATGGCGCTTTCTTATGAAATGGGATTGCCGCCATCTCCACGCGTCGGGCTTGCCACCGCCCACAACATAGAGTTCGGGGGGAACTTTCTGCCGACCGTTTATGTGCGCACAAGCATACCAGCCCCGCGCGGCAGTACCGGCGGCGCCGTATTCGACTTAAACGGAAAATTTGCCGGCATGACGATAGCATCCCTGCCCGAAATAGGCGGAAGCTTTATCCTGCCCGCAAAGGCGGCAGCAAGAATACGCGACGATATTCTCCTTTGCGGCGAACCGGTGTATAGCTGGTTCGGTCTCCAGGCAGAGGACACCGACGGCATAAACAGCACGAAAGTTGTCGTAAGAATGGTCGCGGAAAACGCCCCGGCAAAAAAAGCCGGATTTATGGTCGGAGACGAAATTTTGGCAGTCAACTCGAAAAAGATAAGCAACAACACGCAGCTAAGAAACATTACATTTTTCGTCCGCCCCGGCGAAACCGCCGAATTTAAAATAAAGCGGGGAAATTCCGTCTTAAAGTTGGATGTCCTGGCGGAACGCATGGCGCCGGACATCATTCGCGCGGCGGAAAAAAATATATCGCCACCGCATGCAAACATCGGAGATGGACAAATTCCGGCAAATAAATCCGAATCGACTTCCCAGCCAAAAAAGGAAGACACCGCAAAAAACGATTGAACTTTTGCCGAATATTTTCGATAAACGAAAATCTTAATGAACGATTCGGACGACACAATTATTAGGAATAACTGCGACGGAGACGTGGGTATAGTTGCCTACAGCGACTGGCATTGCGGCATTCCGCTAAAATTCAAGCTCGGAGGCGAGCTTGAGTCCTTTAACGTGCGTTACGAAACCTACGGGAGACTGAACGAGGACAAGTCAAACGCAATCCTCGTATGCCACGCACTCACTGGAGACCACCACTGCGCCGGGGTATATTCGCTTTCCGACAGGAAGTCCGGGTGGTGGAACAATATAATCGGCCCCCAAAAGCCGTTGGATACAAACAAATATTTTATAATTTGCTCAAACTGTATCGGCGGCTGCCGCGGCACAACCGGGCCGTCTTCTATAAACCCCAAGACCGGCGAGCGCTACAATCTTACATTTCCGGCGGTGACGCTTGAGGATATGGTTGCGGTGCAAGAGCGCTTAATAACGCATCTTGGCATAAAAAAACTTGTTATGGCAATTGGAGGCTCGATGGGCGGCATGCAAACGCTCCAGTGGGCGATAGATTTTCCGGACAGGGTCGGCAAAATCTGCGCTCTTGCAACGACAGCCCACCAAAATGCGCAAGCCATAGCCTTCAATGAAGTCGGCAGATCAGCAATAATGCAGGATCCCGTCTGGAATGGAGGCAACTATGAACTCGCGCGCGTGCCGAGCGTCGGGCTGGGAATAGCGCGAATGATGGCGCATATAACCTACCTTTCTGACAAAGGTTTGGACGGAAAATTCGGGCGCGAACATACGTCTATCTCCGGTTCCGAAATATTTAAGCCGAGTTTCCAAATAGAAAGCTACCTGCACCACCAGGGACAAAGCTTTGTAAACCGTTTCGACGCCAATACCTATCTATATTTTACGCGCGCTCTCGACTTGTTCGATTTGCGCCTTGAAGGAGATGGCTCTTTGGAAAAGGCGTTTAAGAACATTACCGCAAAAGTATTGTGCGTTGGATTTACTTCGGACTGGCTTTTCCCTCCGGAGCAAAACCGCGAAATTGTAAAAGCCCTGCTGCGAATCGGAAAAACAGCATCGTACGCTGAAATCCAGAGCGACTTGGGCCACGATTCATTTCTGATCCACTCGCCCAAACTCTATAAACTTGTGGAGTACTTTTTGAATGTCTGAAGAAAAAAGCAATAAGATATCCTCAAAGAGGAAAATTGAATTGAAAGCCATCAGCGAATGGATCGGCGAAGGCGACCGCGTGCTGGATTTGGGATGCGGACGCGGCATACTGCTTAGCGAATTGATGCGCCAAAAAGGCGTCTATGCTGTAGGCGTTGACTCCGATTTCGAGAAAATATCGCGCTGCATAAAGCGCGGCGTAAACGCATACCACGGGGATATAATGGACGCGTTGTCCATTTACGGCGACAAGTTTTTCGACTGGATAATTTGCTCGCGCACACTGCAAGAATTGGAGAATGCGCGCGAAGTTGTTTTTGAATCTCTGCGCGTTGCAAAACACGTGGCAGTAGGATTCGTAAACCACGCCTACTGGCGCAACCGCCTTGCAATAGCCGCCACTGGAGACAGAATTGTGAATGAAGTTTTTCCAGACCGCTGGGAATCATCGCGCCCGATGAATGCAATTTCCGTAAATTCTTTTGAAGGTTTTTGCAAAAAGAACGATATAACAATAACGCGCAAACATTTTTTGCGTGGAGACTGGGAAACGCCGTGCAAATTTCTTCCAAACTTGTTTTCAGGATATGCAATTTATGAAATATCAAAACTCTAACTTTATGAAAAACGAATGCGAAAATAAAAAAGACGAACAGAAATCCATGCCGTTGTCGGAGGAAATAAAAAAACGCTTCCTCAGCGAACGGAAAATATTTTTGTGGGATTCAGTGACCGATGAGACTGCCGCCGACATTGTCGAAAAACTTTTATATTTGGATATGTTGGACTCATCCAAGGAAATAACTTTTTACATGAGCACTCCCGGAGGCTCCATAAGCGCGGGAATGTCGATATACGACACAATGAAGCTTATTAAAAGCCCAATAAAAGTCGTTGTGACCGGAATAGCAATGAGCATGGGATCAATTCTTCTAAGCGCAGCCCCCAAAGGCAAACGCTTTTTATTCCCGAGCGCGCGCGTAATGATACACCAGCCGCTTATAATGGGAGAAATGAGCGGTTCGGCTGTCGATATGCACATTCAGGCGCAAGAGCTGGAACGCATGCGCCAAGAATTGAATAAAATTCTCGCGGAAGCCTCCGGCCAGCCGATAGAAAAAATTTCGGCCGATACCGACCGCGACTTTTTCATGACAGCCCAAGAAGCCATAGACTACGGGCTTGCCGACGAAATCGTCACAAGCATATAAACATAGAGCTAAAAGCAATTAGCAAAAAAACTTGTAAAATCCCTTCGGCAAAAGCCTCGAAGGGATTTTTTGCGTTAAACTGTCCAATAAAAGAAAGATTGCAACTTATAAAATTATCTTTGAAAATAACTTGTGCAAACGAGCTAACGCGAATTAAAATCTCCAGTGCAT
>FR901616.1:43043-46685 GCA_000438015.1 Coraliomargarita sp. CAG:312 | reverse complement strand
CCACAATCTTTGACGTAGAGCGGAAACATTTGCGGAATTTTCAACGGGGAATCTGGCAAAGTTCCCGGAAATATGGAAAGATTCATAACTGATGCCGTATCGGAAAAAATACGGGCACAAAAAGGAAGTAAAAACAAAAAGCCAACTGAAACGGCCAGCAATGAAAATTCTTTCGTGCAAAGAGAAGTTCTTCTGCCGTTGCATATACCCTACGATATCTTGAATGAGATATGCAAAATAGCCGAAGAGCTCAAGTGCGAGCCCGAGAGGTATATAATAAAAATTTTGAGGGATGAAACTAGAGGCAAACATATAGGATTTTGCGGCGGCGAGAGAAAACCGCTTCGATGATTATACATTTATTTTTTATAATAGACACAAACTCACATACCATTGTTCTGAAAAAAGCGCGACTTTCATTTAAGCCAAATACATAAATAAAATTCCGCCATATTGCGGCAGAGCCGGCATATAGGCAAAATAGCCGCTCAGAATATCCGAAGGCACGCTCAAGGCGTTAACTAAAAATAAAAAAACGCTTTCAATAGCCAGATAAAAGTTCCGCCAAATACGGCGAATTCGCCTGCACAGAAAAGTTTCGACAATCCACCCTTATTTTGCAAATGATTGCGCGTTTCAAAAACAATGCCAATGAAAGCTTGCCTGCCACAATTCCATCCGCTTGAACCGTTTTTTCCGCAAGGCGCAAAGCTGCTTATGCTGGGATCTTTTCCGCCTAAGACAAACAGATGGTCAATGGAATTTTTTTATCCGAATTTTCAAAACGACATGTGGAGAATTTTTGGGCTTCTATATTACTCAAATCCGCTGCATTTTGCAATCGCAGGGAAAAAAGCATTTGATAAAGACAAATTAATTGAGTTCCTATCTGCAAGGCGAATCGCCCTTTATGACACTGCCGTATCCGTAGTCCGCCTAAAAGACAACGCAAGCGACGCATTTTTGGATATAAAAGAAACCGTTGATATAGACTCCGCCATGGAGCAACTTCCCGAATGTACGGCAATCGCAACAACCGGGAAAAAAGCCTGCCAAGTATTAGCTTCCATCATAAATGCAAAAGAACCCCCAATGGGAGAAAGCACCCAAGTCAGAATCGGCAAAAGGAGAATCAACTTTTATAGAATGGTATCCACTTCGCGGGCATATCCAATGACTTTGCAGAAAAAAGCCGACATATACGCGAATATGCTGAGGAAAGAAGATTTGCTTTAACAAAAAAAACATCCTTAATCTATTAGCTTTACCCTGCAAATTGCTACAGGAATAAGGATGCATAAAGAAAGCCGAAGGCAAAATTTCTCGGAGTATATCGCCCCCGGAATGCGCACTGTCTAATTTAATCTTTAAAGGATTTCAATGGCGACTTTGGATTTGTTTTTAATCCGAATCAAAATGCAGGAATTTGGATTTTTACAAACTTGATATTCACAAGGGATGTTTCTTCCGCCAGATATACGTTATTGCATCTGCGCGCGAAACTGTAAAATACGGGGCTGAATATTGTCAGGACTTCGGAAGTAAAAGATAGTAAAAAATATTTGTTTTGAACCATTGCAATTGCCCAAGGAAACGTGGAAAAGCTTAAGGATCCGCCATATCCGGCTTGAATTCACAGCGGGAAACATCGCTTGGAAAACCATTTTGAAGCTTGAGGTATTATATGATGATAGATAGGCGAAAAAAAATCTCGCAATAATATTTCGGGCATTGCGCGCCTGCAACAACCGCATGCGAAAATATTGGCAGATGCAAACAAACTCTGTTTCCCGGCAGCCAAAGATTTCTCAAGAATTCCAAAACTACTTTATCCCAAACTTTCCGCAGCCGCTTAAACTAAACCGCCCTTTTAGACAGTTGTTCCCCTGACACGGCTTGACTCCAGACATTCCAATCTGACTTTTTTCAACGTATTGCGCAAACCGTCTTCAGGGATGTTTACTAGAGTTTGGATATAATTGTCCGTATAAGACAAATAATCTCCGTTTGCCAATTTATTTTCGAGCAGAACTTCCCTCACTTTTCCCAATTGCGATTTAAAAAATTTGCGTTCCACTTCCAAAGCCGCCGCGCGCAAATCGTCGGCGCGTTTCTTGCGCACGTATTCCGGAGGAGTGTTTTCCGCCATTGTAGCGGCGAGAGTTTTAGGTCTTGGCGAAAACGTGAAAACATGCAAATGCGTAAGAGGGCTGGATAGAAACGCCGACTTTGTCTCGGCAAAATCCGCGTCAGACTCCCCAGGATGCCCGCAAATTATATCAGCGCCAATCGATATGTCTGGAATGCGTTTTCTTGCGTATTCGACTATCTTCATAAAATCTCCAACTTTATATTTGCGGCGCATTACCTTCAATACATTGTCGCAAAGGCTCTGTGCCGAAACGTGAAGATACGGCGCCAAAATATGCGAAGAATCTCCCATGCGTTCCACAATTGCGCAAACGTCAAAATTCGGCGGCTCTATGCTGCCTATTCTCAAGCGCAACAGTCCGGGAATTTCGTTGAGTTTGTCTATGAGCTCAACAAGCCCACCATCTGGCGTGGAAAATTTCGATATGTTTATTCCCGTTAAAATTATCTCCCTCACCCCTCTATCGACAAGAACTTTTGCGTCGCGCAATATTTCCCCAAAACTGCGGCTTCTGGGAACACCTCGGGCGCGGGGAATTATGCAGTAGGAACACGCATTGTCGCATCCGTCTTGAATTTTTAGGTTTGTTCTGTCGAGTATCGCTCCCCCCGAAATAGATATCGATTCTGGGATTTCCGCAGTTGCGCCCAAAAATATTTGCGCCGCACCCCCGTCAAGAGCGGGATTTCTTTCTATTATGCTGACAATAGAAAGTTTTGACGGGTTGCCGACAACCCATTTCACGCCCTTAATTTCAGACAGATCCGACGCCGAAGTCTGCGCGTAGCATCCCGTGACGGCGATGCTCGCCCCGGGATTCTTGCGCATAAACATTCTTATAGCCCTGCGGGTTTTGTTTTCTGCAAGACGGGTAAGCGCACAAGAATTTACAATGCCAATATCGGCGCTCTCACCCCAATCTACAAGCGTCCAACCGCGCTCGCGCGCGGAGTCGGCGATTGCCATAGACTCGAACTGGTTGACTCTGCAGCCAAGCGTGCAAATTGCCATCCTGCGCTTCATTTGCAATACCCGCGCAAAGCCTACTTCTTTAAAAGTTCTAAAATCTTGCGCGCAAGATTGTCGAAAATATTCTCGGAAGACTCTGAAATCTTGTCTGTATGCAGAGACTTATCAAGGGGGATTTCCGCCAGAACCGGGACCTCCAGCTGCGCGGCGACTCCGGCAGCGTATCCTTCTCCGAAAATATATTCCTTTGAACCGTCTGGCATTGGGAAATATGCCATGTTGTCGACGACGCCCAAAACTCTAACGGAGCTTTTTTCAAAAATCATAGCCCCCCTAGCCGCCGTCACTGCAGCCAAAGAATTTGAAGTAGTGACAACAAGCGCACCGTCTAAAGGAACAAGCTGAACAACGCTAAGAACGGCGTCTCCAGTTCCTGGCGGCAAGTCCAGAACCATTACGTCCAGATTTCCCCACACCATTTCCTCGGCGAACTGCTTTATCGCGCTCGTAACCATGGGACC
>FR901616.1:37410-42994 GCA_000438015.1 Coraliomargarita sp. CAG:312 | reverse complement strand
ACGAGCATTCCCATGGACATCACTTTTATCCCGCCTATCTGTGGCGGGATTATTTTTTCGTCCGGAGAAACTTCCGGAAAAACCCTCTCGTTAAAAAGAATCGCGGCGCTAGGTCCGTGTATATCGCAGTCCATAAGGCCCACGCGGGCGTCTCCCGGCTTGGAAAATATTTTTGCAAACGCGCGCGCAAGATTTACCGCAACCGTGCTTTTACCGACGCCGCCCTTGCCGGAAGCGACGGCTATTTTTAATTTTACGCCGGACAAAGTCTCCTTTTTAGGCTTCGGCGCCGGTATATTTTTAGCAGGATCTTCGGAGAGAAGAACCACATTAAAAACGCATTCGGGAAATGCAGACTTCAGAACGCCATTTGCCTGCTCTACGATTTTCTTGGCAAGCTCCTGGTCCCCGCCCGTAAATATCCGCACCTCTGCGGAATTTCCCTCAACCTTGACATATTTCACCATGCCAAAAGCAACTATGCTCTTTTGATACGGAGGGTAATTCACAGCATCAAGTGCCGCCAAAATTTTTTCTTTATCCATAACGCAAAATAATTTTTATTTAGAAAGCGCAAGTTTTACAATCTGTTCGGTTGTAGCGGATTCGCCCAACTTTGCGACAGAAGCGCGAACAGCCTTGTCTGCGTCTTGTATTTTAACGCCCAAAGCAACCAATGCGGCAACCGCATCCGAAGCCGGGCTAGCCGAGACAGTCGAATCGAAACTTCCCGAAACCGGAGAAATAGCCGCCCCCGAAAGCGTGCCCTTGAGTTCGAGAACCAGCCGCTCCGCCGTTTTCTTGCCGATGCCGGGGCACTTTGAAAGCGTTGCAACATCTCCAGATGACACTGCGTCGCGCAAGGTTGAAACCGACATTCTGCTCATCATATTGAGCGCGGTCTTTGGCCCTATTCCCGAAACTTTCTCAACCAAAATCTTAAAAAAATCCCTGTCAGCCGCCGCCGCAAAACCGTATAGGGCCTGTGAATCCTCGCGATATACGTCCAGAGTGTAAAGCATAACCTCTGAACCATTCTTTGGCAAACGTTCGGCGGTCGTCACTGGAATTTCAACTTCGTAGAACAGCCCCCCAGCAGTTTCCACTACCGCCTGAACGGGAGTGCTTCTTATGAGTTTGCCTTTTATAGCTGCAATCATTTCCTACTTGAAGTTCAAAACGTCTTCCATTCCGTACAAACCGGGCTTTGCTGACACCGCCCACTTTGCGGCGCGCAGCGCACCCTGCGCAAAGACCTTTCTGTCGGCGGCCTTGTGGGTAAGCTCCAGGCGCTCGCCGTCGGCAGCGAACATGACAGTATGGTCTCCAACAACGCTGCCGCCGCGGAGAGCATGCACGCCTATTTCCCCAACAGGGCGCTCTCCGACTTGCCCGTGCCTGCCGTAGCAAACAGAATCTTCGCCGACTCCCCTTGCTTGGCAAACTATCTGTTTTAGTTTTTCGGCAGTGCCGCTGGGAGCGTCTTTCTTATGCCTATGGTGCATTTCTACGATCTCAACATCGTATGATTCATTTAATATTTTTGCGGCAATAGAGGTCAAATAGTTTAAAAGATTCACGCCCACGGAATAATTTCCAGCCCATACAATTGCTATCTTATCGGTTAGCTTCAGGATGGCATCGCGCTGTTGGGGAGTATGCCCTGTCGTTCCAATTACAAGCGGCTTGCCGTATTTTGCGCACAGTTCGGCCAAAGCGGGGGTTGCCTCCCTAAAAGAAAAGTCGATTGCCGCGTCGCAACCGGAAATAAACTTCTCGGGACTGTCTCCGGCGTCGCATGCGCCGAAAATCTCGCACCCGTTCTCCGGAGCAGCCGAGGATATAGCTTGCCCCATTCTTCCCTTGCACCCGTTTAAAAGTATTTTTACAGCCATATTATATAAGCTCCAATTTTTCCATTTCCTTCTTTAAGACATCGAGATTTTGCGGCTGCATCCTGCACAAGGGCAAGCGCACAAAATCCGACGGTATGCGCCCGCATAAATGCAGGGCGGTTTTCGCCGGAACGGGATTAGGCTCTATGAAAAGCGCCTTGAAAAATCCGGAAAGTTTCTCATTCACGGCGCGCGCCTCGTCAAGCCTGCCTTCCTCTATAAGCTTTACAAAATTAGACATGGCTTCCGGTATTATGTTTGACGCCACGCTCACAACGCCCTTGGCTCCAGCCGACATGAAATCGAGAGTAAGCCCGTCGTCTCCGCTCATTACATCTATTTTACCGTCCGCGCGGGCGCACAGATCGCGGACTTTCTCCACCTTGCCGCCCGCCTCTTTCATAACGCAGAAATTTTTATATTTTTCACGCAAGCGCAGGGCGGTATCGTTTGAAATTTCTATGCCGCACCGGCCGGGAATGGAATAAAGCATTATCGGCTTGTGCGTGCATTTTGCGATTTCGCACATATGCAAAAAAACACCCTCTTGAGAAGGCTTATTATAATACGGGGCAACCACCAAAAACCCGTCCGCGCCGGCTTCATCTGCCTCGCGGGTTAAGTTCACGGCTTCCCGCGTGCAATTCGCGCCGGTTCCCGCTATTACCGGAACCCTGCCCGCCGCAAATTCGATAGTCTTTTTTATGACGACTATATGCTCAACCGGATCCAACGTAGGAGATTCGCCGGTAGTGCCGACCGACACCAATCCGCTTACGCCTCCCTTAATCTGCGACTCAACCAAACTTTCAAGGGCGTCGTAGTCCACGCCCAATTCCGTCATAGGCGTTACAAGCGCCGTCCAAACTCCTGAGAATTTTTGCATAACACCGCTTATTAAAGCAAAACAGTGGGCAGGCTTGCAACACTTTTTTAATTTTCAAAGCCCGCTCCCAGGCTATCGGGCTTGCGCGGCAGAATGCGTATAAATCCCTGTTTGCGCATTCTATAAGCGCCCGGCGGTACGCTAAAGCCCGCCATTGTGCACTTAGTCCGGCTATTCCCCTGCGGAAAAGCTTTTCTCGATGCTTTCCCAAACTTCGCGGGCGTTGGCGAACGACGCATGCACACGCTCAAAGACTATTTTTATCGTCCCCATAATTTCCTCCGCCGAAATCCTGTCTTTGGCGCCGGAACAGTTAATAAAATACAAGTCCATAGGCACTGAGCTGTCTCCGCCGGGCAAATAGTACTTTATATCGACCTTATATGCTCCCATATTTTTGTAGAACTTTATGCGCCTTAGAGTGTTGACATCTTGGGGATTGGGCTTTTCAACCTCCAGCAAAACGCCGCGGCATCCGCGATAGCGCTCCAAAATAAGCCCCAGCGACTCCGATCCAAGCCCCATCCCGTGCGAGCCTTTCTCGATTGCAAAATGGTCTAGCAGCGCAATGGATGTCTCTGATACGACGTACGCGCAGAAATATCCGACCATTTTTGAGTCCTTCTCCAAAATGCAGCATTCGTAGTCCTTGTCCCTGCGCAGCGAGTCGAACGCCTGCCTCGTTTTCATTTCGGAGGCTGGAAATTGCGTAAGCATATCCGCATACATTTTGTCGAAATCCGAATCGGAGGCTTTTTTTATTTTCATGGTTTACATATAACTATATTTGCCCGCGCATGCAAATCGTTTCTTTACAGAATCGCCTTTTTGGTTCAATATCGATGCGTTTAATAGTTTTTTAAATAAAATGAACATAAAAAATTCGATAAAAGAGACAATCGGAGGCACGCCGCTTGTGCGCGCCGTGAAAACTAACGACACCCGGGCGGATATTTTATTGAAAGTGGAAAGTTTTAATCCATCCGGAAGCGTAAAGGATCGCGCTGCGCTTTTTATGCTTGAAGACGCAAAAAAACGCGGACTTATAAAAGAGGGTGGAACAATAATAGAACCTACAAGCGGAAACACAGGCATAGGGCTGGCAATGCTTGCGGCCGAATACGGCTTTAAAGCCGTATTCGTAATGCCNTTTAAAGCCGTATTCGTAATGCCGGATACAATGAGCGTAGAACGCATAAAGCTGTTCAAGGCCTACGGAGCCGAAGTCGTGTTGACTCCCGGAGAGAAAGGAATGCGCGGAGCTTTGGAAAAGGCGGATGAACTGCACAAACAAATTCCAGGTTCTTTCATACCCGGGCAATTTTCAAATCCCGAAAATGCCCGCGCGCATGTACAAACCACAGCGTTGGAAATCTGGCGCGACACAGACGCAAGTATAGACTTTTTTGTCGCGGGAGTAGGGACAGGCGGAACTTTGAGCGGAGCCGGAAGCGAACTCAAAAGGCTTAACCCAAATGTGAAAGTGATTGCAGTCGAGCCCGCGGATTCCCCTCTCTTGTCCAAAGGCACCGCAGCCCCGCATAAGCTGCAGGGGATAGGAGCAAATTTTGTGCCGGAGCTGTACGACAAAACCGTCGTTGACGAAATTATAACTGTGACGACACAAGAAGCCGGCGAAAACGCGCGCGCCCTTGCCCAAAAGGAAGGAATATTTTGCGGCATATCTTCGGGGGCTGCAATGGCAGCCGCGCGCAAGATAGGCGCCCGCGCCGAAAATGCAGGCAAGACAATAGTAGTAGTTTTGCCCGATTCAGGTTCGCGCTATCTCTCAACCTGGCTTTGCGAGGAATAATGAAAATTACCTTTTTAGGCACGGGTACGTCTCAGGGCGTACCCGTAATAGGCGGAGACGCAAGCGGAATAGACTTGGACAATCCCAAAAATTGGCGGACGCGTTCGAGCGTGCACGTGGAATGCGGGGGAATCCATATACAAATAGACGCCGGACCGGAGTTTAGAGTGCAGTGCCTAAAGAATAAAATAGACTGGATAGACTGCTTTATATTGACCCACGGGCACGCCGACCACATAGCCGGAATGGATGACTTGCGGCGTTTTTGCGACCGGCTGCCGAACAACAAGCTTGCTGTGTACTCAAACGATTACGGGTTGGAACGCATACGCTCGATTTTTCCATACGCTTTAAAGGGCAAACCCACCGAACGCGGATATCCTTGCTTCGACATAAAAAGAATGCCAAATATTTTGGAAATGCCCGGCGGCGTAAAAATAGCCTCAACCCCACTGCCCCACGGTCCCGTAGAGACATTGGGGCTTGTCATAGAGTGCGGCGGCAAGAAATTTGCATATTACACAGACTGCAAGCGCTTGACTCCCGAAGCACTGGAATTGGCAAAAGGCGCCGACGCAATCGCGCTTGACTGCCTCCGCATATCCCCGCATCCGTCGCATATGAGCCTTTCCGAGGCAATAAATTCCGCAATGGAAGTCGGCGCGCGCGCGACATATTTCACCCACCTTACATCCCATATAGACTACGGCAAGCTGGAACCGAAAATGCCGCATGGCTGTCATATTGCCTATGATTCGCTGGAATTGGAAATCTGAACGAAAAAAATCAAAAGGCGCAATATTTTCCGGCGGCGATATTTGAAATTTTCCATGCGTTGAAATTTAATTGCAAGATTCCGCAATTGCTGCAATGCTGAAGCAAAAAATAAAATTACCATGAAAGCAAATCCATCCGCCCCCCGCCAGACATTAAGAAAACCGGCAGAAGACTGCAATCTTTGCCCGCCCCCAAAAACTCCGCGAGCGGCGG
>FR901616.1:36675-37388 GCA_000438015.1 Coraliomargarita sp. CAG:312 | reverse complement strand
GCGAGCGGCGGTTGTGCTGTCGGGTTGCGGAGTTTTCGACGGCTCTGAAATCCACGAAGCCGTAATTGCTCTTCTTAATCTTCAGAAACGCGGCGTTTCAACTGAATTTTTCGCGCCCGACACAGACCAGTTCGACGTTGTAAACCATTTGGACTCCATCGCCATGCAGCCAAGGCGCAACGCCCTTGTAGAGTCGGCAAGAATTGCGCGCGGAAAAATTCAGCCCCTGGCAAAATTCGACGCCGGGAATTTCGATATTCTTTTATTCGTCGGCGGATTCGGAGCGGCAAAGACACTTTGCACATTTGCATCGGACGGCGCGGACTGCAAAGTCAATAAACACGTTGAAAGCGCGATAGTCGCGGCTCTTGCAAAGAAGATATCGATAGCTTTTATGTGCATAGCGCCGGTAATCGCCGCAAAAGTAATAGGCGGCGGAGTAAAACTCACCATAGGAAACGATCCATCCACCGCCGCTGCTATAGAGGCAATGGGCGCAAAGCATATTGAATGCCAGGCAAATTCATTTGTCGAAGACAAAGCCAAAAAAGTCTATTCAACCCCCGCATACATGCTGGCAAAATCAACTCCGGAAATCGACGCGGGAGTCGGCGCCATGATAGACGCAATTTTAAAAAATGTTTAAAATTATTCAAAAACTGCGGGCATCCATCCCTGTACTATGCGCGGCGGCTGCGGCGGCGGCCATCTTT
>FR901616.1:34293-36658 GCA_000438015.1 Coraliomargarita sp. CAG:312 | reverse complement strand
GGCGGCAATCTTTACCGCAAGCCGACAAGCTTGCGCGGCTGGGCGCGACACTAGAATGCTTCCCGGCACGGTTTCAAATTTTGAGCTTCCCAATTTCGACGAAAATAGCGGAATAAAAGAGTGGGAGCTGTTTGGGGACAAGGCGACCTATATCTCGGACGAGCATATAGACATCGACAACATGAAGCTCAACTTGTTTGAGGGAAAAGAAACCCCTGTTTTAAAAGCTGTAATGACCAGTCCAAACGCGCAAGTCAACGCCCCCAAAAAAGCGGTCACAAGCCTGGACAAAATATTTGTAAAAGGCGACGCCTTTGATTTAAGCGGAAAGAAGTGGAAATGGGATGGAGACAAAAAATTTATAGAGATTTTTTCCAATGTAAAAATTGCGCTCATCTCCAAATCCCCCCCCGACATAGATGTTGTCGCCGGGCTTCCCACAGACTCTGCATCGCCTGAACAATCCTCAAAACCCGCCATATCAACACCAGAAAAACCTGCAGGCAAAGGATTGCCAGAAAACTCCGTCACAAACATATCATCCGACTACGCAAGCCTAGACCACGGCGGAAAGGCAAACAAATTCAACGTAAAAAATAATGTAGTCGTAAAAAATGCGGATATGAGCCTGGAATGCGACGAGCTTGAAGTCGACTCATTGAAATCCGGAGAAGAAAAAATTGGCGAGATACGCGCGCGCGGCAATGTAAGGATGTCAACCGACCTGCGCAAGGCGTCGGCCAATGCCCTCTCAATTTTTCCGTCAAAAAACGAAGCTGTTTTGAGCGGAAATCCCGAGATAGAGGACATATCAAGCAAATCAAAAATATCCGGCGACAAAATAATTTTGAACCGCTCCGAAAAATCGATAATTTCCCTGCCATCCGCCGATGGCAAAATTAGGCCAAAAACATTGCTCTTTGACGCTAAAGACGGGAAAGTCCAAGAAATATCAATACAAGCCGACGATATAAAAATGAGGACGGAGGACAAAAAAAGTTTCTTCGACTTCAAGGGAAACGTCAAAGTGTCCTCCGACGATTTCAGCGCGCGCTGCGACTCAATGACCGCAATGGCTGCGCCCGAAGCGGACGGCAAGACAAAAATTGTAAAAATAGAAGGCTCCGGCAACGTGAAGGTGGAAACCCCCAGCGGCACGGCAAAATCAAAGGAACTTGAAATAACTCCCGCAAAGTCGGAAATTTTGCTCCACGACAACGTTGTCCTAACCGACGCTAAAAGGGGATTCAACCTAAAGAGCAACACGCTTGTATTCGCAAGCGGCCGCGACGAGGGAGTCGCCCTATCCGACGGGAAAGACAAAAACTCCTATGTAATAACTACAATAACCGAAACGCCTTCCGTAGAACGGGCAGCTTCACCTTCAAAGAAAGCGGCGCCCACAATTATAAAAAGCAGGATTCTATCATTCTCGCGCGACAGCGAAGGCATCGCCAACCTGCACTTCCAGAAAGACGTTTCAATAAAGTCTGAGGAAATTGAAGCCTCTTGCCAAAAGATGGATGTCGTGGCAAAATCGAATAAAGGCAAAACTGACATCTATAAAATTGTCGCCTCAAAAGACGTCTCAGTTTCGCAAAAGGGCAATACCGCAACCGCTCAGCTTGCCAACATCTATCCGCGGGTGAATGGGGATAAATCTTCAAAAGAACCAAACAAAAGCGGGAAAGTGCACCGTTTCGTAGAACTGCTGACGGATGAAAAATCCCCCGAAATCAGGCCGGCAATAATTCTTCCCGCCTTGGGGAATATAGGATTAAACGACGAGTACTCGGCCGAAAAGGCGAAATCCGAACCCACTGTAATAACCAGCGACAAGCAATGGCTAACGTCGTCTTTAGACGCCGATAAATACTATTTTAAAGGCAACGTAAAAGTGTCCGGAACCGACATGAACGCATCTTGCCAGAATATAGAAGTCACAATAAAAACCCAGCCTAAAGACAACAAGCGCGAAATTACCCACATTGCGATGACCGAGAACGTCAAACTTTCCCAGGGACTAAAAGACGCCGCATGCGGCCGCGCAGACATATACGCAAAAGAAGAAATGGTAGTGCTTTCAAATTCCCCTGTTGTGAGAAACCGCGAAGACAATACGCGCGCAACCGGGTTCAGAATAATATACAACCGCGGCAAGCAAAGCGCCACAATAGAGGCGGAAAATTCCGGTCAAATGCAGGAAGACAACGGGCAGTCGGATGCGCCCGCCCGTCCGACAGTGACTCTGCCGCCAATCGGCTCTTTCGATGGAAAATAATCTCATTATCAATTATACAAAACCATGCAAGAATTCCTAGAAACAGCGGTAAAAGTCGCAAAACTTGCAGGCGATCGCCTGCGC
>FR901616.1:13463-34268 GCA_000438015.1 Coraliomargarita sp. CAG:312 | reverse complement strand
AATATCGGAGCGCCGCGTAAATTCGGACGCCGGCAACGATGTAAAACTCCAGGAAGATGTCGAGAGCGAAATATTTATACGGCGCCAGCTGGCCGCGACCGACATACCTGTTGTCGGCGAGGAGCAAGGCGGAGACCCGGACGTTCTAAAATCCGAAAAGCTCTACTGGATTGTAGATCCTATAGACGGAACTTACAACTATCTGCGTTCAATCCCGGGTGTCTGTGTAAGCATAGCCCTGATGAAAGGATGGAATCCCGTTGTCGGCGCAATATACGACTTCACCCGCGGCGAGCTTTTTGCCGGAGGCAAGGATTTGCCGTTGACTTTAAACGGCGCAGAGATAACCCCTGCCTGGGCCTCAGAGGTCGGCCAAGCAGTTCTAATGACGGGTTTCCCAAGCGCCACAGACTATAGTTCTGAAAATCTTTCAAAGTTTGTAATGTCCGCACAGAAATTTAAGAAAGTGAGAATGTGCGGGAGCGCGGCGTTGGCAATGGCATGGGTCGCATGCGGCCGCGCGGACAGCTATAAAGAATCCCGCCTATATCTTTGGGATGTGGCAGCAGGCCTTTCGCTAATGGAATCCGCGCGCGCCGCATATGAACTGACGCCTCTAAAAATAAAAGAAAAACCTTTTTGCATTGAAATCAGGGCGGCAAAAAATCGCGAATTTTTCGTGGATTAACATATCGGGGTAGTTTTATGAAAAGCCAGAAATTTATATCGCACCTCTTCCGCAGGATAGAATGGAACGACATAGACGAAAAGTATGTATTGCAGCTGATACAAACTGCGCGCGCTGAAGACATCGAAGGAGCCGGACTTAAAATATTGCCCAAGACTCCGGCCGATATTACGACGCGGACTCTAACCCCGGATGTCAAATCGTCCGTAAGACTCTCCGCCCGAAAGAACATGACGGTTTGCGGAATGAAGCTGGTTCCTATAATACTAGACGTCTACAAATCCGCATCGGACGGCGGAGAATGCGTTTTTGAGCCTTTCTCAAAAGACGGCGATAAGGTTGAAGCCGGAGCCAATCTGGGACAGATACACGGATCAGCCCATATAATACTGCAAGCCGAACGCATAATGTTAAATTTCCTGCAACGGCTTTCCGGCGTAGCCACAGCGACATCCGAGTATGTCGCCGCGCTGGGAGACTCTCCAACAAAATTGTTGGACACAAGAAAAACGACTCCCGGACTGAGAGTCCTTGAAAAATACGCATTCGCATGCGGGGGTGGATACAACCACAGAATGGGATTGTTTGACCGTGTAATGCTAAAAGACAACCATCTAGCTGCGGCATGCGCAGTTGACGGAGAAATGCTGGCTAATGCAGTCAGAATGGCTAAAAGCAAAAATCCGGATGTCGCGGTGGAAGTGGAGGTAGACAAAATTTCCCAAATACAGCCCGTTTTGGAAGCCGAAGCAGACGTGGTAATGCTGGATAATTTCAGCCTTGAAGACTTGCCCAAAGCTTTGGGTATTATAGGCGATAAAGCTTGGACGGAAGTATCCGGAGGCGTGACCTTGGAAACACTCCCGAAAATAGGAAAAGCCGCTCCAGATTTTGTTTCAAGCGCTGCTCCGGTACATTCCAGCAAATGGATAGACATAGGCTTGGACGCAATATAGCAATAGCCGTTTTCTTAGCCAAAAAATTATAATAAAAACGCGGTAATTTGTATAATCGCGTTTTTACACGCATATATATTGTGGAGGAAATCCTATTTGCACGCATATGCAATATTGTCTATTATGATTATTCGTGGGCTAAAATTAAAGACGAGCCTTTGTCCGACAAGCTGCTATAATAAGAAAATATGCAGCTTTGCAGAAAAAATTCCCTTCAATATTGAAAATTCATTTTGCGCCCACCAGGAGCAATTCTGATTTTAACAGATTAACATTGGGAAGGTTCAAGCGAACAAAAAAGCTTTAACTACTACTAGAGTTAAGCTCGATACAATTGCTTCTCCATAGGCAATGGGAATTTTTCTGTTTGCAAAAAAAATTCTGCGGCGAATCGGATATTTCGCAAGAAACGATAAATCGCAACCGGCATTTGATAAGATTTACCCGCGCATTTACGCCCCAGATAAATATGGCGTAAAAACCGCGCAAGCCATGGCATAATTATCGCAAAATTCGCATAACACATAAAAAAAAGACGGCGCAGTTTTAACCGCGCCGCCCATATTTTAAATGCTAATTAGCAAGTTTACTTGGTGCCGAACTTGAAGCGAACAAACACCTGCTTGTCGCCAGTCTGCGGAATTTCAACAGCGTAAATGCGGGCGTCGGAAGTGACCTCCACAAGCGACGGCGAAGCAGAGACATCTACCCAATTTTTCATGTCCGTGCTATATTGCACCCCCACTATTGCGTCGGTCACATATATAGCCACAGGATATTTTACAACCGTTGAACCAGCAAGAGTCTTTGTGATTGAAACTCCGCTCTGCAGAGAAGTTCCCTGGCTCATTGCAAATATGTATTTTTCTACATTAGTCACGCTTGAGCCAGACGCGGTTAAATCTCCGGAATCCGCCGGCAATCCATTGGATTCCGCCCATGTCGCGTAAGTTTCGCCAACATTGAGCTTTATTTCATCAGAAGATGCCGAAACAACATTTGTCACTTCTCCGGACGCGTCTGTTTCAGCGACCGACACTATGCATCGATAAAGCTTGTCCGAATCGGCGTACGAAGACTGCTTAGTAAACGACGCTGATGTCGCGCCTGATATGTCGTTCCATCCGTCTGTTTCAGCTGAAGCTAGAGACATCTTTGACACCGCAGCGGCGGGATTCTTTTCCTGCCANGGGATTCTTTTCCTGCCACTGGTATGTAGCATCTTCTGCGGAAGTCAACACGCTCATCGTGACAGGCGTTCCAGACTTTACCAAAGTAGGCGCCTGAGTTTTAACCTTTACCGTTACTACAGCCAAGCTTGAATACACATATGATATTCCGTTGTCTGCCTTGCAATAATATCCAACTCCGTTATCGGCGATATCCATCGTGTAAACGGTCATCGACGGTCCTGTAAAGTTGCTGAGTTTGTACTCTTGCCCATTGCGGTATTCATACCATTCGTATGTAATATCAGGCTGTCCTTGAACATCAAATGTTATGGTGACATTTTCGCCTTCATAAACAGTTTGCGACTCTACATCGGCGACAACCTGCAACGGCCATTGGATAACCAACTGCGCGCTTGCAACGTTTTCTGCCGAAGTTTCCGGAGAAACAAACGGAGTTCCGGCATTGGAAACAACACACGCATAAGTGTCACCGTTGTTTTCATATTGAACATTTCTAACTTCCAACAACGCGGATTCCGCACCGTCAACAAGCGTCCAATTGGACTCTCCAGCCCTCTGTACATACCACTTGTAAGCCAATGGGCCTTCACCCGTAGCATTGGCGGTGAAGTAAGCGGTCTGGCCCACATCGACAGTTTGGACTAGCACCACTCCTCCCTCTGATGGGAACTTGGCCTTGGCGTAAACTACAACCGACATTGAGCCCGTCGTCACTGACATCGCCCCGTTGCTTACAACACAGCGATATACTGAGTTATGGTCGTCAAAATCGAGGAGATTTATAGTTAGAGAATTTCCGTCTATAGTGTATTTTGCGGGATCCCCTATGACCTCCCAAGTATTTGTCTCAAAGTCATAGCGCTGCCACTGGTAAGTTGTGTCGGCAGTGACATTGGATACATCGAATTTTATGGTGACGTTTGCGCCTTCATAAGCGTACGTATATGTCGGCACATTCGACACATTTATGGGATCAACTACCGTAAGCGTTGCCTCTCCATATCCGAAGACCTCTCCGCGGTCGGAAACTTCGCACCTGAATTTATCTCCGCTCATAGATTCATCTACGCTTGCGATAGTGTAGGTTGATGCCGTGGCTCCGGCTATATCGTCGTAAGAATCTGTCGCGGAATTGTACTTTTGCCATTGATACGAAAGCTCATTGCCTGTGGCTGTTATGCCGAATATCGCGGCAGATCCCGCAATGGCATAGACATCGTTGCAGCTCACTATCGAGGGAACTACGTATATCTTAGTTATTATGTCGTCGGAAGTGGCAGAAATTCCCGCCCCGCTTACGACGCACCTGAAGGATGCGTTGTCATATTGGGACTGAGTCACATTCTTTAATGTAAGCTTGTTATTCTCAATCACAATAGAGGATGTAGCCGTGAGGTTATTCCAAGTGCCTGTTCCATAGTTAAACATCTGCCAGAGGTAAGAAGCACCATCAGGCGCATTTTGAACGTCTATCAATATTTCGACATCCTCGCCGACGTATCCTTCCACCACTTCCGGACTGTCTATTACTATATTTCCGACAACATTCAGAACCGTCTCTGAAGATCCAAATACTGTTCCGCGATCGGACACAATGCACTTATATACATATCCGTCCATCGACGGCGTTATGTTGTCGATAGTATATGTTGCCGAATTTGCGCCAGCAATATCTTCCCATTCGGAACCGCCGTTCTTGGAAACCTGCCACGCATAAGCAAGTTCAGTTCCGGTGGCTTCCACGGAAATAGTAGCGCTTCCGCCCACGACTCCGGAGACCTCGCCGGGATACGAGAGTGTCGGCTTCGGATATACAACCACATTCATTCCGGGAGTAGTCACCGTATTGGCGACGCCTTCCACCGTACATGTAAATAGCGCGTTTAGATCGTCAAGTGTCGCGGAATTTATCGTAAGCGACGCACCGGAAATCGTATAGCGCGGATCCGAAGTCACATCAACCCAAGTTGAAGTGGAATAATCAAAGCGCTTCCATATATATTTTGTAGAATCCGTGGCATTTGCCACATCAAACTTCAACACTATAGATTCTCCGACAACGCCCTCAACATATTCGGGAACATTCGATACTTCAACTGCTTCGTAAACATTGAGCACCATTTCCGCGGAATCGAAGTATGTATTTGCCGAGTATACCAGGCATCTATATCTTGAGCCGTCCATATCTAGCGCAACATTTGCTATGACATACGTTGCGGAAGTCGCCCCGTCTATATCCTTAAACAGGCCTCCGTCATATTTTTGCCATTGGTATGAAAGATTCTGTCCGGCAGCCTCTACAAACAGCTCGGCAGATCCGCCAGCTACGGCGTTAACAAAATCCGGAGCATTGACTATTTCATTCTTTGGCAAAACATGCAATACAGCTCCGTTTGTCGCGCCGGCATAAATATTTGTGCCGTCCGCTGCAACCGAGGTTAATTTGCATCTAAATATGGCATTGTGCAGAGAATCGTCTGCCAACACCTTCAAGACCGATTCTTTATCCGAGCCGTCCAGACCCGTATAATCGGTCCAGGTAGCTCCCATATCGTAGGATATCTGCCACTGGTACGACATATTTCCTTCTGTCGAGGCCGAGCATTTGAATTCCACTACTTGTCCGCTTACTTGAGTTTGCGGTTCGGGATTTTCCCTTATCTCAACCGCCGCTCCGACAGATATCTTTGCCGGATCAGAGAACGCAACTCCGCCATCATTTACGATGTAGCAGCGGTACATATTTCCGTCCATTGCATACGAAGTTGATATCGAATATGTCTTCGAGTTTGCGCCCTGAATATCGCGCCATGTATTACCGCCGTCGGTCGAAACCTGCCACTGCACAGTTTCCCTGCCGCAATTATATTCGACGGCAAACGACGCACCGGCATCCTCAATCAAGCTTAAGCTTTCTGGCTGCTTTGTTATTACCGGCTGCTTCAAGACCTCGAGCTTTACGGCGTTGGAGTAAACTATATTCCATACGCAATCGGCAAATATGGATTCCTTCACAAAATAGTTATAGTATTTTATGCGGTACATATTGCCGTTGAGTTCCGGAGTGACTTCGTTAAACGACAAAGTATCCGAATGCTCTCCAGACAAATCTGACCATGTTGTTCCACCGTCGGTCGAGACCTGCCACACGCTCGCGCGGGAAAGCAGGATATCGTTCGAAGGAACAAGCGCGTTTACACCGTCGACGTAATATGTATAGATGTTCTTTTGGAACTCGTCGGACAATACCGGAGTCGTTGCGGCAGACTCAAACACCACATTTCCGTAATACCCTGAAGAAACAGATTCGGGCTGTTTTAATATCTCTATTGCCGGAGTGGTTATCAAAGCCATATATTTCGTGCTGACGTTTGTTGCGCCGACAGTCGAATTTGAAGCCAAAACGAAATTGCTGTCCTCGTCGGTGACACTGTCTTTGACATACGTCTTGTCCGTCGCGCCGGCAATCACTGTTCCCGTATACGTAAATTGCTTATTGGCATCCCTTATTGGCAAGTTCGTTTCGGGATCGACCGTAATTTGATACTTGGTCCAAGAATATGTCATTGTATCCGGGCCTATATTTGTATTTACAAAGGTCGCGGGGCTCTGGGTCTGATCCAAAGAGTCGTATTTCGACGAGAACACAACAGTATCTGTCGTGGCGTAATTTGCCATTCCTGTCACGAGGGTCATCGTAATGGGCGTTCCGCTCACGCTAGCCGACTGCCCCTCCATGCGCACTCCGTAATAAATTTTGCTTGTGCCATAATTTATTACTTCTTCTGGCGTAAGAGTAATTTTGCAAGTAGTACTGGTCGTTGCGGGCAGCTCGAACGAACTGTTGCCTATTTGGTAGAAGTAAACCAAGCTTGAGCCGTACGGAGCAGCTACTTTAAAGGTCATTTCGGCGGAGCTATCGCGCGAAACTGTAAACGACTTTAGCGGCTCTATTATCTGCAACGAATTGTATATATTGACTTTGTATTCCTTGGAAGTGGCCTTGCTGTCGGCTCCGTTGGAAACAGCGCAACGGTAAATCGCTGAAGACGTCACGGAATAAAGCGTCAACTTGGACGACCCTGTTTGCTTGGAAACCGAGTTCCAAGTTTTGCCTCCGTTTGTGGACACCTGCCAATCAAATACAAGGTTAGAAATATCGGAAGGCTCGCCGATAGTGGGCTCGATCGTCACAGTGGATCCGTAAACGGCATTGATTTCATACGCTGAATCATCTTCCTGGTTTATTGCTATTGAAACAGGATTTACCACAGTGAGATGGGCTGCCAAGGACACTAAATCAACTCCGTCGGCAACCGAAGTCGCTACGCATCTGAATTGTGCGCCGTTATCGGCAGAGGACGCAGTAAATTCATAAGCGTATGAGTTTGCCCCCGCTATATTGGACCAACTTGAAGATCCGGAACTCATCTTTTGCCACTGGTATGAGACATCTCCCGACACGGCAATCATAAACGATACTTTGCTTCCCGCATCCACCGTCTGCGTTTCGGGCTGGAATATTATCTTGGCGGCCGTGTCGATTTCTATCTGGCCCGACAGCGACTTTACCGAATAATCCGAAGTCGTTATAACACAGCGGTATTTGTAGCCGTTGTAAGAGACGGAGACATTCTCAAGGCGCAAAGTTTGCGAAGTTGCGCCGGATATATCCGACCAGTTCAAACCGTTGTCAGCAGAAACCTGCCATTGATAAGTAAGAGCCGATGCGAGATTTCCCACGGAGAATTCCGCTGTGCCCAGCTTTGTTTCAGGATTCAGCTCAACATTGCAAACTTCGGGCGAAACTGCAATCGAATCGCTCACAGTCAAAACTGCTGTATCGGTATAAATTGTCTGCGCGCGGTTTGAAATTCTGCAGCGGTACAGTATTCCGCTGTTCTCCTCTCGCTGTTCAACTAACTCTAAAGTGGAGTTTGTTTCATCTTCGATATCAGTCCATTCATTGCTCTCATAGCTGAACATCTGCCATTGATATGAAGTGGCCTCGCTCGGATCGGACTCGCACACAACTTCGAACACTATATCGGCGCCTCCCGGCACGGTTGTGTTTTGAGGAGCCGACTTTATAACCAATGCGTCTACAACTTCGAGCGTAAACGAATTAGACTGTATTTGCCCGTCGTTTGCCGTTATTACGCAACGGTACTGCGTTCCGCTCATGCCTTTTGTGAGATTTGACAATTGCAAAGTTGAAGAGTTTGCGCCGGCTATATCGGCCCAAACATTTCCGTCCGACGAAGACTGCCATTGGTAAGACGCCGACTGCACCTTGGCAACAGACATGCTAAAGTCGCCTCCAACATATCCCTTCGGCATCGAAACAACAACTTCGGACGGCTCGCACACCACAACGCTGGATGCCGAAGACACAACACCCATGCCCGCGTTGCTCACATAGCAACGGTACAAGCCGTTAGATGAAAGCTGCGAATCCAAGACCAAAACCGGATCATAGCAACCGACGGACTCCCACTGCCCTGTGGCTTCATTGTACTTCTGCCAATCGTACGTTAGATTCTTCCCTTCGGCTTCAACAGTCAAGGTTATGCTTCCCGCGCCTACATAAGTCAAATAACTGGACTGCGGGTTTACCTTTATCTCTACCGACGCCACCACAACCAAATTAGCGCTTTCAGTAAATACTTCCGAAGCTTCATTATAGAGGCGGCAGCGGAACATTGTATTAATGTCTGAATCCAAGACTGTCGGGAGCGACAGTTTTGAAGTCGCCGTTCCGACATAGCGGGAATCGGTTATCTTCATCCATTCTCCGGCAGAATAATCAAAATACTGCCATTCATACCCGATGGCTCCGTCTGCTACAACTTCAAACTCGGCAGAATCTCCAGCCAACACCTCTTGCGTTGCAGGCTGCTTGGTTATTGATATAACCGGACTTACGCCTAGCTCAACAACATTGGAAGACGATTTGCTACCCATTGAAGTTGCGGAATCGCACCTGTACATATACCCGTTCATTGATATGGACAAATCCGCCAAAACCAACTCTGTGGAAGTCTGTCCCTGCAGAGCCTCCCATGAATTGCCGCCGTCTTTGGACACCATCCATTGGAGAGTCTGGTACTGGCTCATGGCGTTTGTCACCGCGAAACTTACCGTGTCGCCTTCAAGAGCCTTTATGCTTTCCGGAGAAACAATCGGAGTCGGGAATACGCCGAGCTGCATAACCGGGGACGTCACTGTGAAATATCCGTTTGTTATTTCGCAGTAGTACACTGCGTTCATTAAGTCCGCGGAAACATTTGTGAGAGTAAGCGTTCCCTCTTCTGCCGGCAAAACCTGCCACGATAGCCCGTTGTCGTAGCTTACATACCAAGTGTAAACCTTATTTTCACCAGCCACATCAACAGAGAATGTTGCCGTGTCGCCTTCAAAGACCATCTGCGACCCCGACGACGAATTAAACGTCAATTGCGTGCGCACTGCCAACGTTACGGGATTGGAAATTGCCGAACCTCCCGGATTAGACACTATGACCCTATAAGAATAGGTATTCATAGCCATTGTGGGAACAAATGTATATTGCGGAGAATTTGAATTTGGAATGTCAATCCAGAGAACCGACGTCCTCGTTTCCTCGGAGAACTCGCTCTTGGGAGCTCCGCAGCTTGGGCATGTCCAATCGTCCGGCAAATTGCTCCATTTTACGGTTTCATACGTATCATCGTACGTGTAGCCGCATGTCGACCCGGATTCTAGTTCATGCCCGCAGACATGCACCAAATATTCAACTGGATCGTCGGAATCTTGATACTGCCAGAGGTACGTAAGAGGTTCCTGA
Organism: Coraliomargarita sp. CAG:312; assembly: GCA_000438015.1. Lineage (GTDB taxonomy): Bacteria > Verrucomicrobiota > Verrucomicrobiia > Opitutales > Intestinicryptomonadaceae > Merdousia. The sequence continues at coordinate 24,605 of FR901616.1, read as the reverse complement.
CCCTCCGCACCGACCGAAAGCGTAGTCTCAACGCCGTCTCCGACATACACAGTCCCTAAAAGCGGGCTTCCGTCGTCTATCTGGCGGGTTATTACAACCGACTTGTAAATCCAAAGAATTGCCGGATCGGAATAGAACGGTATGCCCATATAGTTGTAGGCAACGCATCTAAACTGGGCGTTTAGATATTCGTCGGACGCGGCAAAAGTAAGCGTTTCCGTCTTGTGGCTGCCGTTCGGAGCGATAAAGTCCGTCCATTCCCAACCATTAAACGAATACTGCCATTTGAATGTGACGCCCGACTCTGGGCAATAAGTCTTAACTTTAAATTCAACAGTCTCTCCGGTATAAACTTCGCACTTCTGAGGCTGCTCAATGAAAGTGACTCCGCGCGACACCGTTAATGAAACTTGGTTTGAAGTAAGCACTCCTCCCGGATATGAAACCTCGCAATAGTACAGCCAACCTTTCATGGCGTATTCGGCGCTTACCGTATAAGTAGGAGAATTTGAATTTGGAATACTTATCCATGACACGCCGCCATCCGGGCTGTAATACCATGTGTATGTCAACTGGCCCCCGTTTACGACTATGTTGAAAGACGCTGTGTCGCCCTCTATCACGGAAACATCCGCAGGCTGCTGCACTATTATGGGAGTCGGGCTAACAGTCAGGGTTGCTATTCTTGAAGATATCGTCATGGTTGAGGCTGGATCTAGAGGATCGCTCGCGTTTGAAACCTCGCACATATATTTATAGCCGTTATAGCTAAACGGTATATCGTTAAGCGTCAGAGTCGAAGAAGTAGCCCCGCTAATCGGCTGCATATTTGAATCTGAGCCGTCAACAGAAACATACCACTGGTATGTTATTGGATTGTTGTTTTCAACGGACGCAATAACGTTAAATGTCGCCGAACCATACAACCCGACGCTTACGTCGGCCGGATTATTTTCATCCAATATAATTGGAGGCCTTATATAGAGGAACACAATATTGGAATATGTCGTGCCATAGCTGTTTTTAACAGCGCAACGATACTGTGTTCCGTCTATTTTTTCGGAAGTTTCAGTGAACGTTGCCTCATTTGCCCCAGATATATCGGAGAAGCTTATGCCGCCGTCCCTGGAACGCTGCCACTGGTAAGTTATCGGTTCTGACCCTACGGCGACCAATGAGAAAACAACATCCTCGGACGATCCCTCTGAAATATAAACATTCTTGGGCTGTGTGACGATATTTGGCTTTGTATAAATATACAGTACAGCGGGTTTTGAAGTCTTGCTGGCGCCAGAGTGAACAACCTGATTGTTTTCATCGTACACAGCGGACTGCTTAAAGTTGAATACTGCGGATGCTCCGTCAAAAACCAGAGGATCGTATCCGGTAGATCCCAACTCGCCAACGGGGAAAGTGACAGTGACAACATTTTCTTCAGTGCTGGTATCCTCAACTCTGAAATAATAGTTTGTATCTCCAGAATAAGTCGACATTTCAAAGTTGTAAATAAGAGGCGTATCCTTATAACATATGACCTTCGCGGAGAATGTGAATGTGCCGTCTAGCGAAGTAGCGCAATCGACCGGATCCTGAAGGATATAGAGAGTATAATACGCATATAGCGGCGCGCCTTCAGAGAAGGTCGGAGAACCTACCGCATTTAGAACCGCGCAGCGATAAAGAGTTTTTCCGTCGCGCGTATCGAGATTGAAAGGCGTGGTATAAGTATAATAATATAACCTACCTTCTTCTGAGTCAAAATATCCCTTTTGCCCCTCGGTCACATTAGACCAACTTGCTCCGCCGTCTTTTGAAACCTGCCAATATGCGTCAACGGAAGTCCCGTTCTCAACAAGGCAAGTAAATGTTGCATCTGTCGAGCTTATTACCAGCTGCTCTTGGGGATTTGCCAAAATTACTGCAGGAACACCAACAACCACAGTCGCCGCATTTGAAACAACCGGAGTTGTAGTAAGGGGATTTGTAATTTCGCACCTAAAGAATTTGCCGGAATAAGTTGTATCTGCAACAAATTCATATTGGGCGGAAGTCGCTCCTTCAATCTTAGTCCAAGTTATGCCGTCCTCGGAAAAGTACCATTGATATTTTAAGTTGCTGCCCGTAGCATAAACAGAGACCGTCGCCTTTTGTCCGTTATTTGTCATGACATCCTGCGGCTGTGTGACAATGACAACTTCAGACAAGATGTCTAATTTGTACTGCGCCGACGTTTTCTGAGATTCTCCAACCCCGGCTGTACACTTATATATAAAAGCGTTCTGATTCTCGGGGTCGCCGGCAACGAATGAATATGTGTCGGAAGTTGCCCCGCTAATCGGGTTGAATGTCGCTCCGCCGTCGGTAGATTTATACCAAACTATGGGAGAGAGCGTGGTGGAAACTTTCAATGTCACCGTGTCTCCGTTCTTAACATAAGTAGGAGTGGATATCATTTCCAAAACATCGGGGATGTATTCCCATCCGATCTCATCGCTGACGTATTGAGCTCCAGCCAAAGACTCTTTGCCGGTAGTAAGCTCCACTATATAAATGCAAGACTCGTCTTCCGAAGATGGCTTTTCTTTTATATAAATGTGGTCAGCGCCCATCTTGTAATTCTTGAAAAGAAGCTTATTGGACTGCCCCTTTATGCTGTCCGACGTGCTAAACGACTCAAATGACACAACCTGGTTTGTATCGTTGTCTCCAAAATCTATAACCGCTATAGTTGGAGCCTTGCCAAGCCGGGAAACCGTAAGGGCGCCAAAAGTCTGGGAATTCCCGTTCAACTCTAAAGTTCCCGCTATATTGTCGCATTCATCCATGGTGCTCACGCCGCGGGAGCCGTAAACTGGCTGGGGCATTGGGGTGCGGAATTCAACCGCCGTATTGGATGGAACTTGGTCGGAATAATCGTATGCAAGCACAGCGCCGCGCTCTATTGCAAGGGAAGGATTTGCGTCGCTTATAACCGTTGCGCCATTCTGTTTTGCGAACCTTACGCGCGTGGAAACTATGGCGTTTTTAAAAGTGTTTGTGCCTGAACCGCCGACAATTATTTCCGGATACGGAAATGCGCTAAGAGAAGAACTGAACTGCATTACATCCGCCACATAAGACGATTTTTCACGAAGCTCGAGCGTCTGCCCTGTTCCCAGCAAAGTCGAATTTAAAACAAGGTTTCCGCCGGTATGATACCTTGTAAATGCCTTTGATACCTCAAAAACCATCCCGCTGGCTTTTAGCTCCGAATAGGACACGCTGCCGTCGGAACCTTCGGTATAGTCAGGAAGCGTCAAGTCGTTGGCGTCGATAGTGCCGGACGCCTCGAAAGTCATCACTCCTTGGGAATTATTCTGCACCCCAGCCCGCTTATATTCCCCAGTAGCGGAAAAAACGAGGTTCAAATTTAAGAAAGTATCCAAATACTTGGCAATTCTACCAGTATAAGAACTATTAGTAGGATCCATAAAACTGCCCCTGGACCCCCTTAACGACTCAATACCCAGAAGGCTGAATCCGAAATCCATATAAGCCGGATCCGAACTCACCATTATTTCAAGATTCTTATTGTCTATGGACGAAAGTGTCGAAGGAATATTCCAGTGGTTGTTAAAAGAAAAATAAGACACCCTAAGCGGAGCCGAAGAACTTACGCCGTCAACATAGACGTAGCGGTCCATATCCACGACAAGCTCTGTATCGGTGACGCCGTTGCCATTTTTGGACCCATACCCCAAACCGGTCCTATAAAGAATATTATCCGCCTGCCCCGGAACGCCGTTTGTCCACCTGCCTTCAGCGCTCCAGACATTGCCGGCGCCGCCAAGCTTAACGTCTTGATATGCTCTTCGCTCGCTCTCTATTATATACTCGGGCGTCGCGGCAAAAGACGCCAACTGCGAGAATATAACCGTTGTAAACAGTGTGCTGAAAAGAAATTTTTTCATCGGGTATCTAATTAAAGTGCTGGTGCTATTTTTGGGCGCAATAAGCCCTTGCATATAAAAAGTCTTTATTAGAATCCTACATTCAAGATTGTCTTCGTCAACGCATTTTTATCACTTTTTTTAAACCTCTCCTCGAAAAAGAATCTACATTTCCGCAAAAATTTATAAAATTTGTCTGGATTTTTTAAGGCACTTAAAATTTACTAGTGCGGATTCTATAGCTATGCCATACATAACAATTTTTTCATCTTCTTCGATCACGGATTATTTCGCCCAATCAAATCTTGCGGGACAAATAATAGTTATCTTCTTGCTGGCTTTCAGCGTGCTGGCTTGGGGATTGATGTTTTGCAAGAATTCCGACTTAAGCGCGATGGACTCGTCCAACAAAGAAACCATGCGGAAAATATCAAAGTCTTCTTCGCTTATAGAAGCTGCTGCAGCTAAATCCCTCCATGGGCCGTATGCGGTTCTCCTCCGCGACGCAGTTGAGGCTTGGGGCAGGTTCGGAATGGGCGCAAACGAGTCCGAAAGCGACAAGGCAGCCCGCGCAAATTATGTCGAAAATTCGCTCCAACGCGCCATATCCAAACAAATAGTGAGATACGAGTCGAAAATGGTTTGGCTGGGTACAATTATCAGCGGAGCCCCATTTTTAGGGCTGCTCGGAACAGTGTGGGGCGTTATGGACTGTTTCGGTTCTATGAGCGCCCAAACGTCGGTCACACTGCAGCAGCTTGCTCCCGGAGTCGCAGGAGCCCTTCTTACGACAGTCGCAGGGCTTCTCGTCGCAATTCCGGCGGTGTTTGGATACAACTACCTTACTTCGCGCGCGCGCACAATGTCGACGGAATTGGAAAACTTTGCAAGCCTTCTGGCGGATAAAATAGAGCTTGAATCGCGAGAGGCGTCCATAGCCGAATCGCGCGAAAAACCCGCCGAGCGCAAGCCCGTAATGGCTTCAAAAGTAGAAGAAACCCCGCGCCAGACAAAGGTTATAAACTTTTCTCTAGAAGACGATGACGAAGACACTCCGACACCGCTGAGAGATTTCGACTAATATGAAATTTAGAGCCAGAAGCGGCTTGGCCGCAATGACAGAACTCAACGTCACTCCGCTCATGGACTTGGCGTTTTCGTTGCTTATTATATTTATGATAAGCACTCCGCTATTGGAGCAGACAATTCCCATCAATTTGCCGAAACAAGAGGAAAACCCTTCAAACGCCAGGCCGGAAATAGAATTCCAAGTAATATCGATAAATGCAAAAGGCCAAATATATTGGGGGAAACAGCCCGTTGACATGGTTGAATTAAACAGCCTTTTGGAATCTATGTCGAAAATGCCCGATCCCCCGGCAATAAGTTTCCGCGGAGATTTCAGCCTGCCGTACCAGAAGATAGTCGACGTTATCGACGCCATTAAGAGGCATAACCTCACGAAACTGCATTTGGACACAGAAGTGCGCTAACCGAATATGTCCGAAGACAACACAAAGTTGGGTTTTTCTTATTCCGTAGCCCTGCATTTGGGCGTGACGATAGCAGCAATTGTATCCGTATTTGTATCTTCCCTTTGGCAAAAAGACGAAATAGAGCCTCCCAAGCCGTTTGAGCTGGTCGAGCCTCCGCCAGAACAGCCGTTGCAGGAAAATCCCCAACCCGAACCTGCTCCTCAAATCACACAGCCCAAAGTCGAAGACTTGGATCCCTTGGATCCCTTGGATTTGCCGGAGCCCCAACCAGAGCCCGAACCTGCCCCCCAAAAAACCGAGCCGGAACCCCAACCAGAGCCTAAGGCCGAACCTAAACCTGCCCCGAAGCCAAAGCCGAAACCCAAGCCTGCGCCCAAAAAAGTCTCTTACGCCGATTTTATAAAAGAAAACCCAAAGACGAACCGCCGAACGCAGACCAGAACAACCACGCACAGGAATGTAGTTGCTCCAAAGATAGAGGCGGTGACAACAGCCACCCAGAAAATAGCCTCGGCAAGAACAGGAAGCCAGCAAAGCAACGCTGCTTTGGCCAACGCAAAGCAGGCATATTTGCAGCTGATACATTTCACGGCAAAACGCAACTGGGTCGCGCCGGAATCAACTGCGGGAATGACGTTCTCCGCCCGCATAGCATTTAATTTAAGCAGATCCGGGGCAATAAGCAACGTCAGAATAATTCAAAGCAGCGGAAACGCCGATTTCGACAAGTCCGTCGTAGCTGTCCTTAATTATATAACTCTTCCGCCGCCGCCCGAAGGACTCGGCGAAACTATAACTCTCACATTTGAAACGGAACTTTAATAAAATCCAAGGCAACATTCTGCGCCTATAAAACGCATATAGAAAATATACTATAAGCTAAACCTTTTAAGTTCGTCGGAGGAAAGTTGCATCGCAATTAAAAAAATGGCGTCTAGAATCTGCGCCCCGCATAAGCTAGGCCCTTTCACATGTAAAACATAAATCAGTTAATCTATCGCCCATATGGGAACACACTTATAATTTCCGGGAACGCAATAGCATTGCAATGCATACATAGCCAACACAAACTTCCGCATCCAACCGTATAAACTAATCCGCGTGCATGCGCAGATTTTATTAATTTACATTTCCCATTCCGCAGATTTTTGTTTATTTACTTGCAACATTGCCAAGGCCAATAATGAATTTTGGACGTAAAAATCAAAACCCGCGCAAAAAGATAATATGCACAAGATGCGAATAAGACATATGCTTATATTGCTATGCCCGATTGCTGCGCTTTGGCTATGGGCGTTTGTCGTTGAGCCGTATTTCGTCATAGTCGACGAAGAGGTTAAGATTTATTCGCCGACTTGGGATGAAAGATTAGACGGCTTAAAAGTGGGAATTTGGGGCGATATCCACGGAAGGGGAATCCCTTTTGAAACCTTCCGCATAGAAAGGCAGGCGCAGAAACTAAACTCTCTAAATCCAGATATAATTTTTCTGACCGGCGACTACATAACAAGAAGTTATTTCGGAAAATCCATGGACGAAGACGCGCTAACGGCGATTTTATCCAAACTCAAAGCTCCCTACGGAGTTTACGCCATAATGGGAAACCACGACTCGTACTACAGCAAGCACAAAGTACGGAGATTGCTTAGAGCCGCAAATATCGACGTAATAGAAAATTCAAACCGCAAAATAATAACTCCCAAGGGCGACTTCTATGTTGCGGCAATAGCAGACCCCGTCACATCTAGCTATTCCTACCGCGCGGCGTTTAAAAAAATTCCCAAAGGCGCCCCCGTCATATTTCTAACACATTCCCACGACGTGATACGCGAAATTCCGGACGCCGCAAGCGTATCTTTTGCAGGCCATACCCACGGGGGGCAAATTAGAATTCCGTTTATCGGGCCGCTCGTAACGCATTCGATATACGGCCGGCATTTTTCCGACGGGCTGGTCCAGTATGAAAACAGGCTGATATATGTAAATATAGGGACTGGAATGAGCAGATATCCAGTGAGATTTCTATGCCCGCCCACGATTACGCTTGCAAAAATCTACAAGGGAATGCAGTCTAAGTCAGAGCCCCAGCCAAAAATTATAAAAAATCAAAGGCGGTCAACCGGCGCTAATTAAAGACGATAATAAAATTATTTCTCCGCAATATGAAAAACAAAGCTCTAGTATTCCTACTGCCGCTGGCAATCGCTTCGACAGCCTCGGCCCTCCAAAGAAACTATTTTAGGGGCGGAGACAACTTCGGCGTAAACAGCGACGTCGCCACCGTGTTCGATTCTGAATACTACGACAATATCGTAAACAACAATCCAATTTGGGATTTAACTTTTGAACAGTGGTACAACGGCCCACACGCACTTGGAGGATTATGGGGCGGAAGAAACTCCCTTGACGACATGGGAATTGTGCCGGTATTTTCCTACATCGGAAACTTCGCCGCAAATCCGGACGGCGGCAGAAGCCGCGGCGCAAGCCTCACAAGCAGCGTAAACCTTGGGCTCGGAGTGGACTTGCAGAAAATAACTTCTTTAAAAGAGCTTGAAGGATGGAGCATCGGCAATACCTGGGTGTGGAGATTTGGAGACAGCCTTACAAAAGACCGCATAGGGAATACCTTTAACGTCCAGCAAAATTATGGCAGCCAAACAATACGTTTGCACTCCCTATTTCTGCAGTACATCAAGACATTTGACGAAGACTGGCAGCTGCGCTTAAAATTCGGGCGTTTTGCCGCCGGGGACAATTTCTTGACAAAACCCATTTACTGGCTTTACCAAAACAACGCTTTTGACGGAAACCCCGTAGGCATATTCAACCAAACAAAGTGGTCGGCATATCCTGGAAGCACTTGGGCGGCGGCGGCACAAATAAAATATAAAGATGGACAGTATTTTAGAGCCGGAGTGTTTCAAATCAACACCGACAGGCAGGATTCCGTAGGCATGCACGGGCTTGACTGGTCTTTCCACGGAGAAGGCGTAAATGCCAACTTTGAAGGGGGATGGGACATAAACCACGACGACAGCGGCCGCTCTCCGGGAAACATCTCTGTGGGAATTGCCGCCGATTGGTACAACGCACAGCATAACGACAACCCGTCCGCATATTCGCCTTTCAACTGCACCGTGTATATTCAAGCGGACTATATGGTTTACAATATGGGGTTCGTAAAACAGGACGAGCCTTATTACATACCCCGAAAAGGCGAAAAATATCGCGACTTAAGGGGAATTATTTTATGGGGAGTTTTCCAATACGACCCTTACGAAAACCTTGCATATATGCCTTATTTTGCCAACGGCGGAATACTGTTCAATGCGCCATTTAAATCGCGCGCCGACGACGTGCTGTGCTTTGGAGCCGCATACGGAAAATACTCCGCAGACCTCCGCGACAAAGAGCGCGGGTCTTATGAAATCGCCCTCGAGTTAAATTATAAACTTCAAATTAATAGATTCTCCTTTTTGCAACCCAATATCCAATATATAATAAATACAAAAGGCGGCGAGTATCCCAATGCGCTTGTCTTGGGTATGCAATTCGGCTTAAATCTCTAGATTTTCTTAAGGGTAAAAATTCGAGCGGAACCCGCACGCATGTATTTTGTGGCTAATCTCTGCCATAAAAATACCAGTTTCGGCAAAAAAAACTTGCAATGAAAATAAAGATAGGTTCTAATCTTTCACTTTAAATTTCGGCGTGGTAGCCAAGTGGTAAGGCAAGGCTCTGCAAAAGCTTCATCGTCGGTTCGATTCCGACCCACGCCTCTTTAATGCGGCCGCAATTTCAGATAGATTGCGGATTTTTTATTATCCATGCGCGCAAACTTTTAAGCATGGGCAATCCATAATTGCTATCGGAATTATCGGGAAATGCAAAATGTGGCAAAACCCAGCGTCTATAAATTTTAGCTCTGCGATGGACGCCTCGCAAATACGCATTCCTCCATTGAATTTGATCGCATGATTGAATTTCGACATAAAAGGAACGCTTCAACGCACTTCAATATTATTTGCCCGCTACCTCTTTATCCAACGTAAAATGGAACATTGAAGCCAGATTTTTGACAAAATAAATATTGAATAAGAAAATTTTTACGATTACTTTACCGTTAAACATTAATCCAAAAAATATATATGAAAAAAATAATGCTTATAACGGCAATGTTGTTTACGTTGTCGATTACAAACGCCGAAGATAAAGTCGTGACCTTTGCGCAGATTCCTCAATCAGCCCAGGAATTTACAAACGCTAATTTTAAGGGCAAAAAAATCGCCTCCGCGCAGATGGAGACAAGCCTGTTCGGAGCAATCACAGACGGATATAAAGTTGTCTTTACAGACGGAACCGAAATTGAATTTGACAGCGACGGCAACTGGGAAGAAATTTCGGCAAAAACTTCCTCCGTTCCATCAGACCTTATCCCAGAAAAAATCACAAAATACATTAAAGACAATTTTGGAGGCTCGCCTGTCGTCGTATTAAAGAAAGAGTCCAAGGGGTTTGAAGTGGAGCTTGCTACAAAACAGGAACTCAAGTTTAACAATAATTACATATTTATCGGCTTGGATTAGAAACTCAATTTTATACGCCGAAGAAAAACCGCCCATTGCTTAGAATATTTCGGCTATGGAGCGGTTTTTTTTATGCAATAAAAGCGCGCCTACGAAAATGCGAAAAGCATATCTCAACCATAAAAAAGCAGCCAGCAATTTGTAATATTTATATTTCTTTTACCGCTTTTCTTTCTCTCTTGCATTTTATCCCCTAACTTTACCCTGATTAAAAAAACCGATTCCACTCTCCCTACAATACTGAAAAGCGTTAATTTCAAAAACACTTGACTATTTTTGGGATTTTTTTTGTTTTTATTCGATTATGAAAAGAGAGTACTTAGTTCCGCAAAAAGAATATAAATGGATTCCCGGGGACTGCCCTAAAACCGACGATGAGATTCAAGATTTCTTTAATTCTTCAGAAATAAACGAATTAAAAGAGTTAATATGCGACCTTGGAAGGAGGTCGTACGGAAAAAATTTTAACGATGGCAACGGGGGAAATTTCTCCGTGAGAGTCGGCGACGACATCGTTCTTTGCACTCCAACAATGATATCCAAAGGCTCAATGAAACCTTCGGATATGTGTTTTGTGAACATGAAAGGCGAGCAAATCGCCGGGAATAGGAAGCGCACAAGCGAAGTATTGGCACATTTGGCAATAATGCTGCGCCAACCGCTTGCGAAGGCTTGTTGCCATGCGCACCCGCCGCACGCTACTGCCTTCGCGCTGGCGGGGAAAAAACCGCCGCGGAATGTAAACCCTGAAACGGAAATATTTATAGGAGATGTAGGGCTTGCCGAATATGACACTCCAGGAACCCAACATATGGCCGACATCATTGGCGAATGCGGAATTAAACACGACTGCGTTTTTATGTTAAACCACGGAGTCATGACTTGGGCTGCAGATATTGAGACGGCTTTTTGGAAAATGGAAAATGTTGAAGCGCACTGCTACACGTCGATGTTGGCGATGCAAATCGGCGGAGTAAAACAGTTCTCGGACGAAAAGGCGCGCGAGCTTCTCCCAATAAGGGCAGCTTTGGGTTTTGTAAAACAAGACTAATAAAAGCAGCCAAAAATCTTTTTAGTCCGCAAAAAGAAACCGCCTTTAGCCGCTGCCGTGCAAAGGCGGTTTTATCT
>FR901616.1:4601-13456 GCA_000438015.1 Coraliomargarita sp. CAG:312 | reverse complement strand
CAAAGGCGGTTTTATCTAACCGCCAAGCTGTTCTCAAACCCATCCGTATAGGAACGACCTCCGCAATCCGAGTAGCCCCAGCGCGCATAAGGCTAAACCTTCCCCCGCATGCAAGCCTGCCGCTTCTTTATTTTGCAAAAACCTGAATAGATTTATTTGTCGCGGACAAAATTGCAGTTGGACTGTATATTTTTAAGCCATGCGCGCACTCCGCTTTGTCCGTAATATTCTTCAAAACCAAGCTGAAGATATAAACTAAACCTTTTTTTAGCGGCAATTCATTGCCGCTGCGCTTTGCTGAAGACGGCAAATATCATGTGCGCGGCAACCTTTGCCGCCTAGAAGTAGCTCTGCAGTTTTTTTAACCGACACGAGTTTCAGCCCTCCCGTCCCATCAAGTTCTTGCATTCACTAAATCCCTTATTTTGCCCAAGCTGAGGCTTGGGGTAAAATGGAAATATTCCCAAATGCTTTCTTGATACAAAAACAGCAAGGCGCAAACAACTCCGGCGCAAAAACTATGCGTCTTTTGCGTATTAGAGAAATTTCAAAACAAAAAACGCCCCAGCCGCATCTGCAACAGGGCGTTTTTTATAATTTTGCATCGGCAGTATTTTTAGGCTCTCTGCCCCAACCCTATTATGAATGCGGAACAAACCAATATCAGTATCCCCACCCATAAAACGCATTTTGTGAGAGCTCCGCTTCCTTTCCATTCGCGCAATCCCAAAGCCCAAATAGCCGCAAAGACTATTATAAAGGACATATGCAATGACCAGCTGGAAAAGTCGTACTCCTTGCCTAATTGCGTAGTTCCCATTCCATAAAAGAAAAACTGCCCATACCAACATACTCCCGCGACTGCGCATAGAAGGAAATTGGCTATGCCCATTTTCTTTCCAGCCTTGTAGATGTCGCCCAAGCTTTTATTGCGCAAAATCATATACCCGCATATCAAGAAATTGCTTATGAAGCCGCCCCATAACGTGACTACTAGAGTGGCATTGTTCTTAAAAAAGTCTGCGGACTCCGGAGCAAGAGCCCCCGTATCAACCGCAATTTTGCGAGCAGCCTCGGCAATAGGTTCTCCCATGCTCAGAGAGAACGCGAATCCGGCGCTCAATATGCCGGAGATAACCGCCACTATGATTCCCTTTGCAAGATTGAACTCAGGCAATGAATCATTCTTTGAGCAATCCCTTTCCTTCAGCACTCCCGCAATCCCGTTTACTACTATCCCCAATACTCCGACAACCACGCCCATCATGACGATTTGCCCGCCTGGAGTAGCCAAAACATCCAAGAATTTTCCGCCAACTATAGGAGGTATGAGAGTCCCAAAAACAGCGCATGTCCCGAGAGCCACAGCAACTCCGAGCCCCAAGCCCAAATAGCGCATAGAAAGTCCGTAAGTGACGTTTCCGAAGCCCCACATGCCGCCGAAAAGAGCCGTGAGAAAAAGCACAGAAATATCGGTCTGCGCTATTGCAGAAAACCATGTGGGCATAGTTATCGCGGCGGCGACCATCGGAGTAAGGAGCCATGCAACAAGCCCCATAGCCAGCCATGCCACTTCCCAACTCCACTTTTTTACGAATTTTATCGGGACATAAAAAGATGCGGACGCAAAACCGCCTATCGCGTGCAAAAATACTCCCAAAAGCGGATTCATACTAATACTCCTTTCAACAGACTAGCGTTTGGACAAGACTTTTGCTTCGTATTTCTTTATTGAGGAAACCATTTTCAAGCCAGATAAAACACCCGAGCGCCTGCAGTATTCATCCCAAACATCAGACGCTGGCAAATTTCGAGATTCCTCTATGAGCGCGAGCCTCTTGCCATAATCGCCTTCGTTCTCCGCCGTGCGCATCATTTCAATTGGCTCAAGCAAAGCGCAAAGCAGGCATTTGCGGGCGGCTCGCATTCCAATCGCCCATGCGAAGATTCTGTTTATGCTGGCGTCGAAGAAATCCATGCCGATATGGACCTTGCTTATGGCGCCGCAGCGGACAACCTCCTGCATTGCGGACAAAGTAGCGTCGTCGGAAACCACCACATGGTCGCTGTCCCAACGGACGCCGCGGGAAACGTGCAGAAGAAGCTCCGGAACGAACATCAACATTGAAGATATCTTGTCGGCAATGGTTTCGGTCGGATGGAAATGCCCAGAATCCAAAGTCAAGAGCTTTTGATTTTTGACGGCGTATCCCATAAAAAATTCGTGAGAGCCCACGACATAGCTTTCGCTGCCGATTCCGAATAATTTGCATTCAACGGAGTCCTTATTGTATTTCGGAGATATTTTTGGCGCGAAAATCTTGTCGAGCGAATCCGCCATTCTTTCTCGGGGAGCGGCGCGGTCGGCGGGAAAATCTTTCATGCCGTCGGGCATCCAAAAATTTGTTATTGCGGTTTCGCCCAATGCCTTGCCGATTTTTTCGGCTATCTTTCGGCACGCTATTCCGTGCTCAATCCAAAATTCGCGCACGCCCTTATCGGAGCTAGACAGTGTAAATCCGCCGTTGGCCAAAGGGTGCGAAAAGAAAGTGGGATTAAAATCCAACGCCATATTTTGGCTCTTGCACCAGTCCACCCATCCTTTGAAATGCTCGAAAGATATTTCGTTGCGGTCCACTTTTTTGCCGCCGAATTCTCCGTAAATGGCATGCAGATTAAGGCGTGTCTTCCCGGGGATGTATTTGCGCGCCTCGGCAATATCAGCCCTCAACTCTTCGGGATTGCGCGCCTTGCCCATAAAATTGCCCGTAGTTTGAATTCCTCCGCCGCTCAACGAAGAATCAGGGGATTCAAAACCGCCAACATCGTCTCCCTGCCAGCAGTGCATGGAGAGAGGAATCGAATCTAAGATTTTCAAAACTTTCTCCGTATCAACGCCAAACGCGGCGTATTTATCTTTTGCTGTATTGTATGCTTTTGCCATATGATTTTGTTTTTTTTTAAATTTTACGAAATTATTTTAAAGCTCATTGTTCTTTGCACTGTTGCAGAGCAAACAAATAAAATTCCAACAAAACTAACAAATTTCTGCAAGAAAAATTTGGCAAAAAAAGGAATTGCCTTTTAGTGAAATTTTTGAAATGATAAAAACAATGCAGGTATATGGCCGTAGGGGTGAAATATATTCTACCTCCGAGGGTTTGTGTTTTATGAATGCAAAATACGGTTGTCTGCGTAAAGGAGGTTATTATGGCTAAAGCATCAAAATTTCTAGTAGTGCCAGACAAATTTAGAGGTTCGCTCTCTGCGAGCCAGGCTTCGCACGCGATAAAGATGGGAATTCTGGCGGCCAATAAAGACGCGCATGTTGTGGAATTTTCAATGACCGACGGCGGGGACGCATTTGTTGACACAATCGCAAAAGCCAAAAAGGGCGCAAAAGTAATCCGCCTAAAAACCATAGATCCCACGGGGCAAACCCTGACGGCAAAATGCGCCTTATTGGACGAAGACACCGCGCTTGTAGGACTTACCGAAGCGTCTGGAATAAATCTGGTCTCCGAGCCGGAACGCAACCCGTCAAAACTCACAAATATAGGCACTGGACAGATACTGGCAAAGCTGGTTGAGCGCGGATATAAAACCATAATAGTCGGAGTGGGCGGAAGCGCGACCAACGACGGAGGCATAGGCCTGTTGATTCCGCTAGGCTTCAAATTTCTCGACAAAGACGGCAACGACATAGAACCCAACGGGGCGGGCATTGCAAAGCTGGCAAAAATAGTACCTCCCGCGGCAAAGATATCCACAAAATTTATAGTTGCCACCGATATTTCGACGCCGCTTCTGGGAGAAAACGGATCGGCCTTGCAATTCGCAGAACAAAAGGGCGCCACAAGAGAGGAGGCCGAACAGCTTGAAGCAAACATGAAGCACCTTGTCGACGTAGCCCAAAAGAGCTTTGGCAAGAGCCTGCATGAAGCCCCCGGAGCGGGTTCGGCAGGCGGATGCGGATACGGATTAATGACATTTTTAGACGCCAAGCGCGTAAGCGGTTTCGACCTCTTTGCCAAATACGCCGATCTGGAATCCCATATAAAATCATGCAACATTCTAATAACCGGCGAGGGCAAGTTTGACAAAACCGACGCCCAAGGGAAAGGCCCATACGCGCTTGCGAAACTTGCTGCAAAGTACAAAAAGCCAGTATGGATTTTCTGCGGCTCTGCTGACGTCACAGACAAAGACTTGGCGAATATGAAACTATCGGACGTAAAAATAGGGCAAATACTTCCGATGGCTCCAAACATGGTAGAAGCGCAAAACCGCGCCCCAAAGTTTCTTTCCCATTTGGCAAGGGACTTCGTAGCAGCATTAAAATAAATACAAGAAAATACATATGAAGCGCATACTATCCTTTATATCAGCAATAGCAATATCGTCCTCCCTTGCCCACGCCGGCGCAGGACTAATGGAAAAACCGCAAGACTATGTAAATATACCGGAGTTAAAAACATATTTGGCAGATATAGACGTGGCGGCTGAATCGTTCAAGCTGCACAGGCTCGACACAAAACACTCAGATATTTACGCCCTAGACGGTAAGACAATGATAGTGGCCTATGTAGTGCAAAAAAGCAAAGCTCCCGAAAACGAGAAAATGGGAGAGCGTTTTGCATATTGGAATTTGTACAAAGACACTCCCAAAAGGCTTGAATTTTCCTGCCCTGCTACTGGAGAATTCCGATATGTCGTATTGTACCGCGGATTAATACCGGACTTTGAAAAGTCTTGTATTTTAAAACTCGTAAAGTAGGGCATTTTATAAATACCATCCTAAAGACCGCGGCAAGCGGTCTTTTTTTTTGCATGCGGGAAACTTTCAAAAGTTTCCAAAGTTAGTTTGAAAGAAATACGCTTTTCCTATAGACTCTGCCTCCTATGCAAAAACAAGAAACAAACAAACAAAATATAAACCGGAGGCGCCCAAATGGATGCTAATACAGTTTTCGACGCAACTAGCGCCATAGGCAGCGCAGGAGCGGGATTTTTCGCCGCAATTATATCGCAAATAATCAAAGCTAAAATGGAACACGACGAAAAAATGATAACTCTGCTAGGACAACGCGTTGAAATAGCCGACTCGTCCGCCGACAAAGCCGCCGCCCGCACAGGCGACGCCGGAAAGATAATAAGGCGCATGATTTACTTCGGGTGCGCATTCACAATAATAGTAGCTCCGTTTATATTTGCGTTTTTTAGTTCGATACCCGTTCAAGTCGAAGAACGCCGCATAATAGGCGGTTGGCTTTTTGGATTAATTCCTGAATGGTCGTCCACGTCTTTCCATGCGGTTCAGGGATTCTATTTGCCGGACTCAATCCAAAAGGCGTTTATATCGTATCTGATACCGTTTTATTTGGGGCGCGGCGCGGCGTCTGTTAGATAGCACAGCCACTAAAAAAAGCGCATAACATTCTGGCTCCGCGTTTTATAATCAAGAAAAAGCGCGGAGCTTTTTATTTTGCAACGGCTCAAATCTTAATACAGTCCGCTAGGTTGCGGAAAAAATGACCGCTTAAGGATTTGCGTTATTTGTCTTTGTTCAGGCATGCAATGCGCAAATCGCTTCCCCGCCCTGTCTTCAGTATCCATGGCATTTTATGCCCCAAGAAAGCCCATTCACCAACGGCACGTACCATTCAATATCCAAAGAAAACAGCGATATGCTAGCGCGCGATAGACAAGGGCCTTGCCAAAGCCGTCGCCGATTTTTCTTAATAGAGGGTTTGAGAAATCATTATGGGAGATATAAAGGAAACAATTTTTGGCGTTGCATATTTTATGCCGACTAAAATTTTGCTTTAAATCCGCTTAATATTTTAGACTAAAACTGCCTGCCGCTTAGGTTGGGGGTGCATAGATTGGATGAGGGTGTCCAACTTGGATTTTCCGCTGCTTCAACAGGCTTAGGTTCCGGCTCTTGCAGGGCGGGTTTTGCATCCAAGGAATATGTAATACTATAACAACTTAATTTAACAACTATTAGTGCAGCACCAGATCTTCAGCAATCTTCAACTTTTACAAATCTCGAAGTAGGCGTGTCGGCTTTAGACAGTTCCGATGGAGGCCCTTCAAAAACTATCTTGCCGCCTCCCGCCCCTCCGACAGGCCCCAACTCAATAAGCCAATCGGCAAATTTTATAAAATCCGGATGATGCTCTATTACTATCACCGTGTTTCCTGCGTCGCGCAATTTAAAGAGAAGTTTCAGAAGCTTGTCGATATCGTCCCAATGAAGCCCCGTTGTTGGCTCGTCCAAAATATATAGAGTCCGCCCCCTCGTGCGGCGGGACAGCTCCAAAGACAATTTTATGCGCTGAGCTTCCCCGCCGGAAAGGGTATTGGCAGGCTGACCTAAACGTATATACCCAAGCCCGACATCCTGCAATGTTTTAAGCTTGGACACGATTCTCGGGTGCGCCGAAAAAACCTCCAAGGCCTCGCTAACCGTGAGATTTAAGGCATCGGCTATATTTAGATTTTTGTAGCGCACTTCAAGCGTTTCGCGGTTGTAGCGTTTCCCTTTGCAGCTTGGGCATGTTATGTAAACTTCTCCGAGAAACTGCATATCCAACATTATGGAACCGTCTCCCGCGCAATGCTCGCAGCGCCCGCCCTTAACATTGAAACTGAATCTTCCAGCTCCATACCCGCGGGTTTTCGCAAGCGGGCACTGGGCGTAAAGCTCGCGCAAAAGGTCGAATAGTTTTGTATAGGTTGCAGGATTTGAGCGCGGACTCTTGCCTATCGGAGACTGGTCAACGCGCACGCATGACGTAAAGTTCCCAAGGCCCAAAATTCCGCCGTGCGCTCCGTCTACCTCCTTTGCTCCGTTTAACTTGCGTGCTGCGTGGCGCGCTAAAATATCGTTGACCAAAGTACTTTTCCCTGAGCCTGAAACGCCGCAAACGACTGTAAACAAACCTATCGGGAATTTTGCGTCAATATTCTTTAAATTATTTTCCCGAGCGCCTTTCACTATAAGAAATTCTCCAGTAGAAAACAGCTGTACTCCCGGTCTGGATATTTGCGCCCGATGGGAAAGATACAAACCTGTGCGGGAATCCGGAGATTTCATGCAATCCTCTATGCTTCCGTTAAAAATAAGATTGCCGCCCCGTTCTCCGGCTTCGGGACCTAATTCGACAACCCAATCGCACGCCCTTAGCGCGGCTTCGTCGTGTTCGACAAGCAAAACGGTATTTCCCTTTGATTTCAAACAGCCGAGAGCGTCTATAAGCATTTTATCGTCCGAAGGATGGAGACCGATTGTCGGTTCATCCAGGACGTATGTTACGCCCGTCAAATCCATTCCAAGCTGCGTTGCAAGACGTGCGCGCTGGGCTTCGCCACCGGAAAGCGTGGAAGCCTCGCGGTCGAGACTAATGTATGATAGCCCTACTCTCTCCAAAAAGCCAAGCCTGTCTCTCAATCCAGTCAAAGCATCCTTTACGGGATCGTATTTCTTTATTTCAAAGAGTTTGTTTACAAAAGCGCGGGCATTATCCACACTCATTGCGCAAAATTTGTCATAGGACACTCCTTCCACCAACACATTTCTCGTGCGGGCGGAAAAGCGCGAACCTCCGCATGACGGGCAAACTTTTGAAATTTGAAATACCGAAAGCCTAGCGCGCAAACCATCGCTCGGAGTTTCGCGGCAGGTTCTGTCAACGTCGGCTAAGACCCCGCCGAAAATACATGGCTCCGGCCTTCGGTTTCCGCGGCGAAGCTTGAAAAGAAATTCGCGTTCAGGATCTCCGTATAGAATGGTATCGCGCACTTTTCCCGGCAAATCCCTCCACGGGACGTTTGGATCAAACGGCAGCTGCTGGGAAAGCTGCCGCAAAATGGCGTTGCGCTTTATTATCATATTTTTTGCGCCTATCCTCCAAGCTTTTATGGCGCCTCCACGCACACTCTTGCCCGGGTCTGGAACGGCGAGAGACTCGCTAGCACACATAATTTTGCCGATTCCTCCGCACTCCGGACATGCTCCGTCGGGATGGTTGAAAGAAAAATTTCGAACGCTCAACGGCTCGTAAACAGTCCCGCAAGTCTGGCAGGCAAAGGCTGTTGACAGAACAAGCTCTGAATACTCGCCGCCATTTGAATAGAGAGCAACAGCCTTGTCTCCGCCCTCGCGCAACGCAAGCTCAAGAGAATCGGCAACCCTCCCGCGGGAAGCCGAAGAAACAACAAACCTGTCCACAACCAAATCAACCCCGACATTTTGCGAGGGAGAAATCCCCGAAAAAGCCTCCTTTTCCGCAGCGGGATCGTCCAATTCCACAATTTTCCCCGCTATGCGGGCGCGCTGCCAAGCGCTCAGCCTAATCGATTTGACAGCATCTTTCGCCCCGGCAAGCCTCCCAAAGTAGCGCGGAGCAAGCAAATATACTCGGCTTCCCGCAGGCAAATCCATTACCGCATCGACACATTCGTCCAAGCTCCTACGCTCTATTTTTCCGCCGTCCTTGGGGCAAAACTGATCTCCCGACAAGCTCCAAACCAGACGCGCGTAATCTGCTATTTCCGTTAGAGTTGCAAGGGTGCTTCTTGGATTCGACCCGAGAGATTTGACCTGTTCTATGGCGATTACAGGCGAAAGCCCCGTTATAGATTCGACCGCAGGTTTGTCAATCTGGCTCATAAGCCTGCGCGCGTCCGCCGACAAGCTTTCCATATATTTGCGATACCCTTCCGCATAAATCGTATCGAACGCCAACGACGACTTTCCCGAACCGCTCCTGCCTGTAAATGCAACCATCAATCCGCGCGGTATTTCAAGGCTTATATTTTTTAAATTGTGCTGGTTCGCACCTGTAATT
>FR901616.1:0-4545 GCA_000438015.1 Coraliomargarita sp. CAG:312 | reverse complement strand
CGCCCCGCCCGATATCCGGCTTGGAGCGGGCATCCGGTGCGAACCGCGCGGCTCCGCAATCACCCCCGACGCGGGATACCTCCATTAAATCGGATTCAGAGCCGCATCCCTGAACCTCCGCGTTTACTCGCCTGCAATCTTGCTGACGCTGTTCATCGCCAAGCCCATTGCCGCAGCCTTTTTTGGGAAACTTCTTGCCGCTTGAGGAAATTTTTTCAGCCCCGGATATTTTCTTTGCAGAAAGCTGAATGCAATCCGTTTCAGAATGCAAATTCCCGGTACTGCCGGAGGAAGGCTGGCATCTTTTCTCTGCCGCGGGCGCATTGTCGGCGGAGGATGCGCGCCTAGGCTTGGCGGATTTGCCCAGCGGCGCGCCCTTCTGGCCTGCGTCGCTGCGCGCGGCAGAAGGCGCTTTCGGCGTGCGGCGAACGACCGCGGCGCGCAAAAGCTCCGGTTTTTGTTTGTCAGACTCGTTTGAATTTGTTTGCATTTGCGAAAGCTTATGTGGATTATCTTTGACAAATGTTGAGCGGTTTCCAGAAAAAAGTTTCCGGAGCGGCAATTGCCTGCCTTTCGATTTGCGTCATAGCAGCGTTTGTCGTTTTGATTTTTGTTTTGCTTGGAAAATTTCTAAGCGTATTCGGGGCGGTTGTGCTTCCGGTAATTGTCGCGCTCATAGCATCTTTTATAATAAGCCCGATAGTTGATTTTATATCGTCAAAACTCCGCATAGGCAGAACATGGGCTTGCATCTTGGCGTTCGCAATAATCCTCGCTTTTATGGCGATTATATCAATTTTTGCGCTCCCCGCACTAGCCGGAGAAATCGCGCGGATGCTTGCGTCAATACCAGAAGCATTCCACAATGTAGCGGTTCATCTTACGGAAAAGTTTCCAAATGCAAAAGATATTATTATTGAAAAGCTGACAGAATTAAAAAACTTTGTATTGTCGGAAATATCCGTCGAGTCCGTCATGTCAACGCTCCGGAAAATATCCCTAACCGCAAGCGCGGCAACCGGCGGAATAATGGCTGTATGCACATACCTTACGGCAATCGCCGTCACTCCCATATATCTATACTATATGCTCACCGAAAATGCCGACTTCTTCGGCCGGGTGGAAAGAAACCTAAACTTCCTAGACAAATCGCTGCTCGACGACATTCTTTTCATGCTCCGCAGGTTTACCGAAATAATGACAACATTCTTTAGAGGGCAACTTACAATAGCCTTAATAATGGGGGCTCTATTCGGGACCGGACTGTTTCTAGCTGGAGTAAAATTCGGCTTCCTGCTTGGATTTGCAGCCGGAATGCTTAATATAATTCCATATTTTGGAACAATGGTGGGATTGTCAACAATACTTCCCGTGGCGGCTTTTCAAGACGGCGGAGGAATTTGGCTTGTGGCGGCAAGTCTTGCGATATTCGCCGCAGTGCAAATGGTGGAAGGCTATTTGCTCACCCCGAAGATTATGGGAGACCGGACCGGGCTGCATCCAACTGTCATTATATTCTCCGTGTTTTTTTGGGGAATAGCGCTCGGCGG
The DNA here is from genome assembly GCA_000438015.1 of Coraliomargarita sp. CAG:312. Lineage (GTDB taxonomy): Bacteria > Verrucomicrobiota > Verrucomicrobiia > Opitutales > Intestinicryptomonadaceae > Merdousia. The sequence goes on along the minus strand of FR901616.1, from coordinate 2,995 downwards.
AATACAGGGAATGATTCTTGCTATTCCGCTTACGGCATTCATAGTCGCGCTATGGCAAAGAATACTGCAGCGTATTAAGGGAAGAAAGGTGTAAATTCCTAGTCAAATGAGCAAGGCTTTTGAAAACTTAAAAAACGCCTTAAAAAAAATACCGGGCACTGGCGCAAAAAGCGCCGAAAGAATGGCTATATTTTTGGCATTGGAAAACCGCCAGCATGCGCGCGACGTCGCAGGGGCTATAATATCGGCCCTAGAGCGGGTGACTCCCTGCCCGAAATGCTTCGGACTTTCCGAAGACGGAAACCTATGCGGCATTTGCTCCGATGTCTCACGTTCAGAAAAATCAATTTGCGTGGTAGAGAAATCATCCGACATCGACGCCATAGAAAGATCCGGAGCTTGGAGCGGCAAATACCATGTCTTGGGCGGCAAACTATCACCCTTGAAAAAAATAGGCCCGGACAAGCTGAATCTCGAACAGCTCTCCGCAAGGATTGAAAGCGACGGCGTTGAAGAAATAATACTCGCGCTTTCAAACGATATCGAGGGCGAGGCGACTTGCCACTATATCCAGGAAAGAATTGTAGGCCCCCACTCAGTAAAGCTGACAAGAATAGGTTTTGGACTTCCAAGCGGAAGCCAGCTTGGATTCGCCGACGCAGGCACTATAAAAAACGCCATAGACGCAAGAAAGACTTTTTAGCATGCCAATTCTTTCCCTCAAGCCAGCGCAACCCTCCATCCGCAAACCCCAATCCACATAAAAACGCAAACGACAAAGCAATGCCAAAGCACTTAAAATTTTTCATAATCTCCGCGGTTCTTTCTATCCTATTTTCAATATCTGCATACGCCCAAATAGAACTCTACGAGGTTGGGCAAAATCCGCCTGCAAAACCGGGCGTCGCCAAAGATGGATGTGGGAAGGAAGACATAGGATATGCCGACGCGCTTGTACTTGGAGTGGTAGAGGGAGTCACCGAATACCTTCCCGTGTCCTCCACTGGACACCTTATTTTGGCAAACGCTCTCTTGGGTCTAGACACAGACACCCCTCTTTGCGATTCATCCGGCGCTGAAATTTACGACAGCGACGGTTCCCCCTACACAATGAAGATGGCGGCGGACGCCTACGCTATTGTAATCCAATTTGGCGCAATACTCGCCGTGGCTGTGATATACTGGCAGTATCTATTGAAGATGCTCGCCGGACTGCTGGGGCGCAATCCAGAAGGGCTGCGCCTCTTGCGCAATCTTATTGCAGCGTTTCTGCCTGCGGCGGTAGTAGGACTTATTCTTCATGACTTTATAGAATCTCAACTTTTCGGAGTAAAACCAGTGATATTCGCGTTGGCGGCTGGGGCGGTTTTAATGCTGGCAATGCAAAAATATTACGACAAGCGCCAATATGCCGGCAAGCGCTATCCCAAACTTGAGGATATGAAACTTTCTAAGGCATTTCTAATAGGAGCCCTTCAATGCGTCGCGATGTGGCCCGGAACAAGCCGGTCAATGATGACGATTCTAGGCGGGTATCTCGCGGGGCTGAGGCCTTCCGACTCGGCTAAGTTCAGCTTTTTGCTCGGCTTTGTCACGCTCTCGGCCGCGGCGGCCTACAAGACCTATAAAGACGGCGCGGCAATTGCCGAAGCGCTTTCTTTCGGCCCGCTTGCAATGGGAATGCTTGTTGCGTTTATAAGCGCGGCAATTTCAGTCCATTGGATGGTAGGTTTTTTAACGCGCAAAGGATTGGCGCCATTCGCCTATTACAGGTTTATTTTAGCGGCTGTCCTAATCGCGGCGCTCTATTTTAATTTTATATGATGTTATGAAAACCATAGATTCCCATACGCACTTTTATCCAGAATTTGTCGCAGCGCGCCCCGTGGAATGGGCACATAGCGCCGGAGAAAACTATTGGGCTTTGCTTGTGGGAAAACGCCCCGACGGGCGGAAATCATTGCAGGGGTTCCCTTCTGAAAAAAAATTCCTCTGCGATATGGACAAAGCGGGAGTTGAACGCGCAATAATTCAAGGCTGGTATTGGCAAAATTCCGGAACATGCGAAATGATGAATTATGAAATATCCAAATTCGTAAAAGCGCATCCCGACAGGCTATCGGCTTTTATTTCCATTCAGCCTGCAAACGCCGAACGCTCTATCGAGGCGGTAAAACGCGCCAGAGACGACGGATTCTGCGGAATAGGAGAAATCCACGATGGCGTCCAACAATTTGAGTTTCTGTCGCCGCAATTTGACGACATTTGCGCCGCAGCTGCTGAATGCGAACTGCCTATATGCGTGCATATTACTGAAAGTTCAGAGCGCAAATATTTGGGGAAAGTTCCAACAAAAACATCGCATGCCGTGGAAGCCGCGCGCGCGAATCCAAGCACCAACTTTATTTTTGCCCACTGGTGCGGGGGGGAAATATTCAGCAGCCCGCAAACTTTCACGGACCTGCCAAACGCATATTTCGACTCTGCCGCAAGCCCGCTTACAAACGATGACTCGGCATGGGGCAGCGCAACCCACACTTTCCCGGAAAAAACCGTATATGGAAGCGACTATCCGCTGCGCCTTTATCCATCAAAGTTTTCCGAAGAAGAAATGCAGACAATTGCCCAAGCGGCAAGGACGTTTTCGCACGCAGATTCTGCAGCGAAATTTTTATCAGAAAACATACTTAAAATAACGTCGATCTAAAGTTAGCATACATTGAAAAACAAAACGTCGCGCGCCGAGCGGGCTGCATCCGCGCCTTGCGGAAACCCCAGTCGCAAAAAACTATTTCTTAAAAAGTTTTTCAAAAGCAATGCGGGGCAAAGCTCTCAAAAAAACAAAACTTGCAAAAAATTTTTCGCAGCCAGGGAAATGATAAAAGTTTAGTTTTCTAAAGTTTTTCATTTTCCCATCTGCTCCGTAAACCTAAAAAATACGCCTTGGAATTTCAATTTGCGAACAAACACATTTCTGCGGTTTTGCTATTTTTGC
>FR901615.1:868-1113 GCA_000438015.1 Coraliomargarita sp. CAG:312 | reverse complement strand
TCCTATGCCGTAAAAGAAGTTGGCAATCTTTTTTCGGAAGCTCGTCATTGTATCACTCCTCCCAGAACTCCGTTATAGGACACGCGCCTTTGGGGAGCATACTTTTCGGGCGCAAGCGCCTCCAATGCGTCCATTATGCCGTTAAATTTCTTCTCGATTTCCGCCAGAGCTATACGGGAGTAAGAACTCCCGCTATCAGATGCCGAAGAAAGGTATTTTTCGCGTTCTGCTTTTACCTGTACAAG
>FR901615.1:154-800 GCA_000438015.1 Coraliomargarita sp. CAG:312 | reverse complement strand
CATATTGAATTGGCGAATGTCAAAAAAGTTATTCTACCTTTAGATTCTCATTTCCGATTATCTTCAACATCAGTGCGCCTGCGCAATTCATCGCTTCACAATCAAGATAGTGGTTTGGACGGTTGCCAATTTGTTCCCATATCCACGAATTTCCTTTCTTAATTCGGTGTTCGGATTCCATGTGTTTTAGGTAATCTTCGGAAATATCCGTAGGCACTTCCCAAGTCGCTCCATTTTCAGGATTTTGATTCCTTCGGATACGGGCTAAGGTATCTTTTACATTCAAATTGCTCCAAAAGTGCATACGGCACTTAACTTCTCGAGATATAAAAATATTTTTGACTGGAGAATAAAACCTAAAAACGCTTTTACCTTGCGGTAGCCTATGAACAAAATTAGCCCTATTATCTCCCATTAGGGCTATCCAACGGTGCTTGCCGCATTGCTTATAAACTTCGTAGGAATTATATCCTGCGTCGATAAAAACGAGATTTGGCAGTATTGAAAATCTCTGTTGAATATCCTCTATATCCTCCCACGTTAACACCTTTTCGTGCCATAATAGACGGCTTGAACCCTGCGGACTCCACGAGCGCACAACCAAGTAGAAATGGTCCATTTGGACGTCAACCGTCATAATCCTAAG
>FR901615.1:0-135 GCA_000438015.1 Coraliomargarita sp. CAG:312 | reverse complement strand
CTAAGCGGCGCGACACATTCTCCCTCTGCGAAAGGCTGTGAGATAATTTCGCCTTTGGAATTGAAGCCTCCTTCCTCGCTCCAAAATTCCCCCTGATTGTATCCAGATGACGCAATTTCCAGTCGGTAGTCTTCG
>FR901614.1 GCA_000438015.1 Coraliomargarita sp. CAG:312 | reverse complement strand
CAAACGGGCGAGGCCGCAAAAAAGCTCAAATTCGCCCTCGCCGATATGGAAAAGGAGCTTGAAGAGGCGGCAAAAATTGCGAATCAAGTCGAGGACGCAAAGCCGGATTATCAGGATAAAATAGTCCAGGAGTTAGCCTCGCATGGAACCCATAAAAATATGTCGTTTTTTTGCCTTCACTGCCACTCCAAAGGGCAAAACTTTGCAAATGTTTGGCACTAAAATGCCCGACGGTACCTACCGCGCGTTCCACATTTACTCTATGCGCCAGGCGATAGAGGAAGGCTTTATATTGTATGTATTAAAAAACTATACGACATACAAAACCTACTATAAAATTGCCAAAAGCGAAGAAAACGACCCTGAATTTAACAAGCGCAAAGCATCGCGTGCAGTCCGCCAATTTGAATCGCTGCACCCGCACAATATATCGCAAAAGACAGCGATTATGTTGGAGCATGTCCGCGATATAACCTCGAAAAAAATAGGCGGGCACGCAAAGGCAATGGTAGTTACCGCCTCCCGCTTGCATGCGATACGCTATTTCAAAGAGTTCAAAAATTTTATAAGGGACAATGGCTATAAGAATTTAGACGTGCTTGTTGCATTTTCCGGAGAGCTTGTCGAC
>FR901613.1:51969-57386 GCA_000438015.1 Coraliomargarita sp. CAG:312 | reverse complement strand
CCGCAAAAATATAGCCCCTTGAATCAGACTTGCCTCTGCCGATGTTAAGCGCATAGTTATTTGTTTCAGGCACACCGCAAAGGCAATGCCTATGCGGCGTTTTTATCCACCATCGCCGCAAATCATCTTGCGCCCATTTCTCTGTTTTAGGCAAACCACACCGCAAATGCGATGCCCGTGCAGGGTTCCCCCAAGAAACCAGCTTGTCTCAAACCTAATTTTTCACCTCAACAACGGCTATTATGGGAAGATGGTCGGAAGCAAATGTTCCGTCTACGTTATTTGCTATTACCGCGCACTTTTTAACACTGACATTCGGAGAGACAAATATGTAGTCGATCTTATTTTCGGTTTTAGCTTCGCCTTTACATGATGTCTTATTGCCAAATTTCGGCACAAAAGTTCCGCGCGAGCCAAAAGGGGGAGTTTTAGAAACATCCCAAGAATCCTTTAAAATATCTGCAGATAATAGATAGGATATAGATTCCTCGCCCTTGCGCGCATTGAAGTCGCCCGTCATAAAAACCGCCGCCCCGCTTTCCGATTTTAGAATTTCGCGAAGCTTATCGACAATAACCCGCATAGAGCCGCTGCGGGATTTTTCTGTCAGCCCTTGGTGGAGGTTGAAAAAATAGATTTGAGAACCGTCTGCCTTGTCGCGGAGCTTGACGTAATTACAAATTCGATACTGCTTTTCGTCCCAGCCTTTTGAAGGTGTTTCGGGAGTCGGAGAAAGCCAAAAATGCCCTTCCTTCAGAAGCTCAAATTTTTCCTTTTTATAAAATATGAAATTTCCCCAACGCATCCACCCTGGAACCTCTATATTCGGCGCGACCACCTCCCCGGAAATGGCGTATTCGCCGGCCTTCAAATAAATCTCCGCCTGCGGTTTCCGCATTTCCTGAAACCCTATTATATCGAAGCCGTAGAATCCCACGAGCGCACTCCCAACTGCGGCGCGCTCGGCGTTGTCAGGCTGGGATACATCCCCTCCCAATATGTTAAAGCTTCCAACCTTATACTCGCCGGCAGCCGCAGAAAGCATAGGCAGCGCAACAGCAAAAAAGAAAAATGCCTTAAATATGCCATTCATACAAAGATCAAGATAACTTATAATTTTGAACTGTCAAAAGAATTTGCGAAAAACTTCCGGGCCTAATTTTTAGCAAATGTTTTCCGCGCAGTATTAAAGTTATAAAAGTTGACAAAGGCGGGTATCGAATTATCTTTGTGCGCTAAAATTTATATATACGCATATGGTTGACATGGCTACAATTGAGGGCCTTTGCAAGCGCAGAGGATTCATTTACCGCTCGTCGGAAATCTACGGCGGCTTCAACGGATTTTTCGATTTCGGCCCGCTGGGCGTCGAACTCAAAAACAATATAAAGCGCGCTTGGTGGAACGACTTTGTCCACGGAAGGGACGACATTGTAGGTTTGGACGCGTCTATCATAATGGCGCCCGACGTCTGGAAAGCGTCGGGGCACGTCGCAGGATTCTCCGACCCTATGGTTGACTGCAAAGAATCAAAATTGCGCTTTAGGGCAGACCAAATATTTTTTGCCGAAGTAAAGGTCGGCGGAGAAACAATCGGATACGTAAGCGTGCTGGAGGACGAAGCCATGCAGGCCGAAGCCGAAAAAAAAGCGCACGAGCTTAAGAGGAAGTTGGGCAAACAGGGAGAGCTTGATGAGGTCGTCCTAAAGAACTATATGGACGCCAAGCCGAACGAGTACGAACTGATACCGTCTCCGGCAACCGGCAAGCCTGGTTCGCTTACGCCTCCGCGCGATTTCAATTTGATGTTCCAGACTTACGTCGGCGCCCTGCGGGACGAAACTGCCATAGCCTACTTGCGCCCCGAAACCGCGCAGGGAATATTTGCCGATTTCAAGAATGTATGCGACACCACGCGCGTAAAGATTCCATTTGGAATAGCTCAAATCGGAAAGGCGTTCAGGAACGAAATAACCCCCCGCAATTTTATTTTTAGAAGCCGCGAATTTGAGCAGATGGAAATAGAATACTTTATATCGCCATATGACGACTGGCGCAAGCTGCACCGCGAATGGATAGACGCATGCAAAAAGTGGTTTGTTTCCATAGGGCTGCCTGAATCGGAACTTGCCGAAGACGTGCATCCAGACGAGAAGCTCGCCCACTATGCCAAAGCCTGCACCGATATAACCTTCCATTTCCCCCACGGGCTGCAAGAGTTGCAGGGCATAGCGGTGCGCGGCAATTTCGACCTTACGCAGCACCAGAACGCTTCGGGAAAAAATCTCGAATATTTCGACGAAGCCCGCAAAGAAAAATATCTGCCGCACGTCATAGAGCCGTCGCTCGGCGTTGACCGCACGCTTTTGGCTGTGCTTACTGCTGCATATTGCGAAGACGAAGTGCCGAACGACAAAGGACAGGCGGAAAAGCGCGTTCTATTGAAATTTAGCCCGCGTGTGGCTCCCTATAAGGCGGCTGTTTTCCCGCTTGTGAAAAATAAGCCGGAATTAATGGAGCGCGCGCAAAACCTATACAAGAAATTGAGCCGGCGCTGGAACGTTTTTTTCGACTCAGCAGGTGCAATCGGCAGGCGCTACCGCAGGCAGGACGAGATAGGGACGCCTTTCGGAATAACGATAGACTTCCAAACGATAGAAGGAGACGGCACAGTGACCTTGCGCGACCGCGACACTACAAAGCAGGTACGGATGAGCGAATCCGAACTTATATCCCACCTTTCACAGGAAATCGACGGAATATAATCCCGTTCACTCCTACTGCGCGCGCAGGCAATCTTATTCCTGCGCCCAATTTAAAGAGGCGGCATGCATTTGCTCAAAAAAAACACACACGCGCACATAGCCATAATTTAATAAACCTAAATGTTTATTAGGATCCGTTGCTGGAGAGCAAATGCATTAAATTAAACTAAAACGGACGGCGCAAAAAGCTTTCCGTTTTTTATTTTTGCAAACCCGGCCTAAACTCCGCCTGCTAGGGAAGGCGTTCTATTATACTAGTCCTGTCTGTACGATTCAGACATGAGTTCCAGCCTAAACTCCGCCTACGGGGAAAGGCGTTCTATTGTCCATTTTCCAGGCTCAGACCCCATTTTATACGCGAATCTGTCATGGAGGCGGTTTTCCCTGCCCTGCCAAAACTCAAAATATGACGGCACGACCCTAATGCCGCCCCAAAAATCCGGGAGAGGAACCTTCCCGTCTGCGAACTTGCGCTTCATCTTCTCAAACTGCATCTCCAACAATGAGCGGGAAGTTATTATGCTGCTTTGGTGCGAAACCCAAGCGCCGAGGCGGCTTCCGAACGGCCTTGAAATAAAATATCTCAATGATTCCGCCGCGGAGACTTTTTCTGCAGTTCCGTTTATGCGCAGTTGCCGCTCCAAATCAAGCCACACAAACAGCAGGCTCACTTTGTTGTTGCCCTCTATTTCCTTGGCTTTTTGGCTTGTGTAGTTAGTATAAAATACAAAGCCGCGCTCATCCCAAGACTTCAGCAAGACCACGCGCGAGCTTGGCATTCCGTCGGCAGACACAGTGGAAACTGCCATGGCGTTAGGTTCTTTTACGTTGCACTCGCAAGCGTGTTCAAACCACTTTTTAAATTGGACGAACGGATTGTCGTCGAGCATATCCCGCTCCAATCCCCCCTTAAGATATTCATTTCTAAATTCAAACAAGTCCATTATATCAATTCCCTTATTGTTTTAGACGGAACCTCCCCTTTGGAATATTCTCCCATTGAAGCAACCGCAGCGGCTACAAGGGGCTCTTCTCTGGCAAGCATATCGGATATCGTGGAATCGCCTTCGTTAGTTGAAAGAAGGGCGAAAAAGTCGGAAAGCTTCACGGTGTCGGGAGAAACGGCGGGATTAAAATAAACTGCGTCGTCGTCGGGATTGAATCCCTCCGCATGGCATACCAATTTTTTTGAGACAAGCCACTCCAAGCTAGCCGTCACGACAACCTTGGAAATTCTTAAACTTCCACTGATAGACTCAACTGTCGGCGACTCTCCCCTCTTGTAAAAAGCCTTCGATATTTCTCCAAATACAGCCAGAGCGCAAAGTTCGCGCGCGCGGGTTCCCATCTTATTCCAAGATTCGTCGTCCGACAGGAAATCCACATATTGCACCGCGAATGTTATTTGCCCACCCGTTAGAATCATCATCCAAAATATATATAGGCTAAACATTGCCACCGCAACTATCGCAAGATATCCATAAAAATTCTGCTGTTTTACGATGTAGCTAATATATAGAAACGACATTTCATTATTTAAAATTAGCGCCAGGATTATGACAACTGCTCCAACAAACGCTGCGCGCCATTTTACGCGCGCGCAAGGTATAAATTTATAAAAGAAGGCTAGAACCGTAGTCATAACCGCAATTCCAATTATATATGTAAGCCACGAAGCGTAATCTGAAATGAAAGGTATATCCTTTACAAAACTATTTAGTTGGGAGGTCGCCAAAAACGTCATTCCGAAAATTGTGCCTACTGAACCAAAAAATATCATTGCAAAATAGAATACTATCCTATCTACCCACTTTCTGCCTTTCTTTACCCCCCATATATAATTGAACGCCGATTCCATATTTATGCAAAGCAGCAAGCACGTCACAATCATTGTAGCCACTCCGACGGCTCCAGCCCTTGAACTGCCTTTTGATATGTGGTTTATAAAATAAAAAATGCGCGGATTTATCTGAGGAGCCGATTTAAGCGAAGCGGTCGATTCCGATCCGCCTTTTAAGCCTTTTGAATTCTCAACTGGAATCATTTCGTTAAAAGCGGGCATTACAAAAGTTGCCGCGGACATAATCTTCGCATAGATAAATTCCTCGCCCTTGTCCCTAAAAAATATTCCCGAAAAAATTACGGTAATGGCCAAAATAGGGCCTATAGCCAAAAGCGTCGCATAAGAAAGGGACGATGCCTGCACGAGAATGCGCTTATGAATAATTCCGTTGATTGTAGTCAGCACTATCCTCAAAAGCGACAAAAAATATTTTTTTGCCCCTTCTGCGCTTTCAGATACATTCCAAACATCGCTTGTAAGGAATTTCTCGACGCGTTTTACTAGCGGCTTTTTACCGTTGCCATTCGACTTTTCCATAACTGTTTTATTTTAGAAATAAATTAATATCAATGTACACCGCAACACTGGCGGCAAAAATGCCCACAGCCAAAGTAAGAATCAAAGGCAGCCGAACCGAAAGCAGACCTATCAGCGCGCCCAGAAGCAACTGCAATAAGCATCCCGTCCCGAAAATTCCCGTTGAAGAATATTCGAGATAAGCAAAAAAGCCCGCAGCAGCAATTGCCTTAAGGCGCAAAGAAGCAAACGGCGCGAATCCGAAAATAAATCCAGCCGCTATAGCCAGATCC
>FR901613.1:49174-51956 GCA_000438015.1 Coraliomargarita sp. CAG:312 | reverse complement strand
CCAGCCGCTATAGCCAGATCCAAATACGCCGAAATAGCATACGGCGAAATCGCCGAAAAATCCCCGACGCGCGAAAAGAAGTAAGCCACCCCAAAAGATACGGAATTGGCAAGCAAAGCAGCGCAAATAAAAAATACCGCGCATGCATAGGCGCGCCGCTGCGCAGTTTCATGGGCGTCTAAAATTTCCCTAGCGCTGTTCATTTTGAAGCCTTCGCGGATCCTCGGCCCAACCGAGCTTGTTTCTCAAAACGCCAAAGTAAGAATCCCCGCTCAAGCGGGCGAATTTCAATGCAACAGATGGCATTTCAACTTCTATCTGAGCGCCGGCTGATATCGTCTCAATTTCCCGACCGTCCGCGATTAGCGCGCTCTGCCCGCTGACACAATTAACTTTTATCTGCGCACCGTAGTCAAATACCAGACTGCGGTTGGAAAGCATATGGGGGCAAATCGGAGTCATTACAAAAGCGCGAGCCTTTGGATGGATAAGAGGCCCTCCGGCTGAAAGGTTGTACGCGGTAGATCCCGTAGGAGTGGAAAATATAAGGCCGTCTCCTACATAGTCTGCAACAAGCTCCCTGTCGGCAAACATTTGAAAATCGGAAATTCCGGCGGACCTAAGATCTTTAAGCACAAAGTCGTTCAATGCATAATAACAGCGCCCGCGATATTTTGCCATGAGCAAGGCGCGCTCTGAAATCATAAAGTCGCCGCGCGCCAAAGATAAAAACGATTCATCGTCGATTTCATCCGTATAAGTCGCCAAAAAGCCAAGTTTGCCGAGATTTATGCCGAACACCGGCATATCGTATTTTATCAGCGGACGGACACATGAAAGAATCGTGCCGTCTCCGCCGATTACGCAGCACAAATCCTTGCCTCTGAAAGCCTCCTCGTCAATAGGGAAAGCATCGCATATTTGCGCCGACATTCCGTTGCGCTGCGCGAGCTCGGAAAGCTTAAAAGCTATTTCGGCCGCATGTGGCTTTGTCTTATTTACGGCAAAAATTATTTTTCTAATTTCGTCCACAATTCCTATCCAAACACTACCTTTTTTTTTATCAACCTTTTTGCGCTTAAAATTCTACCTCATCAGAACGGGAACAACGCCGTAAAAGAAAAATATTCCCGAAACGGCAATGACTGTCGAAACCCCAAAAATCTCCAATGCAAATCTTTTATTGCACGCAAAAAATAGATATGCGCACAAAGCCAAAGCGCACAAATAAATATACGGCGACAAAAATGCCCCGCCGCACAAAAGGTACGCAAAATACTGCAGATAAAGCGACGTCTTTTTCGCATCATCGACGGGAGATGCAGCTTCGCCAATGTTTTCCCCCGATAAAAATTCGCGGAACAAATGCCAGTTTGCGGAATTTTCCTCGCGCACATAATGTATAAGGCCTATTTTTCCGGCATTGTACATGTCGCGAAGCTCTCCGGCGGAATAAGGGCCGCTCTCGACCCCCTTCCACTTTACAAAATACCTGCTCATTTCACGCTTTCCTTGGATTTTCGGACGATTTCATCAGATGAAATCTTTTCCGAAAATATAGGGGCAAGAGGCGCTATTTTTATTTTGTCGACCGTTTCCGCGCGAGAAAAAGAACCGTCGTCGGCAACAGACCTGATTGCGCCGGAGGGCTGCTTGAAAAGGACAGGATTCCCTTTGGAGTCTGCGACGCCTATCATTTGAATTGGATTGCTGCGGGCTATTTCAATGGCTTTTTTTGTTATCATTGCCTCAAGCTCGTATTTCGGAGATGGCTTTGAATAGAGCTCGGACTCCACAAAATTAACCTTGGACTGCGGCTCAAACATCCAAGAATAGTCGTTAAATCCCCGCGCCATTTTCTTAACAACAGAGCATCTTTCTTTGGCGGACGGAGAGAACGCAAGCGAACTTTCCACGGGATTTTTTAGCATCTGCTCAAAAATTTTAGCCTCAAACAAAAGCTTGTATATAGGATTTATTTTCGCGTCGGCAATAAACTCCAACGCGGCAAGCCAAGATTTAGAAAGAGCCAGCTGCTCCGCCTCCCTTCCCGTCTTGGATTCTATGGAAAGCGTACCGGTGGAAAGAAGCTCGCCGCGGGGTTGTTTTCCGTCCACGTAATTCATCCTAAACGTCTCGTCCCGCACTGCGCCGCTCGGATATATCACTTTGCATTTCTGTATGGTCTCACTGCCGCCGGGCCAGCTTTGGCTTGAAACGTTTATTTCGCCAAGAGTATATGTATTCGTCTTTTGGGCGTTTATATTGCGGTAGACATTTGTCATCAACCCGTTTGAAGGCAGCTTCCCCGACCCGAGCATTGGATAATCGACAGATTTCTCCGCGGCGTCGGAATCTGCAAAGTCTGATAGCTGGCCGGACTTTACAGCCTTTTCGCACGCAAGAATTCGCGACAATTTTTTAGAAAAATCGGCTGACATAATACCCGAGGTTTCCATAGAGTGCGCCTGGTTAAAATAAGCGGTGGCTGTGCGCGAATCCATAAGCGATTTGTACAGCTCGTCCGCCTTCAGATATGTCGCCCTGGCTGCCTTTATTCTTTGGGCTACATCCGCATACCTCTCCACATCCGACTGGGACGGCTTAAACATCTGCGTGACATCCTCTACAATCGGCATTATAATTTGCGAAAGGCGCGCTTCCTGCGCGTCAAGAGCCTCGCGCGACTCGGAGAAATTCTCGTACTTTTCCAGCAGTGCGTCGTACTTTCCCAAAGCCTCGCTCAAAGTTTTGGAGCGCAATTTGCGGCGGGAGTCTATCG
>FR901613.1:48714-49155 GCA_000438015.1 Coraliomargarita sp. CAG:312 | reverse complement strand
CGGGAGTCTATCGCCGAACTCAATTTGCGCGACAGACTGTCGGCTTTGTCGGCAACCGAATCCCTAACCGCGGCGGACAAGTTCGGAACTTCGCTGAGCACTTTTTCCAAATCCGCCTGGGCATTTTCCAACTCCATCGCAGAAGCCTTTGCAAAATCCATAGCCTCCACCGATTTTAAAAGCTTTGAAATGCGTTCTATATTGCCAATGTCAAGATTTGCCGTTTCGCGGAGTTTGGCAATTTCCCCCGCGAAATCGGACGTCTCAACGAAATCCGGATATTTACCGGCAAAGGCGTCCAAGCGTTCGGATACGATCCTCGGATCTTGCAATTGCGATATTTCAAGCAGTTCCCCGCCGGCGCGCGCCAATCTGGCTTTGTACTCGGACTCGTAATAAATTCCGCATCCGACCCAAACCGCAATGGCAGCCGCGGCCATC
>FR901613.1:37119-48700 GCA_000438015.1 Coraliomargarita sp. CAG:312 | reverse complement strand
CATCCCGCCGCCAACCGTCAATATCCGTTTTGCCAAAATTTTCGAAGACAACGCAGAAATCGCCGAATTGAGTTTCTTTGCGGATGTGGCGTCTAGTGTCTCCCCCGCCTCAGAACGCAATTTCTTTAAAAATTTCAAGCGCTCCGACGGCGGCATGGGTGTAGGCGTCTCAAGCTCTATCGACACCATGTTTCTGGCTCTGGCGGAACGCTCCAAATTGACCTGCAAATCTTGGTATTCTGACACCTTTTTGTTGCAATCGTCCAGGAGCTCCGCCTCCTTTTCCGTCGTAGCAAGGTCTGCCCCCAAGAGGTTGTACTCCGAAACAAGCTCCGATATTTTGGATATGTCCTTCGACGCGTCGAGCTTGGAAATTTCCGAAAGTATTTCCCTTGCCCGGGACCTGGCGACTTCTTCGTCAAAGCCCCTTTTACGTTCCAATGCCTCCTCCCAAACCGGATTGCCAGACAAAAATTCAGCGTCGGGAGCCAAATCCTCGCATATAGAAATTATTTTCCCTTTGTCGGAACCGTCCAAAGCAGCCCGGAGCGCCTTGAGCTTTTTATCCGACAGAAGCTTGCGCAGCCTGTCGTATTCCGAACGGGCTTCGGCATCGTAAGTATTTATTTTTGAAATAGTGCGAATAACAGCTAAAGCGGCGCCGTAATCGCGCATTCTCATAGCCCTTCGGTAGTCGCGGTAGAGCGGATGGGTCTGAGTTATCCCCTTTGAATAAAGCGCGCTTATCTGGCTTATCTGCTCCTCGGAAAAAGGAGGAGGCAACGGGAGGGACTCTGTGCTGCAAAAGTCTCGCCACTGGGGAAGCTCCATAAACGACAATGCGTTCACCTTGTCCAAAATAGACGACGACTCCGCGAACTGGAGGGCGGGATATTCCCTGCCCGCCTTTATAAGCGCGATGCAGTGTTCTAGTTGCGACTCGGCGTCTGAACACATTTTATAGTATTCCATTGCCAAAGCGCGCTTCTGCACAGGCGACACTTCGAGCCTGCCGCCAAGCAGCGCTTGAATCTTTACAATTAAAAGCTGTGGTGTCATTTACTTCTTTATTTTTTTGTTTAATTCATTCCAGCGTTTCATGCGCTCCGCAATGCGCGGAACGCCGTCTATATCAAGAGCCCTTCGCGCCGCAAAAACATTTTCAATGGCCCTCGCCCGCTCGCTGTCGGACGCCATTTGCGACATGAAAATATTTTCCGAATACCGCATCAAATTGTCGGCTTTATATCCTATTGCCCCAAGCAGGCCAACCCTGTAATTTGGCTCGTTCTTGGCGTGCACCGAACAATCCCACGCGTCAAGCGCCTTTTGAAACTCGCATTTCTCAATAAGCATCGAAACTTCGCTTTTCAACTCTCCGGATGTCAGATTTGAATATTTTCCGAAATCTTCTCGGGATTCCGAAGCCGAAGTTTTCAAAACGGGAACAGGCTCCGAGACATTGCTTCTGGAAGGTTTTTTTGAAGCCCCGTCAATCGAATAATACACCCCGAAGACGCCTGCGACCAGAACAACCGACAACGCGACCGCCCCTCCTATTAGTTTTGCAGCAAAACTGCCGCCGTCTTTCCCTGACTGCGTGTCAATAACATCGAATTTGCGTGAAGCAGGAGGCGGAGCGGAGACCGTAAGGTTGAATCTTTCGCGGTTGTTCATAACTCCGCTGCGCGCGTATTCAGCCGCGCGGCACGCGGGAATCTGAGGAATTGTCCGTCTTTTTAAATCTATAACAGCCCCCTGAACCCCGGTATTTTCGGGATACGCTTTCCAATAAAAATCTGCTGGATTGTCTGCGGCTGAAAACGAAGTCGTAAATGTAAACTTCCATGCGTCGGCTGGATTCACCTCCAAAAGCGAGGATTCTGAAAATAATTTAAGAAGCTTTTCGGAATCCGATACATCAGCTATTATATTCGCTGCGCCGCAGTTTAAAATTGCCGCCGCTCCGCAATCTCCGAATTCCCTGCGCCAATTTTCCGCGGGAAGAGAACACGAAGCTGAAATCGCATCCAGCCCTTCGGGAGGCGGCAAATATTTCGGGGGCTCCGACCACGACGATCTCCAACCATTCCATTGCATTAGAATCTCGGCAGGATTGGCCAAGCCGGAAATTTCATCCGCCGAAAGAGCTAAATGGTGCGCAATATAGTTGTTTCTGTTTGTATAGTCCACGCCGGAATCTGTTATGCGGCTTAAGACATGCCAAGATTTCCCGCCAACATTCAATATCCTATGCGTATATACAACGCCACGGGATACATCGTAAACGCTGCATCTCTCTATCGCAGAAGACAGCTTTTCCGACATCTCGCGCGTTCTGGCGACAGTGGAAAAACCCGTCCGCCCGTTCACAAGGGACATTGGATAGCTGGTATATATGAGCTGGTACGCCATATTATTCGCGCATTGTCGGAATTAGGTCGCTTGTCTGGCTTAGAGCCCAAATCGACGGAATTTCAACGTTTATGGGATTTAACTTTTCCGGAATTGGAGCTATCTTTCCGATATTGGCGCCCTCTTGAATAACCATAGGAGAATGCCCTAGCGCGCTCAGCGCAAAATATTTCACGTTTGTTGAAATAGACTCCGCATTTGAAACTATCGAGGGATCTATTTCCAAGAGGAATTCTCGCAAAGTCTGGCTGTTTGCGTCAACCGCGCTTAAGTTGAGCTTGCCGCCTTCTATTGTATCTAAAAGCGGTTTCTTCAAAAGTTGGAGCCACATGTCGCACTTGCCTATTATTACCGCAAGGGGAGTTTCTATTCTGCGGGACGACTCTATCGACAATATCCTCTTTATGCGGACTTCCATCTCCGAAAGAATCGTGTCCTGCTGGTCTATGCGGCCGTCTATCGTAAGCTGGGGATCGGGATACCCTTCCAGCGCCAGCTTAAAGTTGCGGTTTGAAGGCGGGTCGAACAGGAAAAATATCGCAGCGGAACTCGCCACATGCATGGCTCCTGGAGACTCCTCTATATCCAAACCCGGCTCGAAGTGTTCGCCGGCGTTGTCGTAAAAAATGATTGAATTCTTAACCTCTCCCCCGCGCGAAAGAGAATATGTCATAGGCTTAGGCAGAGCCACTATTTTGCCGAAACGCGGATAACGCTCATACATGGCGCCCTCAAGCGCGGTCTTTGCCAATATCGCGTCTTCGGGATTTTTCGCAGAAAAAAGGCGGTTTTTCATCTGCGTTAAAAGCATATTCCCGGAGGGATCCAAATCCTTTAGCGTTATTTTAAAATTTTTAAAGAGCGAATTTTGCAATTCGCGTATAAGCACGCTTAAATAGTAAGACTTCCCGGCGCTCGGAGCGCCCACAATCGAAAATATTTTATGGTCGAGCTCCAAATAGTTGGGCGGGAGTTTGCGCCGGCAGTGCGGGCAGGCTATGTCGGGTGAAGGCATTCCAGCCGCGTCGAGAGGCACGCCGTCGTCGTTGAATGAAGTCGGCAGGAAGCGCAGCATTTCATCCGGGCCCAAAACGGGATCTCCGCGCAGGCTCTCATGCACGGCAATGCTCATTGCGTCGCCTATGTCGAACTTCAACCAGCACAGCGGGCAAGTGACAGCGACAGAAGACTCAGGTAAAATTGGAACAGTCAGCTGCGATGTTTCCGCATCCTTGCCACCAAATACAGTGGAATACATAAAGCCGTATTCAAAATTCTTTGGGCATATCGCCAGTCCAACCCCGCTTAACCCGCGGTTTTGAACCGCCGATTTTATCCTGCCGAAAGGAAGCTCGTCCTCGATATGCCCATTTTCGCTATAAAAGACGAGCCATTTCGACACGTCGATTGAACGCGCCCGCTCGAACATTGATGTGTCGGAGAACAAATAGTAGAGTTTTGAGTCTATTTGCAATGTCGCCACATCCGAGAACTCAACAGGCGAGGTCAGCGCTGCGCCATTTAGAAAAATTTTATTTGAATCGGAGAGCGGAGCGGCTACGAGGCCGCCTTTGGGCGCCGCATCAATCTGCAATATCTCTCCTCCGAAATCCAGGGGCACCGAACAAGACTGCGTTCCTCCTATTTTTACTGGGTACGCCTTGGATTCTGTAAATGTTGAAGTTTGGCAATCGAAAAATCCGAAAGCGCGTTTTTTGTTTTTTCCTCTAATGAAATCGAACATAAAATCCTTTATCGTTTCAGTTTCTCATTTTTTTGCCTCATCTGCAATATTTTTTTCAATTGTTCGGAGGAAAAATCCCTTTTTAAACTTGAAAGGGAAAACGCCTCCTAAAAGTCCGCTTACACGCGCCGTGGCGAATGCCGCCCGACAGCCTTTTTATCTTAAGGCGCCGGATTTTATTGCGATATAAAATTAACCGGGTTGTTTGCAAAACGGCTAAATAGTAAAGAAACCGAATGTTTTAGAAAAAATAATGAAACATTTTTTTGCAATATAACTCTAAATAGAATGAAAGATTATAATACTTATGGGAAACACTAGCGTAAAAGCATGCGAAGAACCGTTTCTTGAAAGGCTCAAGAACGGCGACGAAGTCGCTTTTAGCGAACTCGTCAACGAGCATTGGAATAAAATATACAATCGTGCGAACTCGCTTCTGGACAACCATCAGGACGCCGAAGAAGTCGCCCAAGACACATTTATAAAGGCCCGCAAAAGCATTGGGTCGTTTCGCGGAGACTGCTCAATTTCAACATGGCTATACCATATAGCAACAAATTTGGCGCGCAACAAGCATTGGTATTGGTGGCGCAGGAAACGCCCGCAATCGATATCTTTGGACATGCAGGTTGACGGCGAAGGTTCTGCCACTCTTTGCGACATTCTGACATTGGATGCCGAAACTCCCGCCGAACAGGTCGCTTCCGAGGAATTCATGAGAAATCTCCCGAAGGCTATAGACGCCCTGCCCCCCAAATACGCGCAAGTAATCAAAATGCGCAACGAGCAGGACTTAAGCTACGAGGAAATCGCCAGCGCCCTGAACATAAGCGTTGGAACCGTAAAGAGCAGGCTTTCCAGAGCGCGCGAATACCTAAGGGACGAACTGTGTAAAGTCGTATAATGAAACTGCCGCCCGACAGATTCGAAGAACTTGTAAGCCTCTATCTAGACAATGAAGCCAGCGACGCCGAATTGCGGACGCTCGTTGAGTGCGTAAAAAGCGACCCCGAGGCTGCGAAAAAGTTAAAAGAATCTGTCAAAATACATATGGCGACCTGCAAGCTATACGGCAAGAAGTGCCGCCTAAGAAATTTGGCGGAACTTCCAGCCCCCGCACCTTCTCGCGCCGTAAAACCAATTTTTTCAAAATGCCTTGAATGGAGCAAACTTGCAGCATTAATAATGCTATCGTTTGGAATGTTAAAGTATACTTTTGCCACAAACACCCAGGGCGTAAACGAAAATGAAACTGGCATAAACAGCTTAAAGCACTTGGAGAAAATAGACTCTTACGATGTAAATATCCGAAAAGGCAACAACTTCCACATGGAAAACGCCTTTACAGTAATAGAGTTTTCGCCTAAGAGCTCCAAAGAATTGCAATAGCTTAAATAGCTTAATAGGATTCAATCTAGCGCAAACCGCCTTGAAGGCGGTTTATTTTTTATACAACAATGCACAATCTTTATAAAAATAAGCTAAAAAATTAAAAAAAACTTGAATTGCGGAAAAATATCTGCGATAGATGTTGTTTTACAAATTTCCAAAATAGGGAATTTGTGCAGAGATTAAAAAAAAGCTTGCGTGCATACTAAATACATATTTAGTTGCTCGTTTTTCGATAATTTTAAGACAATGAAAGCGACAATCAAAATCCAAGGAAAACAGGTCACCGTAAAAGAAGGGGACATTCTTTTCGTCAACCGCTTCGTAGATTCGAAAGCCGGCGACACAGTGGAAATCAAGGAAGTCCTTATGGTCGGCGAAGGCGCGGACGCCAAGTTTGGCGCTCCCTATGTTGACGGTGCGAGCGTTTCCGCAAAAATCCTCGAAAACAAGCGCGGAAAGAAAGTGGTAATAATCAAGAAAAAGCGCCGCAAGGGTTACCAGCGCAAGCAGGGGCATCGCCAGGAACTTTCCGTCATAAAAGTAGAAGCCATAAAGGCGTAAGAAAGGGTTATACTAATGGCACACAAAAAAGGACAAGGCGCAGCCAAGAACGGACGCGATTCAACTTCAAAACGCCGCGGCGTAAAGAAGTTCGGCGGAGAATTTGTATTGGCGGGCAACATTATCATCCGCCAGTGCGGCACAAAAATTCATCCCGGAAACAACGTTGGAATGGGCAGAGACTACACTCTTTTCGCTCTCAAAGACGGAACTGTAAAATGGGACGGCGCGCACAGAAAAGTATCTGTAGTAGCATCAGAATAAAAATCCGAAGAATTTATGCAAAAAAACGGCGAACAAAATGTTTGCCGTTTTTTTTATTTCTTTTACACTGTCACAATATTGTGTAAATGGCAACCTGTACAAAGACAATTAGACTATGAAAAAAATTTCGACATTGTTACTAGCGCTTTTCTCCGCCCAATTTCTGCCCGCGCAAAATTCAGTTCCGCCTGAAACCGGCACATTTCCGTATTCAGCCAAAGACGGCAACTTCCCCCGCGCGGAACCCCTCAGGGAAATAGATACTCCAACAGTGGTCAAGGCGTCGGATTTTGGGGCGATTCCCGACGACGGCAAATGCGACCGCGCCGCATTGCAAAAAGCCATAGACACTCTAAAAAAGCGCGGCAACGTAAAGCTGCTTCTTGAAAAAGGAACTTACGACATAATAGATTTTGGTGATAGAGACAGAAACTCGCAGGCTCTTAGGATAGACGGCGCGGAAAACTTTGTATTGGACGGGAACGGGGCAAAAATTCTGATGCACAAGCCACTAAACAAGTTTATATATTCGCACAACTGCAAAAATACAATCATTCGCAACCTAGTTCTGGACAATTCAATCCGCCCGGCGTCTTTTGGGAAAGTGGTAGATACCGGGAAAGACTCAATGAACTACGTCGATGTTGAAATCTTCGACGGATATCCTACTCCCGACGAAGAAATGTTCACCTCCACCGCAAAATCAAGTTTCTGCTATTTTCTCGACGAAAAAAATCCTCCGCGCCACGCTCCCGGAACCTACGGGAACTATTCCGTGGGGAAAGTCAAGCATCTGGAGGCAAGGAAGTACCGCATATACATAAGCAACCGCGGAGACAAGCAGATGGCAAAAACAAAAGCCGGCATGCTTTGGCGGAATTCAGCGCGCAATGGCAATAACGCTGTATCTATATACGCCGCCGAAAACTTCACTTGCCAAAACATAATAATAAATTCGTCCAATGCGGGGGCGTTCGCAGGAAGCAGATGCTTAAACTTAAATTTTCTAAATTGCCGCATAGAGCCAGCCGCGGGCGAAATTTTTTCCACAAACGCCGACGGATTCCACATGGCAAACAACCGAAACGGCGTCTGGATGGAGAAATGCTATGTCAAGGGGGTAGGAGACGACACGATGAACACCTATAAGCTCGGCATATTTCTTCACGAACGCCTTGGCGCGCGGACTTTTAAAACGGGCGTAAAAGTCCGGAACAACGAACCTCCGAGAAAAACTCCATCCGACATGTTTGAAAACGGAGACGATGTGGTATTATTTACGGGAGGAGACGGAAAAATAATATTTAGGGCAAAAGTCGCAGGATTCGACAAAAAAACCGGCGCTATCACGCTGGACAAAGACGTTCCGGAAATTCCGCTTGGTTTCGACAAGATGAAATCGACCACCATATACAACGTGTCGCGCGGCAAGGGAACAGTCATATTAGACTGTGTTTTTGAGGACAATTTCCGATATGGAGTATTCTTAAAAACCTCGAACGTGCTGATTGAGAACTGCAAATTCATAGCCCAAAGCGCCGAGGCCATTGCAGCATTCAACGAAGCCGGATGGCCCGAAGGGTTTCTGGCAGAAAACGTGACAATTCGCGACACGCTGTTTAAAGACTGCGGTTTTTACGGTTCTTACGAGGAATCCCCCAAAGCAGCCACAATAGTATTCGCTTGCGAGCACCAAAAACAGCCGCCCGCCCAGCGCAAAAACATATGGCTTGAAAACAACACCATCGAAGGCTGGAATAAAGCCGCCTTGCGCATAATGTACGCCGACAACGTAACGCTGAAAAATAATACCATAGGGGAGCCTTCTCCAAGAAGCCCGAATAAAGACAATCCCGTTATAATAGTAAAGTAGCCGAGTCCGTGAAAAATTTTAATCCGCCAAAATTAGAAATTCCTTTCGGTGAGAAGAAAATTTTGCTGCACTGCTGCTGCGCGCCGTGTTCCTCGGCAATTGTCGAATGCCTTCTGGCTAACTCTGCGCGCCCGACGCTTTTCTACTTCAACCCAAATATATATCCGCGCCAAGAGTACGAAAAGCGTCGCGATGAAAGCCTAAGGCACGCCCAGTCTCTCGGGTTGGAATGCGTAGAAGCAGACTGCGGACACGAAACTTGGATTGACTTTGTAAAGGGATTGGAACGCGAGCCCGAACGCGGGGCGCGCTGCTCGAAATGTTTTGAAATGAGGCTTCTTGCCGCTGCAAAATACGCGGCTGAAAACGGTTTTAAAGTTTTCGCAACAACGCTTGCGTCGTCGCGTTGGAAAGACATTTCCCAAATAAACTCGGCGGGGAAAGCAGCCTCGGAAAAATATCCGCAAACATTTTTTTGGGCGCAAAACTGGCGCAAGGGCGGCCTGTACGAGCGGCGCAACGAATTGCTAAAAGAATACGGTTTCTATAACCAACAATATTGCGGATGCGAATTTTCCATTCGAAAAACCTAAAAGGCGTTCCCATGCAAATATCACATACTTCAACGTGCAAAGTAAATGAAAACAACACTGCCGAACGGATGGGCTCCGGCGACATTCCAGTTTTCGCGACACCAGCAATGATAGCTCTTATGGAGAATGCGGCAATGCTCGCGGCAAGGAACATCGCTGCCGACGGAGAAACAACAGTGGGCGGATTTATAAGCGCCACCCATCTAAGGCCATCAAAAATAGGGGAGACCGTCTCAGCCACGGCAACGCTCGTTAAAGCGGAAGGAAAAAAACTATTTTTTGAAATAGAAGCCAAAGACTCGCAAGGCGCGCTAATAGGAAAATCCGAACATGTAAGATTTATTGTTGGCAGAGAAAAGTTTTTAGCTTCCATTCAATAGGGCAACTCTGCTTTTCCCATCGCTCGAAGCAAGCATAGAATAACCAAGCCTTCTCCTATTGCAAAGCCATTGCGTTCTTATGGCGCCCGCGCAGACAATAAAAAGTCCTTTCTCGCCGAGGCGTTTTTTATCGTTATATCTGGAAATGCAAAAAGCCAAAACTGCGGCGCAAATGCAAAAAAGCAAATTGCTTTCAAGGCAGGAAGGCAAATAAAGCGAACAGTGAAAAAGAAGGCGGGCAAAAAATTTCTCAACGCAATTTCCGCCACTAATGCCCTGCGCCATGCCTGAATTTGCCAATAAACTCTCCTGCCCGCCAAATAACATACCGGCTCCGGCGACAACAATTGCGCCCCAATCGGAAAAATTTTTCCGGGAGCCTAAAGGCTTTCATGCTGGACTTGCTACTTATACAGGCTTGGGTCTATTCCAAGTTTCTTTATTTTGTACAATATTACCCGCTGAGTCGCCCCCAAATGCTTTGCTGCCGCGCTGGCATTGCCGTGTTTTAATTTAAGAGCCTCCACAATCAACTCTTTTTCAAAAGACGCGACCATCGATTCGTAATTCCCGTTTTCAGGGGATGGAGAAATAATGGATGTCTCCGTTCCCTCCGCAGTCTGCAATGAAGGCGGAAGGTTGTATCCGCTGATAAAATTATCCGATGTGTTTAAAACGGCGTACTCAATGCAATTCTCAAGCTCCCTAACATTTCCGGGCCAATGGTATGTGGTCATCATATTTATGGCGGGAGTAGATATTCGGAGAATCGGCTTGTTGTGGATTTGCGAGTACTTCTTGAGAAAATATTCAGCCAGCAAAATAATGTCGCTTTTTCTGTTTCGCAGCGCCGGCATGTAAATTGGGAATACATTTAGGCGGTAGTATAAGTCCTCGCGGAAGTCTCCCTTGGCAATCATTTCCTCCAAATTGCGGCTTGTCGCCGCGATTATGCGGACATCAACCTTGCGTTCCTCGTTTCCTCCAACTCGGTAGAATGTATGCTCCTGTATAAAGCGCAAGAGTTTCAGCTGCATAGGCTGCGATAGATCTCCTATTTCGTCGAGGAACAATGTTCCGGTGTTTGCGAGTTCCGCCAAACCGATTTTGCGGTTTATGGCCCCCGTAAACGAGCCTTTCTCATGTCCGAAAAGTTCGCTTTCAATAAGGCCTTCCGGGAGAGCGGCGCAATTAACTGCAATGAAAGGCTTGTCTGCGCGCGACGAATTCTTCTGTATGGCTTTCGCGACAAGTTCCTTTCCGGTTCCGGATTCTCCCCTTATGAGAACAGTCGCATTGGATGCGGCGACCTTTGAAATCATGGAATAGACTTTCTTCATATTGCTGCAGTTGCCTATGATTTCAGTCGGGCGCAATTTATTTTCCAACTCCAACTTAAGGGCTCGGCTTTCGCTTTCCAGCTTTTCGCGCTCCTCGTGGGCGGAATAGGCGGCAAATATTGCGTCTGCCATGATATTGGCAATTGTGTCCAGAAGATGGTAGTCCGCCTTTAAATCGGTGTCTGGGCCAACCTTCCTGTCAATGCTTAAAGTCCCGATCACATCGTCCTTGTAAATTATCGGAACGCATACAAACGCAACCCCAACTTGATTATCGCGCGCTTTTGTCCTGTTTAAAAAGCCTTTTTCCTTAGAGATATCTGGTATGATTCGTCCTTTGCCCTGTGCGGCAACCAACCCGGTTATGCCTTCTCCAACGCGGTAAAGTCCGCGGTCAATTTCCGAACGGCTCAAGCCTTCAGACGCCTCTATTACAAGAACATCCCCTTCCCTGAGAGTCACGGTGCCGCGAATCAATCCCATCTCCACATGCAAAATTTTGAGAACCTCCTGAAGCATTTCGGTTATGGACGTTCTGCGCGCGACCAGATGGCTGATTTTATTTAATACGGCTACTTCTACATGCAAACTCATATGTTAACTATGGCTTTATGATACTTTTTAGATATCTGTCAACACGACTCGCCAAATTTCTTCCAGAAGATATAGCCCTAACCACTAGCGACGGACCCGACACGCAATCTCCGCAAGCAAAAACCCCCTTGCGCGAGGTTGAAAAATTTCCGTCTATTTCTATGAGATTGCGCGGAGTCATGCCAATGCCAAGACCTTCAACAAGCCCGCTTTTCGGCACTCCAATGAATCCCATGCTCAAAAGAATCAAGTCGGCGTCTATTTTAAACCTTCCGCCGGCGCGTTCTGAAAAGGATTTTGGGTGCCCTGAAGCGTCTTCTGTCCAATCGCAATGCGCAAGGCTCGCAGATTTGACTTTGCCGCCGCGCCCCAAGATTTCTTTTACGTTGACAGCCCAGAGGCGCTCCCCGCCCTCCATATGGCTG
>FR901613.1:35236-37067 GCA_000438015.1 Coraliomargarita sp. CAG:312 | reverse complement strand
ACTGCGGCCATGGAGTGGAGCGGTGGCGCTGAACGGGAGGTTTGGGCAATATCTCGACTTGCGTGACGCTCTTTGCACCCTGTCTAAAAGCCGTGCCCATGCAATCGGAACCTGTGTCGCCTCCGCCTATGACGAGAACTTTTTTGCCTTTTGCCGATATCTCCAAAGTTTTTGATTCTCCGGAGTTAAAGCGCAACTGGGCCCCCAAATACTCCAGAGCAAAATGCACTCCCGATAAATTTTTTCCGGCAACATCGTCTGATAAACCACGCGGAATTTGCGTGCCCAAGCACAAACACAGCGCGTCAAACTTTCTGCATAAATATTCGGCGGAAATATCCGCGCCTATTTCAACGCCTCCCTCAAATAATATGCCAGAGCTTCTCAGTATTTCAAGGCGCCGCTCAATAATGCTCTTTTTAAGCTTGAAATCGGGAATCCCGTACCGCAAAAGCCCGCCGAAGTTTACGTTTTTTTCAAACACGACAACCTCGTGCCCGCATTTGTTCAACGCCTCCGCCGCAGCCAGCCCCGAAGGGCCAGATCCAATGACGGCAACGCGCATTCCCGTATGGACGCGCGTTTTGAAAGGCTCGACATATCCGCGCCTAAAGGCGTTTTCGATAATTTCATACTCTATCTGCCGGATGGCGACCGGATCGAAGTTTATGCCTGCGCAGCATGCCGCCTCGCAAAGGGCGGGACACACGCGAGAAGTAAACTCCGGAAATGGCGACGTTTGGGAAAGCAGAAAGTATGCGTCGCGCAGCCGGTTTTCGCCAACGGCCTTGTTGAACTCCTGTATCGGGTTTCCAAGCGGGCAGCCTGCGCCGTGGCAAAAAGGTATTCCGCACCCCATGCATCGCGATGCCTGAATTGCCACTTCAGGCGCAGGCAGCCTCTGTTCGACTTCGTCAAAATCCGAAACGCGGTCTTCTCTGTATCCCGGATCGACGCGTGCAATATCCAAGAATTCGCGCGACATACTATACGCTTTCATGCTTTTGGTTTGCGTTTACCTCGTCCCCGTGCACGAGCTTGCCTAGAACCTTTCTGTACTCAACCGGGAACACTTTGACAAACTTTGGAAGTTCGTTTTCCCAGTCGTCCAGAATTGATTTTGCGCGCGCGCTATGGGTCTTTGAGTAGAAGTCGGAAATCATATCCTTGAGTTCAATTTCGTCGGAAGAACCGTCTTTCACGCTCTCCAGGTCTATTGATTGAAGGTTGCAGCGCATATCGAAGTTTCCGAGCTCGTCGTAAACATAGGCGAATCCACCCGTCATCCCTGCGCCGAAATTAAATCCCGTCTTGCCAAGGCAAACGACCCTTCCGCCGGTCATATATTCGCAGCAGTGGTCGCCCACTCCCTCCACGACAAAATTTGCGCCGCTGTTGCGGATTGCGAAACGCTCGCCAGCCAAGCCGTTTATATAAACCCTTCCGCCCGTGGCGCCGTATCCTATAACGTTGCCGGCGATAGAATTTTCGCAGCTGTCTATCTTGGCGTCGGGAGAAAGCCTTATTACGATATTCCCGCCCGACAATCCCTTGCCGACGTAGTCGTTTGCCTCTCCCTGCAAGTCGAATGTGATTCCCGACGCAAGGAACGCCCCGAAACTCTGTCCGGCAACTCCCTTGAAGTTGACTTTAATCGTGTCTTGCGGCAGCCCGGCGTTGCCGTACTTTTTTGCCACTCTGGAACTCAGCATTGTTCCGACGCTGCGGTCGAAATTGTGTATGGGCATTTCTATTTCGACGGGTTCGCCGGTTTCAATAGCACCCCCTACTTGAGATAGGATTTTTTTGTCAAACGCGTCTTTTAATTCGC
>FR901613.1:18076-35189 GCA_000438015.1 Coraliomargarita sp. CAG:312 | reverse complement strand
AAAGACTTGTCACCGACTTCAGCAAAAATCTTGGAGAAATCCAAATTCTTGTTTTTCCAAAATTCGATTGCCGTGTCGGTGTCGAGCAAATCGCTTCTGCCAACGGCCTCGTCTATGGAGCGCAATCCAAGGCTTGCAAGAATTTCGCGGACTTCCTGGGCTATGAACCTCAAGAAGTTTTCGATGTGCTCGGGTTTTCCCTTAAAGCACTTTCTCAAGCGCTCGTCCTGGGTAGCCACTCCCACGGGGCACGAATTGTCGTGGCACTTGCGCATCATCACGCATCCGAGTGTGACAAGTATAGTTGTGGCAAATCCAAATTCCTCCGCGCCCAAAAGAGCTCCAATTACGACATCCCTGCCCGTCTTCAGCTGCCCGTCAACCTGCACGCGTATTTTGTCGCGCAGTCGGTTCAGGCGCAAGGTCTGCTGAACTTCGGCCAAACCAAGCTCCCACGGCAATCCGGCGTACTTTATGCTTGTGAGCGGAGAAGCTCCAGTACCGCCGTCATGCCCGCTTATTAAAACTACGTCCGCCTTTGCCTTGGCCACTCCCGCAGCGACAGTTCCCACGCCGACTTCCGAAACAAGCTTTACCGAAACCCTAGCCTGCTCGTTTGAATTGCGCAAATCGTAAATCAGCTGGGCCAAGTCTTCAATGGAATAAATGTCGTGGTGCGGCGGCGGAGAAATCAGTGTGACGCCCGCAGTGGCGTGGCGCACGCGCGCGATTAAATCGTTAACTTTGTGCCCAGGAAGCTGCCCGCCCTCGCCCGGCTTCGCGCCTTGGGCTATCTTGATTTGGAGCTCGCGGGCATTGGCCAAATATTCCGCTGTCACGCCGAATCTTCCGCTGGCTACCTGCTTTATGGCGCTCGACTTGTCGTCCCGGGTTCCGGCTGTCTTGTAGCGTTGGGGATCCTCGCCGCCCTCGCCGCAGTTGCTCATGCCCCCCAGCCTATTCATTGCTATTGCAATTGTCTCGTGCGCCTCGGGGCTTATCGATCCGAAACTCATCGCGCCGGTGACAAATCTGCGTATGATCGACTCCTGGCTCTCAACCTCGTCGATTGGGATGGAGGGTACGTCCTTAAATTTAAAGAGGCCGCGCAAAGTGCATAAATGCTCAGCCTGGTTGTTTATGAACGAGGCGTACTCGCGGTATTTTGACTCGTCGTTCTCGCGCACCGCGCGCTGGAGCAAAGTTATCGTCTGAGGGGTCCATAGGTGGTGTTCTCCGCCCTTTCTGAACTTGTACTTGCCGATGTTTTCCAGAACGCACTCAAAATTCGGGCGCGGATAGTGGGCATTGTGGTAGCGCTCCAAAGTTTCGCGCGCAATTTCCTCTAGCCCTATTCCGCCTATGCGCGAAGCGGTCGGCGCAAAATATTTGTCCACCAGCTCCGCGCCCAGCCCCACGGCCTCAAACACTTGCGCCTGCCTATAACTGCGCAAAGTAGAAATTCCCATCTTGGACATAACCTTCAAAATGCCCTTGCAGATTGCTGTTATATAGTTTTCAACCGCCGTGGTCGCGTCTATGCCCTTTATCTGGGAATTTTCAACCATATTTGCGATAGTCTCTATCGCAAGATACGGATTTATCGCTGTGGCGCCGTATCCGAGAAGCAATACAAAGTGCGCAATTTCCCTTGCCTCTCCTGTTTCCGCGACAATTCCGGCGCTCGTGCGCAGGTTTTTATCGAGCAAATGCCTGTTTACGGCGGCGACAGCTAAAAGCATCGGAATTGGCGCAAATCCGTAGGACAGATTTTTGTCGCTTAAAATTATGACGCTCTTGCCGGCGTTTACGGCATCCTCCGCAGCTTTGCAAATTTTTTCAAGGGACTGCTCTAGGCTTGCAGCGCCGCCGCTTGCTGAAAATTCCGCAACAATGCGCTCGGCTTGAAAGTTTTCAACCTTGGATGAGCAAAGGCACGCGACGTCGCGGTTGGCGAGAATCGGACGCGGAAGCTTCAGCAAATGCGCATGCGCGGGAAGCTCCAAGAGAGTGTTCCCCTGGTTGCCTATATATGTCATTAGGCTCATCACAAGCTCTTCGCGAATCGGGTCTATAGGCGGATTTGTCACCTGGGCAAAAAGCTGCTTGAAATAGTCGTACAGCAGCTGGGGCTTTTCGGAAAGCACAGCCAGGGAAGCATCGTTGCCCATTGAGCCGTTGGGCTCGTGCGCGGTCTCCGCCATTGGCCGCAAGACCATATCCAAATCCTCGTAGCTATATCCGAACAGCTTTTGACGCTGAATTAAATTCTCTCCGACAATCGGCTCCGGAACCGACTCAAAAATTCCATTTAAAGTTATTCGGTTGTCGTTCACCCATCTGCGGTACGGCTTTGAGCGCGCGACTATGGTCTTTATCTCCTTGTCGTTTACGACCCGGTGCTTGAGCATATCTACGTATATCATTTCTCCGGCGCCGAGCCTGCCGCGCTTTACAACCTCCGACGGAGGAATTTCAAGAACCCCGGTTTCGGAAGCCAAAACAAATAGGCCGCCGCGGGTGAGAGTGTATCTGGCAGGGCGCAATCCGTTCCTGTCCAAGAGGGCCCCAACATTTACGCCGTCGGTAAAAGCCAATGCCGCGGGGCCGTCCCACGGCTCAGAAAGGCCGGAATTGTACTCGAAAAATCCCTGTATGTCCTTGCTTACGTAGAAATTCTTCCCCCACGCTTGAGGAACCAACATCAACATTGTGTGCGCAAGCGACCTTCCAGCCGAATAATAAAGCTCTACGGCATTGTCCAGACAGGCGGAATCGCTCTGGTTGCCGCGTATGACAGGAATTATTTTTTTGATGTTTTTTCCGAACAGCGGAGACTCGAAATGCGTCTCGCGCGAACGCATCTGGTTTATATTGCCGCGCAAGGTGTTAATTTCACCGTTGTGCGCCAAATATCTGAACGGCTGGGCAAGCTGCCAAGTCGGAAAAGTGTTGGTGCTGTAGCGCTGGTGGACTATAGCCAAGGCGCTCTTAAACGACAAATCTGACAAATCCGGATAGAACGCGCGCAGCTGCGGGGCGTTTAACAACCCCTTGTAAACAATCGTGCGGCTCGACAACGTGCAAATGTAAAAAGTGTCTCCAGCAGAAGTTTCAGAATCCACCCTCTTTTCAATCTGCCGGCGCAGCACATATAGCGCGCGCTCAAAATCAGCCGAATCCGCAAAAGTGGAATTGGGCAAAACAAAAACCTGCTCTATGCGCGGGCACGACTCCAACGCCATGCCGCCTATAGCCGAAAGGTTCACCGGAACAGTTCTCCACGTCAAAACCTTCATATTTTCCTCGGCGGCGACGGCCTCGAAAATTTCCCTGCACTTTTGCGCCAAGCTTTCGTCGGTTGGCAGAAACAGCATTCCGACAGCATATTTGCCGCGCTCCGGAAGTCCCAGCACAAACTTTCTGAAAAACTCGTCTGGAATCTGAACTAAAATCCCCGCGCCGTCGCCCGTTTGGGAATCTCCCCCGACAGCTCCGCGGTGCATTAGCCTGTTTAAAATTTCAATACCTTTTTCAACTATGTCGTGTTTTGAAATATTGTTTATATCTGCTACCAACCCAACGCCGCAGGCGTCGTGTTCGTTTTGAGAATTATACAATCCCTGAGGCTGGGGATAATACGATTTCTTTTCTTGTACTGCTTGCATAATTGTATTGATTTGTGCAGAAATACTAGCAAGTATCGTGCCAATTTTGCAAAAAAACAATTTCAGAGATTGAAAATCAACAACTTAGCCGAAAAACAATTTTGTAGTTTCATAAGAACACACAACCACCGCAGAAAAAAACTACAAAATTGTAGTAATCCCAAAAAGAGGAACTACAATTTTGTAGTTTTTTCTCATCCAATTTTTTTTTGGAAATTGACAAAGCAAATACATGTTTCATTGTCTGTTATCAATATTTATAAAGCTAGGCATTGCTGCAAAAAAAATTGGCACACTATCTGCTTAAACCAAAGCATAGTTAAAAAAATTTACCAACAGCAAAGGAAAAATAGATGAATCCAAGAAAACAGGCATTGTCCAAGATAGCGGGGAACAAGATCGCGGTCGAAGACTCGGTTAAGCCCTACAATATAGAGGCGGAATACGGAGCTGACAGCTTCGGGTTAAAAACCATGGAAGCGTACCTCTCAAAACCCATCTATAAAAGATTGCGCGAGACGATTAAATTGGGAGTTCCGCTGGATCAGGCGGTTGCCGACGATGTTGCGCACGCTATGAAAATCTGGGCGATGAGCCGCGGAGCCACACACTATACGCATTGGTTCTTGCCGTTGACAGGCTCTAGCGCGGAAAAGCACGATTCATTTTTGGAGCCTACCCCGGACGGCAATGCAATCGCGACGTTCTCAGGCAAAAATTTGATTTTGGGCGAACCGGACGCATCGAGTTTCCCGTCCGGCGGATTGCGCTCCACATTTGAAGCGCGCGGCTATACCGCATGGGATCCCACAAGCCCCGCATTTATAAACCGCGTCGGAGGAGTGGCGACGCTCTGCATACCTACGATGTTCTGCTCATACACGGGCGAAGTCCTAGACAAGAAAACGCCCCTTTTGCGCTCAATACAAGTATTAAGCACGCAGGCAAAACGCCTTGTGAAATGCTTCGACCCCAATTGCAACGACCATGTAAACGTGACCCTGGGTGCCGAACAGGAATATTTTCTTGTAGATAAAAACCTCTACATGCTCCGGCCAGATTTGATGCAGACAGGCAGGACGCTTTTCGGCGCGCCGCCGCAAAAACACCAGCAGCTGGAAGACCATTATTTCGGCTCAATAAAGCCGCGCATAATTAGTTTTATGCACGATGTCGACAAGGAGCTTTGGAGAATAGGAATCCCGGCTAAAACGCGCCACAACGAAGTTGCTCCAGCGCAGTTTGAAATAGCTCCCGTATTCGAAGAACTCAACCTTGCCATCGACCACAATATGATGGTTATGGAAATTCTCCGCAATACAGCCGAAAAACACGGCCTTGTTTGCCTGTTGCACGAAAAGCCTTTTGCAGGCATAAACGGCTCCGGCAAGCACAACAACTGGTCTATTTCAGTAGGCGACCGCAACCTGCTGAATCCGGGAACAAATCCCCACGAAAACGCCCTGTTCCTCACAACTCTGTGCGCCGTAATAAAAGCGGTGGACGAACACAGCGACCTCCTGCGCTCGGCGACCGCCGGCGCCGGCAACGACCATAGGCTTGGAGCCAACGAAGCTCCGCCGGCGATTATATCGATATTCCTGGGAGAACAGCTAAGCGACATAATCGAACAGCTCGAAGCAGGCGAGGCAAAATCCTCCAAGAACAGCAAAGTTATAAAAATCGGCGTGGACACGCTTCCGCCGCTTCCCTGCGACGCAACAGACAGAAACCGCACAAGTCCGTTCGCGTTCACAGGAAACAAATTTGAATTCCGCATGGCGGGGTCATCGCAGTCGTGCGCAAGCCCGAACATTGTCCTTAACACGATTGTCGCCGATGCGTTTGCTGAAATCGCAGAGCAGCTTGAAGCTCTTCCGCCGGAAAAGTTCCATAACGGGCTGCAAAAAATCCTGCAGGGAATAGTAAAAAAGCATAAGCGGATAATCTTCAACGGCGACGGATACAAGGATGAATGGAAGAAAGAAGCCGCAAAGCGCGGTCTTCCAAACCTCCCCAATACGCCCGCCGCTTTAAAGCCCTTCCTAGATCCGAAGAATATAAAATTATTCGAAAAGTACGGCGTCTTCAATTCCAAGGAATTGAAATCCCGGTACGAAGTGTTCATGGAAGAATATGAAAAGAAAATCCGCATAGAAACATCGCTTGCTTTGAATATGTCAAAGACCATAATTTTGCCTGCTGCGATAAAGTTCCTAGACCAGCTGGCAAAGACTTCCGCGGAAATATCTTCCGTGAAATGGGGCAAAAATGCGGCCATCGACAATCAAGGCAAACTGGTTTCGAATCTAATATCAGAAATTTCAAAAGCCAACGCGAAATTGGAAGCTACGATAGCCAAGAACGACACACAAAAGTCGATTGTCGCCATGGCGGAACTCCGCAAGCTTGTGGACTCGCTCGAAGTCGAAGTCGACGACGTTCTCTGGCCATTGCCAAAATACTCAGAGCTTCTCTTCGTATACTAGCGAAGTCAAAATTAAAACGCTTTCTTGCGCCCCTAAAAAAGGGGCGCATTTTTTTGCCCGGACGCCGATTTTAGGAAAATAAAAGTTTTATTCGCCTAACGCGCGCTCCGCATATAAAAACATCCTGTCTTTACAAGTTCGCGCGTTAATCCGAATCTTGTTGACATAAAAAAACAAAATTCATTTTTATAAGTTTTTAAGTTGCAATGCGCTTTTCCAAAGAAAATATGCAACTGTGCATCTTCCAAAAAAAATTTTTTATTATAAAAAGCAAATTTCACTATGAACGCCGCAAGAATAACGCTTAAAAAAATCTCCGCCGCCCTTATTTTAGCCGTATCGGTTATATCGCCGTTTTGCGCTGAAGCCAAAGACGCACTGTACGCCGGCAGCATATGCCTAGACGCCGACGCAATATCTGCAAAATCCGGAAAGCCATCAAAAGAAATTCTAAAAATAAAATCCGATAAAATCCCCGCATGGATATTTGACTCCAAAGGAGAAAACGCTGTATCCGGAACCTTGGACAAAATGCCGGAAGGCTACCGCGGATTAAAGGTGGAGATTGTCGCGACTCCTTTGAATGCGCCTAAAAGCGCATTTACAGAGGATGTCTACCGCGCGACAATATTTCAAACGGAGAAAAATTCAACAACGCCAATAAACAAACTTAAATGCGTCCCTGTGCGCTCAAAAGTCCCCGCAGCGCCCCTGTCATTAAAAACTATCGAACTTGAATCCTGCTATCCGGCAAAACCCGGACTTCCGGTAATAGTGTCAATCGAACGGCTAAACCGCGACCCTTCAGATACCTTCGACGCAGCATCCGCTTTGCTCGAGATAAGGCTGACTCCCGTAAAAGACCGCCCTACCCCTTTCGTTGTGGAAGACTCAAAAGGATACAACTCGTGGCCCATGATGCAGGCGCTGGGAAACAAATTAGTATGCGTTTACAGCAGGGGGCAAGCACATACAATAAATGAAGGCGCCCGCAACGCGTATGTAAAAACATCTGATGACGGCGGAAAAACCTGGTCAAAAGAAACCGTACTTTCCGACTCTCCCGATTACGGCGAAGTTCCAATCGGGAAAGGCCTGGACGAAAACTCCGAGATGCTCGTATGGATTAGGTTTGTGGGAAAAGACCGCATGCACAAACTTTACAGGACAAAAGACGGGGTGAATTTCACGCACATATCAACCCCGGTACTAGACCCCATGCCGATGCAAATCACAGATGTATTCCATGTGCCTACGGTAGGCCTAATGGCTATATGGTTTACAGGCAACTACGGCAAAGACGCTCTCAACGCATGGGGTACGCTTGTCAGCAAAGACAATGGCAAAACGTGGACGCAAACAACAGTGGAATCCGGCTTGAAAAATATCGACTGGAATACGGAACAATCCGCCGTATACCTAGGGAACGGGAAAATACTGGCAATAGCGCGCGTAGAGCACAGCTCGGATTCCACAAATAGAGCCCAATTCCAGCTTGAATCCTCCGATTACGGCAAAACTTGGACACGCCAAAGAACAAATATAGGAGATATTTACATATCTACCCCAAGCTTGATATACGACAAGCAAACGGGGCTTGTAAGCAACTACTACTACCAACGCGCGCGCGGAATGCTTAAACGCAGAGTTGTAGCTGCCGATAAAATATTCGGCAACCCTCTATCGTGGCCTTCACCGGAAATAGTGGCTTTCGCCAGCGCAGTCGGATACGACGCAGGCAACGTAAACGCGACTTTTATAGGAGGAACGCATTATCTCGCGTACTATTCAGGGGACAGCAAAAACGCATCAATCCTCGTATCCGCCGCAAAAGCCCCGGATTCTGAAGACAAGGGAAAGTAGAAGATATCTCCCAAAAGAACCGCCTAAGGCTGCGCGGCAAAATGCCGCGCATTAAAATATGGCAAATGCGCGCAAAGAATTTTGACGGGAAACCGCCGCTCAAAACGCAGTTTTCCGAAAAATTTGGAACTGTTGCCGCTCTTTGCCACTTGCGCTTTTTTTTACCGCATCCCGTCCGAAAGAAACAGCCTGAAAAGGCAAAAATCTCCCGAAACTTCACGCAATGTTTATACGCCCGAAAGCCAATGCGGACATTCCGGCCTTTTTAATTGCTTGAAAAGCGCGCCGGCGTCTGTTGAAGTATTCGGCATTATAGGCGTATTTTAATGGCAACTGAAATGGGACAGTCGCAGCGGATTGAGCAAGGGCTCGCTATAACTCCGCAACTAAAACGCAGCTTGGAAATTCTCCAAGCGCCTACGTTGGATTTGCACGATATGATAGTAAACGAGTTGCAGACAAATCCAATTCTTGAAGAAATTAGTCCCGCAGAGATGCCGGAAAAGCCGGAATCGGTTGGGGAAAATCCAGACGATTTCGACGGCGAAGACCTTCAGCCCTCGCAAAATAACCAATCCGACGAGCAGCTAAAAAGGGACTTTGTTTTAAACTCGATTCCCGACACGCAATCGTTGAGGGAATACCTGTTAAACGAATCAAAGTTGGACGCCGAAAATGCCCGCGTTGCCGAAGCTTTTGAAGCGCTTGTTGGTGCGATGGACGACCGCGGTTTTCTAGACGCCGACGCCGTTGAAAATGCGGTTTCAAAGGGATTCGACGAAAAAATAGTGCGCCAAGCCTTGGATATGCTTCGCAACAGCAGCCCGTCTGGAATCGGGGCTTTCGACATACGCGATTCGCTTATGCTTCAGCTCGAGCATAAGCATATGGGCAATTCGCTAGCCTACAAGATATTGGAAGATCACTTTGATCTCCTTTTAAAACGGCGCGTAAACGAAATAGCGGAAATTGAAAACAGAACAGTTGAAGACGTCGAAAACGCAATAAGCGAAATCGCCAAACTAAGCACTTCTCCAGCCATAGATTTTGCGGAAGATACCGAACGATATATAACGCCAGACATCGTATATAAAAAAGAAAACCAAGCCTGGACTGCCGAACTAACAAACGAATATATACCAAAATTGAGGATAAATCCGGAATACCGCCAGATGATAGCAGAAGGGAAACTGCGCAAAGACGCCGAAAGCTACGTTAAAGAAAAAATACGCGAAGGCAAATCGTTTATGGAGGCAGTCGAACAAAGGCAAAATACCCTTCTAAAAATCGCCCGCGCCATACTTTTAAAGCAGCCAGATTTTTTCGAATCAGGCGCCGAAGCCTTGCGCCCCATGACAATGCAGGACGTAGCCGACATAGTCCAACTGCATCCAACTACAGTCGGACGCGCCGTATCCGAAAAATTCGCCGAGACCCCGCATGGATTATATCCCATGAAATTCTTTTTCAACAGCGGATACAACAATTCCTCAGGAGACTCCATAGCAAGCGCTTCCGTGAAGGAAAAAATACGCGATATCGTGTCTTCAGAACCGCCGCAAAAGCCCTTTAGCGACGCTAAAATAGCCGAAATTCTCGCCGAAGACGGAATAGCCATAGCCAGGCGCACGGTCGCCAAATATAGGGAAGAAATCGGAATTCCAACAAAGTCCCTTCGGAAAAGGTTTTAATTTTATGAATTTTTCTGAATTAAAAAACGCGATAATAGCCGACGCGACCTCGATGAACGTCAGAACCGCCCTGGTCGAAAACGGAGCTTTTAAGACGGAATTTGTCTCCGATTTGCCTTCAATGGAGTCTTTCGCCGATTCTCTCTCCAAAATATGCTCCGATTTTTCGGGAATAGACGCATACGTTATATGCACAGGCCCCGGTTCAGTTTTGGGGACGCGCGTGGCAAGCGCGGCAGTATCGACTCTAGCAAAAATGCACAAAGCTCCCGTATTTGAATTCGACGCAATGAAAATAGCTGCATACGCCGTGTTCTGCCGCGGTGGAAACAGCGACTTTTCAATTCTGGCGCCATCCAGAAAAGGGTTCGCAAACCTTTTAAATTTTTCGAACGCGGAAGTTGAATGCGAAAGAGAAATAGAAGATGAAAATCTTGCCAGCTTTTGCAAGCCGCGCAAATTTCTCCTGAAACAAAAAAATACAGTTTCTAAAAACCTTTCGGAAATAGAAGAAATAGAAATATCCCTGTCCGAAACATACGAAATTTTGAAACGATATCCCAACCTGGCAACAATATGCGGTTTTCCTCCGGACGCAAAATCGCTTACAAAAAGAGAATATGTAAAATGGAAGGCTCAAGCACCCATTTAAGATGTTCTGTGCGCATAGACTTGTGCGCTCTGGAACGCAATCTCGGTAAACTAAAATTCTTTCTGCCAAAATCGCGCGGATACATCGCGCTCGTGTCGGCGGACGCTTTCGGGTACGGAATGGAGGCGGCTGTTGTCCGGCTTATGCTAAGCGGAGCCGACGGTTTTGCGGTCACCAATATACGCGAAGCAATAGGCGTCAGGGAAGTCGGCAGCGGATGGAAAGTCATTGTTTTAAGCTCATCCCTGCCAGGCGAAGAGTATCTTTACTTTGAAAATAATATAACTCCTGTCATAGTAAGCGCAGAGGAAATAGACCGTTTTGAAAAATTTGCAGAACAAACGGGTAGAACAATTGCAGTGCACATGCGCCTGCCGGTTAATGGAAATTCTCTGCCGTCAACGCCAGAGGCAAAAATTATGCTGGAAAAATTGTTGGCAAGCCCGCGGCTTAGGCTGGAGGCATTCTGCCTTCCCGGGACTGGAACAGGCGCTCCTGCCGAAGGAGAGGATCCGGACTCGGAATTTCTTAAATTCGCAGCCGAAAAAATAGGGCCTACCTCCCCCCGCATCTACGTGCACCACAGCGACGTATGCCGCATTGATAAAATACCACCGCAATTCGATAAAACTTTGCGCGCGGGTCTTGTTCTATTTGGAATGAAACCTTCGGAAAAATCCATTCTGCGCGGATTTGAACCCGAACACGTGCTCACTTTCAGAACTTCAGTAAGCCATATAAAAAACCTTCCCAAAGGCGCAACAGTTGGATACTCGCGCACATACACATTGCAAAAAGACTCTAAGATAGCCCTGCTTTCCGTGGGCTACGGAGACGGCGTGCCGCGCGAGTCGGGGCAAAAAATGGATGTTCTAATCCGCGGAAAACGGGCACCCGTAATAGGAAGAGTGTCGATGGACCAGGCAGCTATCGACGTAAGCGATTTCGACGAAATAGAGATTGGAGACGAAGCCGTAATAGTAGGAGAATGCGACGGCGCAAGCATATCGATAGAAGAATACTGCTCGCGGCTTTCCATAACTCCGGCGCAAGCTTTGACCTCCATAACAAAAAGGGTAGCGCGTTTTTATAAAACCCTCTATTGACCTTTTTTGTGGCGCAGACAATTTTTGCCTGTAATTGTCGCACAAAATTATTATTATACTGCAGAAATTTAAGTAAAAACAGCAACGGAGGGCATTATGCACAAACCGATAAAACAATTTCCACTCGCACGCACCTGCAGACTCTGCAAGAAAGAAATCAGCGCCGTGCTTATGCACGACGACGACGGATACTATGTGCGCGAAGTCTGCGGCTGCGATGAAAACGGAATAAACCGCCGCCTTAACGCCTACGACGTAAGCGATTATTTAAATGAGCTTAGAAAGCGCATAGAAGCTGAAAGAGAAATTGTCGATGTTCTGGCAAAATATAGCGACTGATTTCTTCATAAAAAGCGCAATACAGCCTAAAAAACTCTTGCCCGGTTCCGCGCATGCTTTAAATCTTAAACCATGCAGAGAAGAACTTTTATAGGGCTTACATTCTCCACATTCGCCGGCGCCGCCATAAGCCCAAATTTTTCATTTGCCAAGGCACTTGAGGAATCCTCCCAAAACTTGTCGGGACACAAAACCGAATACGACATCGTTGTGAAATCCGGAACCTTGGGCGGAATTTTCGCAGCTCTTTCCGCAGCTAAACGCGGATTAAAAGTACTTCTGCTTGAATCGCGCACATACCTTGGCACCGATATTACCGCATCCAGGCGTCTATGGCTCGGCGCGGAAGGATACGACGAATTAAAATCTACCCTTGGCGACGTCTTTTTCCCTTCCGCAGAAAAAAATTCGTTCGCGCGCGATTTAAATGAAAACCGCGCAAAAGGCGACAACGAATGCTTGCTTATGGCTGGGTCCATAAAAAAGGGGCTGCTGCGGTCCGCCGTAAAGGCGGGAGTCGACGTCATGCTAATGGCGGATGCATGCGGGGTGCTCCGCGGCGCAGACAACGATGTGGCGGGAGTCATTGTGGCGTTGAAACAGGGACTTTTTGCGGCTAAATGCTCGGCTTTTATCGACGCTTCAGAAAATTCAACTTTTAGCAGAACCATATCCGGGGAAAAACTAAATATTGAAAAATGCCGCTATGTTATAGAAATCGAAAACTCCGGTGTGCAAAAATCCAGAAGAGTTGACGCCGGAGACGAGCTGAACGGATTTGCGTCGTCACTAACCCTTCACTGCAATAAGCGCGGAGACGACAGGGCGTTTGTGGAATTTGAATTTTATCCCGAATCAAACGACATAAATAAAATAGAGCAACAGGCAAGAAACGCCGTATGCCGCGTTTCAAAATTTTTGGCAAAAATTCCAGAAACAAAAACGGCGCGGACGAATTGGATAGCAGACAATGTTTCGCTGAAGATAAAGCCTTCTCCGATTTCCATCAGCTACAAAAATTACTTTGTTTTGGAAAATCCGTTTAAAGAACTCTCCTGCGCGGATATTTGCGAAATAGCAGAAAAAGCCGAAAAAATATCCGCAGGAATAAATGGCGGCAAAACGCCGGCAAAACCAGTGGCAGCACTTGTCGCCGGGAAGGAGCAAAAATTTGAAGCCGATTTAAAAACCAACGCCGAAGAATGCGGAAAAAAACTGCCTCTGTACCCTGTAAACCCTTCCATTTTCGACCTTCCAAGGCAGTACTCGGAAATATTGATAGCCGGATGCGGAACCGCGGGAAACGAAGCTGCAAAATCGGCTCTGGGAAAATCCGCCGACGTTGCCGTAGTCGAATATTTTAACAACCCAGGCGGGACTAAAGTCTCTGGAGGCGTAATGGGGTATTACTGGGGAATAAAAGAACACGAGCATATTAAAAAAATCGAGAAAGAAATCTCTGAATTTTCAAGAAATTACAAAATGTCCGCCATTACGGCAAAAATGCTGTCTTCAGAATTAAAAATACTATCTCTGGGCGGAAAAATGTTTACGGAAGCAATCATCTGCGCTGCTGAAACTGATAAAACAAACTCGCGCGGAAATAGAAAGCTAACCAGAGTTTATGCATCAATAAGGGGTGTTCTTACAAAATTTACTCCAAAAATTACCGTAGACGCAACAGCCGACGCTGACGTCGCATTCTTTGCGGGAGAAAAATTCTCGCTCGGAGATTCAAGAATGGGAATTACCCAAAATTATAGCCAATGGCCTATGATTTTGTACCAAAAAAACGCTCCCAAAAAATTCGGCGACATGACGACAAAAGATTTGGACCTGCTTGATACTACAAGCATCTTGGAGTTCCAACGCGGGCTAATCATATCGCATTATGAATCCAACTTCTACGACATGTACCCTCTGTTGTCCGCCCGCCAATCGAGACTCCCCATGTCTGAACACACGCTGACTGTCGCAGAAGCTCTAAATTCCCATCCATTTAAAGATACCGTCGCGCAGGCCTACAGCGATTTCGACCCGCACCATTTTTCACCGTCTGAAATATCGCGGTGCGCGCTGCTTCTGCCGCATTTTACAAACGGCCGCAGAGTCAATATTCCATATGGAAGCCTAGTTCCAAAAAACATCGACGGGCTTATTTTCTCCGGCAGAGGAATTGGAGCGTCGCATCTGGCTTTCCAGTTTACAAGAATGTCAGCGGATGTTGAAACGCTAGGATTTGTATGCGGTGAAATAGCGGCCGAATGCATAAAATCCGGAGAGCTGCCGCGAGATTTAAATGTCTCTGAAGTGCAAAAATCGCTCGTTTCAAAGAATTACCTCCCGGAGAAAATATCGGAATACACGCCGCCGGCGCCAAAAGAAATAGCGGGAAAGCTGTCTTTAAACGATTCATCGCTGCTTTTAGACGCATGCATTTGCGATCCCGACAAAATTCTGAATGAAATATTGAACGCCTACGGAAAATCGCCTGTTCCCGCGCTTGCAAGGGCGCTTTGCTGGCACGGATCGGAAGCCGGGCATAAAACAGTATTGGAACAGCTGCGAAAAAACTTTGCGGAGCTGAAAAAAAATCCCCAGCNNNNCGGAGCTGAAAAAAAATCCCCAGCCTAAGGACTATACAGAGGTATATACTCGCGGAAATTTACAAAGCCCGTACTGGCAGGTGTGCGCAGACATCGCATTTTTGGCCATGCCATGCAAAAAACTAGGAGAAAACGAAATTCTGGAAATTTTAAAAACAACGGACTCCGGCGGAGAAATGACGCGCCAAAAAAATCCATACTACGCCAACAGAATAGATTTATGCTTGGTGCCTAATTTCAACCTCCTTTTCAACTTGGCTTTTTACGCCGAAAGAAACCCGTCTCCTAAATTTGCCAAAGAATTTGAACGCATTCTAAAAGATCCAAATTTGTCAAGCCGCAAATCCTCCACAGCCGAAAGCGCACGCTGGAACGCATTTCAAGCAAACCTTGCAATTGCGCTCGCCGCCGCGGGAGCAAGATGCGGCTCAAGGGAATCGGCGAAAGTCCTTGCAGACTATGTCGACGATATCCATATATTCTTCAGGCGCTTCGCCAATTCCGAACTTTGCTGCATTTATAAAACAGATGCAAATTTCGACAAATCACGCTGGATGGAAATTATATCCTCAAAGGAGATTCCGCGGGAGACTCCCCTTGAAAAGAAAGCGGAAATATAACGCTTGTTTAAAGCCGAAGCGCAACACCCAAAGAATAAATACGGCGCAAATAAAAACCGAAAACTTGGAATCTGCGCCGCAATGCTGTAAAAACAGCAAAAACCAATCTCCCCTTAAATTCTGCGCAAAAAAAAATGCGCGGGATTAGAATATCCGCGCAATTAAATCTTTAAATGCTTATTTAAATAAAGCCATACACGCTATTTTCTCCGGCGGATAAGCGCAAATCCCAGCGCCATAATTCCGAACACGGAAGCCACCGTTGAAACTTCAGGAACTTGAGTTGCAGTCAACCAGTAAAAATCGCCCTCGGCGTCTTTTTCAAGCCTGAAATCTTCGTAGCCTTCGGCGCTAATAAGAGAGAAGTCGTCGGCATATACAACTCCGTTCTCGGTTGTGGATTCGCGCTTGTTCAAGACTTTTACCGCACCGTTTCGGAAGTTTACGAAGACCAACTTCGAATCCCCCATCAAGTAGCCCTTATCCGAATCCAAAGACGTAGTTAAATAAGCCAGTTCAAGCATGACGCCTTCGCCTTCGCCCAAAGTCACTGTAAGCGCAGGAGAGACTCTCGAAATGTCGTTATTTCCGAAACAGAATCCTCCCAATTTGTTAAACGCATTCACGTCCAAATAAGACATTACCTGCTCAGAATCGGCATTCCTCATCATAAGCCACAGCGAATTTGAACGGATGGATGTGAAATCTCCCCAATAGGCGTTGGTCGTGTTTAGAACAAGGCGGCCTCCATCAAGACGCAGACAGCCGTTGGATTGAAATGTTTTCTCGCCGGAATTTAACGTCAACACCCCTCCTGATCTTATTTGAACTGTTCCATATCCGCCTGACATCGCAAACGAGCCT
Source organism: Coraliomargarita sp. CAG:312 (assembly GCA_000438015.1). Lineage (GTDB taxonomy): Bacteria > Verrucomicrobiota > Verrucomicrobiia > Opitutales > Intestinicryptomonadaceae > Merdousia. Next base: position 19,291 of record FR901613.1, on the reverse strand, counting down.
TCGGAGCTTACGTTGACATTGCCGTAAATTGTCATATTATGCACGCTGCCGGTAGCCGCAAGGGACAGGGCTGAATTTATATTGAGCGTGGAATTTGCAGAAACCTCTATGCATGAAGCATCCTTTGCAACTTCTGTCGGCGCCATAGACATTGCGGAATTGAGGTTCAATATGGCGTAATTAGAAACCGTCAATTTCCCAAAACTTACAGAGCTTCCTTCATTTATATTTAATGTCACCCCACGCACATATGTGTTTTTTGAGGAATCAACTGTGAACTTGCCGTTTAAATCTATAATGGAACGGGCTGTGTCGGCATCGGAATAATTCGGGGCGTAATCAACCCGTATATTATCGAAATAAAGATTAATTCCAGATGTCACGGAAGTATCTTTACCAAAAACAAGGTGCTTTTTCATATTGGGATTTTTGTCGCTGTTTATTCCCAGATTTATGCGCGCATATGTATCGGAAGTTCCCGGACCAGCGACAATATTGTAATTGCCGCTTTCAAAAGTCATATTTTGCGTCACGGCGTCCGTGCCTCCGGAGCCTCCACGCATGGCTATCACGCCGTTGGACGAATTTGTGCCGTAGAGCGTGAAAACAGCGTCTTCATTTAAAGACTTCATTATGTAATTGCCGTCACTCCATCCTGCATTAATGGCGCCTGCGGCAGAATCTCTATCAAAATAGAAAAAATTTGTATCGTCGCACGCATTTTGACATAAAACACCGCTTCCAGTTGAATCCGCAGGAGGAATGTATCCGTCTTTCCAAGTCTCTGCAGCGTTCCAATCGCCGTAGGCTATAGAATCAACACCATATGATGCGGCAGCAAAAAACAACGGAGAAAAAAAGATGAAAATTGAGGATATATTTTTCATAGGAGTTAACAAAATTGCTATTAATAATTGTTCTTAAATCGCGTATTCTATTTTTCAAGTTTTTTTTGATAATATATTACAAAAAACATGATATAGAGTTTGCAAGGCTTTAAGAAAGGTTTTACCGCCACGCATACTTTTAATTTAATCCGCAAATTATCCCCCCAATTTTGAGCTTGCAAAACTGCGCCAAGGCTTAAATTAAAAAACATAAACATACAATTTTGATAAAATGGATTCTCTTTTAATAAAAGGCGGAGTTAAACTGTGCGGAGAAGTTAGCGTGTCTGGCGCAAAAAACGCCTGCCTGCCAATGTTTGCGGCAGGC
>FR901613.1:8852-18070 GCA_000438015.1 Coraliomargarita sp. CAG:312 | reverse complement strand
CCTGCCAATGTTTGCGGCAGCCTTGCTCACCGACGAAAAATGCATTCTAAAAAATGTCCCAAATTTGAGCGACGTAAGGTTTATGGCACAAATAATACGCGAACTCGGCGCGGAAGTCGAAAACCCGTCCGAAGGCGTATGGGAAATCCATGCAAAAAATATATCGCATATAGCGCCTTATGAACTCGTGCGTAAAATGCGCGCAAGCATTTGCCTGTTAGGGCCTCTATCTGCGCGCCTACGCAAGGCGGAGGTTTCGCTGCCCGGAGGATGCGTTATAGGAGCCCGCCCAGTAGATTTGCATATAAAAGGAATGCGCGCGCTCAATTGCAAAGTGGAAATAGAGCGCGGATACATTTGCGTGGACGCCTCAAAAATCCGCGGTTCACAAATTTACCTTGGAGGAAGATTCGGGAGCACTGTGACAGGCACGGCAAATGTGCTTATGGCTTCTGTAGTGGCTCCCGGTACAACGGTTATAGAAAATGCCGCTTGCGAGCCCGAAATAGCGGATTTATGCAAACTTCTGACTGCCATGGGGGCTATAATAGAAGGTATTGGATCGCCCACAATTACAATCACGGGTGTTCCACGTTTGGGCGGAGCCTCGCATACTGTCTTGCCTGACAGAATTGAAGCCGGAACATGGCTTGTAGCCGCCGCGGCAACAAGGGGAAAAGTTTTGGTGCGCGGCGCGCAAAAAAAATATTTAAGCTCATTGTTGGACATATTGGAAAGGGCGGAATGCCCTTACGAAGTAAAATCGGCAAGTTCAATATACATTGACGCCTCAAACATAAAATTAAAGCCGATAGAGGCGGTGACACTGCCGTATCCGGGATTCCCCACCGATTTGCAAGCCCAAATCTGCGCATTAATGACTCAGGCGGAAGGCATTTCCATCATAACGGAACGAATTTATCCCGAAAGATTTATGCATGTGCCAGAGCTTGCGCGCATGGGCGCGAACATCAGCCGAGAAGGGCCAAGCGCAATTATATGCGGAAAGACAAAGCTGTCCGGAGCGCCCATTATGGCGTCGGATTTGCGGGCGAGCGCAGCCTTGGTAATAGCGGCGCTTGCGGCAAAAGGCCAAACCCACATACACAGAATATATCATTTGGATAGGGGATACGATTCCATAGACAAAAAACTGCAAACGCTCGGGGCAAAAATCGAGAGAATAAAAAATTCCGATTAGCCAATATCGGAACAAAAAGATTTTCGCGCCAGAATTTGTGAAACTTTCGCCTAAAAAAATAATTCTAAACTATTGACTAATTTAAATAAAACTGCTGGACTGTTGCGTGTGCGAGTTTTTATTTGTTGGTAAAATACAAGGCTCGCAGTTTTCAGAAAATAATAACATATACTAAATGGCAAATATCAGACCCTACAACGGAGGCGCAGAAAAACGCCCGTTTAATAATAAGTCCGGAAAAAATTTCGGTCCCAGAAAAAATGAGAGAATAAGAGCTCCGAAAATTAGAGTCATAGGTCCGGACGGGAAACAATTGGGGATTATGACACCCTACGAAGCATTGGCAATTGCAAGGCGCAACGGTCTGGATTTGCTTGAAGTGTCGCCCACTGCCGAACCTCCAGTCTGCCGAATTCTGGATTACGGCAAGTATATGTATGAAGAATCTAAAAAACAAAAGTCGCACAAGCAGGTGACGGTAAAAGTAAAGGAAATAAAACTCCGCCCTGCCATTGAATTGAACGACTTTATGACGAAAATTCGCAACGCCGAAAAATTCCTGTTCCAAGGCAATAAGCTGAAAATAACCCTCATGATGAGGGGGCGAGAAATGGAATACAAGGAAAAGGCATTTGACGCCGTAAATAGAGCCATATCCGAACTTTCACATATAGGCCACGCCGACGCAGAACCTCGTCTGATGGGCAGGAACATAAGCGTTTCTATGTCTCCCGTCCCCCAAAACCAGCGCAAGCTGAAATATTCGCGCGAAACCGACGCAGTTCCGGAAGACGACTCGTCCGATTCCCAGGAATAACCCAATATGCCTATCTTATCCAGACGCAACTTTCTGTTGGGAATGCTGTTTCCAAGTTTTGCAGCTTCGGAATTGTTTGCTTTGGATATAAAGGGCATAGATTATATGCCTATTTCGGAATTGGCCAGAACATGCGGAATGCGCTATAAGACGATTTCACGGGGAAAGACCCAGACAGTTTACAGCAAATATTCACGCATGGTGTTTTCGGTGCATGACCGGAACATGAAGTTGAACGACATTACCGTATGGCTCGGACATCCCATAGCTGAAAGCCGCGGAATGCTCTATATAAGCCGCAGAGATTTTAGAAAAAGCATAGCCCCCATACTATACCCTCAAAACAGCGGCAAGCCTCCGACTTTATTTACGATAGTCCTCGACGCTGGGCATGGCGGCAAGGACAACGGAACCCAAAACAGCAGACTGGGCGTAAAAGAAAAATCCGTGGCACTGGACATCACAATGCGCCTTTCAACCATATTAAAAAGCAACGGTTATAAGGTTCTTTTTACGCGCAAAACCGATAAATTTGTAGAGCTTTCGGACAGATCGGACTACGCAAACAAATCGCATGCAAATTTGTTTGTAAGCATACATTGCAATGCAGCCTCAAACACTTCGGTATCGGGAATCGAGACTTTTGCTGTGACCCCACAATGGATGCCCTCGACAGCGTCGTCCAAGCAGACAAAATCCGACAGGATAAAAGTTCCGGGGAACGACGCAGACAATTGGAGCCAGCTGCTTTCGTATTATATACAGCGTTCCATGCGCGCCGCCACGGGATCTCCGGATAGAGGCGTAAAGCGCGCGCGTTTCGCTGTCCTAAAATCGTCTAAGATGCCATCAACTCTAATCGAAGTTGGATTCCTATCAAATTATTCCGAATGCAAAAAGCTGGCGACGCCATCCTACAGGCAGAAAATCGCCGAATCAATAGCATCGGGAATAATGACCTACCACCGCACTCTTAGGAGGCTTGCGAAATAGCGCGCCGAACAAAAGGCAGGCTCGTTTTTCATCCGGGATTTTAGCGGGCAAAAATTCCGCATCTTCAAAGCCTCTAGAAAACAGCGCCAAGAAATGCGCGCTGTTAAGGCTTAAAAAATTTAGTCAGACCCCGGCTGCAAAACGCCTTCCAGAGTAGTCACGGTAGCAGAAACTATTTTTACTTTCCGAGTCGAACCAATCAAAGCCGGCGGCGCTTCAAACACAACTTTCCGATGATTGCGAGTCCTGCCCATTAGAACATTTTCTCCGCGCTTGGCAAAGCCTTCAATTAAAACATCTTCTGAATTCCCTATGAATTTCTCGTTGAATTCAAGCGACTGTTTTGCGAGATCTGCAAGCAATATTTGATTGCGCTCCTCCTTTTCGGTTTCAGAGACATCGTCTGGCAGCTGTGCGGAAACCGTACCCTGGCGCGGGCTGTATTTAAAAATAAAGGCCATATCAAATGCAGCCCTTTGGAATAGGGAGCGCGTCTGCAGGAAATCGTCCATAGTCTCCGTAGGATAGCCTACAATTATGTCGGTGGAAATAGACATGGATGGAGATTGGGCCCTGAGTTTATCTACTATTTCCAAAAACTTTCCAGCCCTATATGGGCGGTTCATTTTTTTCAGGATGCCGTCGCTGCCGGATTGCAGCGGAAGATGCACATAGTTGCACAACTTTTCAAGGCTGGAATATGCGGAAATTAAATCGTCGCCAAAATACGACGGATGCGGAGAGGTGAAGCGTATTCTTTCTATGCCGTCGATATCGTTTATTCTTTGAAGGAGCCTTACAAACTCCGAAATTCCACCCCTGCGCGGAACTTCCCTTCCAAATGCATTCACCACCTGCCCCAGCAAAGTCACTTCTTTAACGCCCTGGTCAGCAAGGATCTTTACCTCGCTGACAATATCGTCGGCCGGACGCGAACGCTGCAGCCCGCGGACTTTTGGGACTATGCAGTAAGAGCAATTCATTTGGCACCCCTGCATTATGGATACAAAAGCCGAAACTTTAGCAGACATTCCCCCGTCTTTATAATTTATGAAGTGTTTGTTTATGTGCAAATGCGACGACAAATCGTCGGATATGTCTATATACGCGGATTCGGAAAGTTTTTTTAGCTCCTGCGGAGTCGGTTTTTTGCGGCTGTACAAAGCGGGCGCGGACGGGCTTGAAATCCTCTTGTCATAGATTCCGATGGCTGTATCGGCCACTAAATGCGTCTTTCGCGCGCCCAAAATAAAATCTACCCCCGGCACTTCATCGGAGATTTTTGCGCCCCGATTCTGCGCCATGCACCCCGTCACGCCGATTACCGGCAAGAATGTTCCGCGCCAACGCCGCCGCGAAACCAAATGCCAAAGCTTGCCGATAGCCTTCTGTTCCGCCTGTTCTCTAACGGAACATGTGTTTATAACGATTATGTCTGCTGCATCTTCGTCATCGGTCAACTCCCAACCACGCTCGGCAAACATGGCGGCGATATTTTCGGAGTCGCGCTCGTTCATTTGGCATCCGTATGTGCGTAGCAATGCTTTACCCATTTGTAAAATTTACTTGAAAAGTGTTAAAAATTTCGACTAGTTAACATATAAATTATATCTGTACTTTGATTTTTTTCGAAATTTATGCAAACTTTGAATGAAAGTAAAAGTCTAAAAAAATAAAAGAACAGATTTAAAAGCAAAAACGAGAAAAGTTTCCTGCAAACCGCCATCCGCAACAATGCGCCGGCGATTGGCAGAAGGCTTTCCTCCAGAGGAAAGAAAATGTCAAATATAAAACCAGTTGTTTTTAATAATACCGTCCTGCGCGACGGACACCAATCACTAGCGGCAACACGCATGCCGACCGAAATGATGCTGCCCGCTTGCCCCATCTTGGATAGCATGGGATTCGGAGCCCTCGAAACTTGGGGCGGCGCAACAATAGACTCGGCGCTGCGCTTCTTGGGGGAATTCCCGTTCGACAGGCTGGACACCTTGAAAAAGGCCTGCCCTAAAACAAAGCATATGATGCTCTTTAGAGGGCAAAATATAGTTGCCTATTCGCACTTTCCGGACGACGTAGTGGAAGCTTTTGTAAAAACGTCGGCAAAGCACGGAATGGACATATTTAGAATATTCGACGCGCTCAACGACACCCGCAATATGGAGTGTTCAATAAAAGCCGCAAAAGCCGCCGGCAAAGAAGCCCACGGAACGATTTGCTACACCAAAAGCCCAGTGCATACAATAGATAGTTTTGTAAAGCTTGGCTGCGAGCTCCAAGACCTGGGATGCGACGCCGTGGTAATAAAAGATATGGCGGGACTAATTCCCCCGCACATAGCCTTTGATATTGTAAAAGGCTTAAAGAAAAATATAAAGCTTCCGGTCATAATCCATACGCACGAGACAGCCGGAATGGGGGCTCCGACATATTATGCCGCAGTGGATGCCGGAGTCGACGCAATAGACACCTCCATCGCTCCTTTCGCAAACGGTACAGGCCAGCCGGACACGGCAAGAATGCTTGCAATGCTTGAAGGCCATGAGCGCAAGCCAGATTACGACATGAAAAAGCTCGCCCAGCTCCGCGAGATTTTCCAGAAGATTTATAAGGAACTTGCATTCTATACAATGGCTAAAAACGAAGTCATAGATACCGACGCCCTTATATACCAAGTTCCAGGTGGAATGCTTTCCAACTTCCGCAACCAATTAAAAGAACAAAAAATGGAAGACAAATTTGAGGAAGTCTTCGCAGAAGTTCCCTATGTGCGCGAAAAGCTCGGATGGATTCCTCTTGTGACACCAACATCCCAAATCGTCGGAACACAAGCGATGATGAACGTAAAGTTCGGAAGGTGGAAGATGTTTACACCGCAAGCAATGGACATAGCTCTGGGGTATTACGGCAGAACGCCGGCGCCAGTAGATCCTGAAATCCGCAAACTAGCACAAGAAAAGTCCGGAAAAGAACCGATAGAGTGCAGGCCTGCCGACCTCAAAAAACCGGGAATGGAAGACCTCCGCAAGGCGCTGCGCGCAAAAGGGCTAAAAGACGACGACGAACACTGCGTGATCTACGCTATGTTCCCGCAGCAGCTTGAAGATTTATATACAAAGCCGCGTTCGGCATTTGCGCTGAAGAAACCTTCCGAAAAGGTTCAGCCGGCAAAATCTGGCAGCTCGAATATGAAAATTACAATCGACGGCGTACAGCGAAACGTATCGGTTGAAACTGTCTAACAAACAATGCTATCTTTAAAGGCCGCCGAGAATCGGCGGGCTTTTAATTTATTNNNNCGGCGGTCTTTAAATTTATTTATAAGCCATTTTATTAGCGCGCAAAACTTCTTTTTGCCTCAAGCTTATTTTTTACAAAAATAAAACGATTTTGTGAAATAAGGAATTCATCACCGTCCAAACATTCTCAAAATACAAATCCATGAGTCAATCCTCCTCAAACAACCCCGAAAACGCCGAAAATGGCAAATATCGCGATAATGATGCCGGAGAATCTTCACGGCAGAATCTGGTAATAGAGGAAGAATTTATAGACTTTGAAGAATTTAAAAGAGAATATTGCGACGAATCGCACCAAGAAGAGGGGGCAACCAACGCCGATGGGGAAGTAATCGAGATAGAATATATACTACCTCCGCCGCCGCCATTTCCTCCAAGAGCCGGTGGCTTTCCGCCGCCGCCATTTCCGCCGCCCTGCGGAGTCAATCCAATGGGGCCTCCTCCACCAATATTGAGACAGCCCCCGTTTGCAATGCCGCCTGGCAGGCGGCGAGACAACAATGCGTCCAACAGGAAAAGCACCAGCGCCAACCGCATAAAACCAGCCGGAGGATCTGCAGTGCGCACTCCACAAACGGACTCCTTTTTTGAAAAAAATTTCGGAGATGCGGAAGCATTTTTATCACCGACCAGCGAAGACGCCCCAAGTTCTTCGCCGAAGCAAAGCCGCAAAAGCATAGCTGAGATGCGCAGCAAAAGAGCGGATGAATTGCAGGAAATCGGCAAGCGCAAAGCAATATCCAATAAAAAAAGCAATATTTTAAATTGGACGGGAATTTTTGTCCGCATAGTTTTTTCGCTAATTTTCATAGCGGTTCTAAGCGGAGGATGCTTCCTACTCATTCGTTATTATTATGAAAAAATATCAGAAAGAGGAAGAATAACCGAGGAAATGCTTCAAAAGACAGAAGAGGAAAACACTCCAAGCTACTATTCCCAATTGACGGCCCCAGAAAGCGATGCCGGACTATTCCTAAAAAAATTCTACGAATCGCTCGGAGACTTAAACACCATAAGCAAATCAAGCGACATGCTCCTAAAGGGGAAAATCGAAAGCAACGGCAAGGAGGAAGAGTTTTACTGCCTGCAAAAGAACGGCCGTTCTTTCGTAAAAATAGGCCTTGGCGCCAACGAGCGCGCATATCTTGTAGGGCTGCCGGACGAAGGCGTATATCTCTTAAAGGAAGGCAGGACAACAGGGGACAAAAGCGCGCTTGATGACAAGCAGTCGCTGTTTTTGCGGGCGCTTGTGATGTTCGACGAACCGCTATTTGAAAGAATGTTTTCAGAAAACGGCGCGGTTAAAAGCGCGTCTCTAAACGATGTCGAATACGACCCGCAAGGAAGCTTAAACGGGATTCCAAGCCCGTCGATTGAAGTTCGCGAACAAGGCCTTAAAGCAAAATATTTTTTTGACGCAAAAACGAGCCTAATAAAGAAGTGCGAATTGTCTTCGGCAGAGCATACAATCTCAGTGGCCTATGACAAATACACGCATATAGACAACGTACAAGCTCCCGAGACCAGAACAGTCTATTTAGGAGGCAAGCCGGTAGCATCCGTTACGATGGACTTTATGGTGCGCAACAGGGGACTAATGTTTCCCCGCTAGCGCTGGCGCAATCAAAGCTTGTAGTAGCCTCCCGAAATTTTGTCCTTTTTGAGGACTTCAAATCCGGCTTTTTTTATGCGCGTTATATCGGAAAGAGATTTCTCCTTTCCGGGCGTATATTCGTCGTTTATATTTGGCGACTCGTAAACGCGCTTTACAGGTTTCCCATTTTCGGGATGCCTCGTTAGAACTGGAGATTTTATAGATTGTTCAACCTCAAAAACCTCTCCCTCTGAACCGTCCGGCTCTATTGTGACATAGGTATAAATAGGCATGACTATTGCGAAAGCTGAAATATTATATTTGAAACTATCAAAAATCCCCCCGTCAAAGCTGAAACTATTGCGTGGATAATATTCATTGTTAGAGGAATATTTATAAGGACAATCAGAATGACAATTCCCCATTGGGAAATCCTCATATAAAGTTCGTCGCTCATATTTACCGCGTACTTTAAAAACCTGCTGCCGTCGAGAGGCGGTACTGGTATCATATTGATTACAAACAGCACGCAGTTAATCATTATTGAATACATTGCTATTTCCACAAAATCCTTTAGCCCGAAAATAGCCAAAATTCCCAGCAGGACTGCGGAAATAAAAGCCACAACCAAGTTCATGGCGACTCCGCCTGCGGTGGAAAGCAAATCTACCTTCATCGCATTTTTACCAGATGGGGCTTGCGTAATAACTGGCTTTCCCCATCCGAATACCATAGGGAAACTCATTCCTACGGACATTGCTATTGTTATCAGAGGCAGAATTACAGTCCCCAACATATCCATATGCACTAGAGGGTTTATGGAGACTCTTCCATGCAGGCGCGGCAAAGGATCGCCAAGCTTGTCTGCTGCGAGCGCGTGCCCGTATTCATGCATGGTAATGGCAATTACCAACAATATGTACATTATGCCGCCGTAGCGGATTTGAGAGAGAAGATCTGTTTCCATTTTATATGAGCGCGCAACCTATGCTAAGTTTTTTAATTTTTTTGGTCATCTTTATTCTGCAGCTTGGCTTGGATAATTTCCGCAAGCAAGGCGTTTTTTGAGTCGGAAAGATTAGGATTGTCGATTTTCGCCAAAATCGCCTCTGCCTCGGAATCGCGATTTAATTCTATCAAAACGCGCGCCTTGTTTGCCATGGCTGTCTGTTTTTCTACATCGAAAGCCACGCAGTTTTCCAGGACGAAATCCCATTGTTTCAAGGCCTCGTTCCAATCGGCGTTTTTAGCGTCGTAAAAAGCCTGGGCGTATTTCCATTGGAGAGTCGAATCTCCTGGGGCTAGCTCCGCAGC
>FR901613.1:7109-8837 GCA_000438015.1 Coraliomargarita sp. CAG:312 | reverse complement strand
CCGCAGCCCGCCTATAATAAAACATCATCTTTTTATCCAATTCCTCACGGGAAATATTTTCTTCTTTAGATATTTCATCGCGGAAAAACAGTATTGTCTGGGCGGCCTGAAGGTTATAAACGGATACGTCCGGTTCTATTGCCACGGCCTGCTCTATATGCTTATACGCCTCCATTGCCGCTCCGGACTCGGCTTCATAGACAGACATCTGCTGCTTGACGACCGCTATTCCGGGATTCATTTCGTCGGCTTCCTTGAAGTATACATAAGCAGTCTCATTGTCCCCGCAAGCCCTCTGAAATTTGGCGCATAATATCCTGGCTTCCACATCCTTTGGATTTTCCAAAAGATACTGTTTCCACAGGGAGTCTATGCGGCGCTTGTTCGATATCGTATCGGAAGCAGAAGAAACGCTTTTTAAACTAGCCCTTTCAAAAAACTTTTCCTGTTCCGAAAGAATTTCAAGCACTTTTTTTTGCGAAAAAGTTTGGTTGCCGGAATACGGTTTTAAAACTTTCAAGTTTGAGGATTCCGAATCCGCTTTGCGCCCTGGCTCGGATGATTGGCATGCGCAAAGAGCCGCCGCCGCAAGACAAGCAGCAATTACGGACAAATACGCTCTTTTTCTTCCGCAAGACATTTTTTTACTAACCGCGGTGGCAGCAGCAACCTCCGCCGCAATGGCATCCTCCGGAATGGATCGGGCGGGTCCGGCAATGGGCATGCCCGCAGCCCGAAGGCTTGGACGAGCCTACGCCGAATCCGGAAATAAGCTTCTTTAGGCGTTTTGATTTGCAGGAAGGGCAGCTAGGCTTTTCGTTTGAACGGACAAGGGCTTCAAACACCTCTCCGCATTTGACGCATTTGTACTCGTAAATAGGCATAAACTTTAAAGTCTTAAAATTCGATTAAATTGTTGAAAAAGTATGGATCATTTTTTTAATAATACAACATTTTAAGACCCATAAAAGCATAGAACGTTCAATGGCATCAAAAGAAAAATCGACTCCCATGATGGAACAATATTGGGAAGCGCGCAACTCGCTGCCCTCCGACACACTTCTAATGTTCAGATTGGGCGATTTTTACGAGATGTTTTACAACGACGCCGTCGAAGGCGCAAAAATCCTGGGAATAACTTTGACGAAACGGCAGGACTACCCAATGGCCGGAGTTCCATACCACGCCGTGGACCAATACCTGCCAAAACTTCTGGCTGCGGGAAAAAAAGTAGCTATATGCGAACAAGACGAGATTCCCAAACCCGGCAAACTAGTTAAGCGCTCTATAAGCCGCATTCTCACCCCCGGCACGACATTGGAAGACAACCAGTTGGACAGCCGCAAAAGCAACTTCACAATGGCGGTTGACATAGATAAAAGCCGCAAACTATTCGCGGCGTGGCTGGATCTCAGCACGGCGGAATTTTATTGCGCCGAATTTGACAATCCAAACGATTTTTTCCCTCTATTCTCGGCTTGCGACCCCAAAGAAATCCTATTGCCGGAGAATTCTGCGCAAATCTGGGCTCAGGACAATTCCCTAGCCGCATGGAACGCTATTTTCCGGACGCTCGTCGATGTCCGCCCCGTGACCCTACTGCACGACTACCGTTTTGAGCCGGTCTGGGGAGCTGCCCAAATAAAGGAAACTCTTGGTGTCCTCAGCCTTGACGGATTCGGAATCCCCCAAGGCTCGCGCCTTACGGGCCCTGCGGGCGCGCTAATT
>FR901613.1:2423-7053 GCA_000438015.1 Coraliomargarita sp. CAG:312 | reverse complement strand
CAAGCCGCGCAATATACGCGCGCTTAGAAAATTTTCGGGAAAAAAATGCGTGCTTATAGACCCGTCAACCCAGCGCAACCTGGAAATTTTCAGAAGTTCATCGGGCGCGCGCGAAGGCAGCTTGCTTTCGGTAATGGACAGAACCCAGACAGCGGCGGGCGCGCGCCTTCTTGAATCATACCTCAGCGCGCCGACAATAGACTTAGATGAAATATCCCGGCGCCAGAACATAGTTTGGGAACTCTATTCATCGCCAAGAGAATCCGAATTATTGCGCGAATGCCTGTCCCATGTGCGCGATATTCCCAGAATTTTAGCGCGCCTTCAAAATAAGCTCCGCAATCCCAGAGAGTTGTCGGCAATACAGGCAACGCTAGAGCAAATAGGACCCATAAAAAGACAATTGGTCGATGCCGGAAGCTTATGCGCCGAAATGGCATCGAAAATTGCGGATTTTTCCAGCCTGCAAAACTTTCTGTCTTCTGCTCTGTCAGACGAACTTCCGTCAAAAATCCAAGACGGGGGAATAATAGCCGACGGATTCGACGCCGAGCTCGATAGGCTACGCGGCCTTTCTGGAGACAGCCTTGCCTGGCTTTCCGAGCTTGAATCCCGAGAGCAGCAGCGCACAGGAATAAAAAACCTGCGCATAAAATACAACGGCGCGTTCGGATACTTTATAGAGGTCACAAAGTCTTACATAAACCTTGTCCCGCCCGAATATATAAGAAAACAGACGATGACCAACGCCGAACGCTATACGACGGAAGAGCTTAAAACAAAAGAGCGCGAGATTTTAAGCGCCCGCGATTTGGCGCTAGCCAGAGAAGAACAGCTTTTCAACGAAATCGTTTCGCGCGTGCTTGAATACGCCGAAAAACTCGGCGATGCAGCCGAAATACTGGCGCAGATAGACGTTTTCCGCGGGTGGGCCGAGCTTTCGCGCGAATGGGACTATTGCAAACCGGTTATATCGAACTCAGACACAGTTGCAATCGAAGACGGCAGGCACCCCGTCGTAGAGCAAATGTTGCGGCGCGACAGGATAGGCTTGGCGCATACGGAATCCTTTGTTCCAAACGACACATTTATATCTTCGTCTTCCGAGCAAATAGCGCTAATAACGGGACCAAATATGGCGGGTAAATCAACCTATATCCGCCAGATAGCTCTAATCGTTTTAATGGCGCAAACGGGGTGTTTTGTCCCGGCAAGAAAGTGCGAAATTGGAGTTGTGGACAGAATATTCAGCCGCGTTGGCGCCAGCGACGAACTCTCGCGCGGGAACTCAACCTTTATGGTCGAGATGAACGAAACCGCAAACATTCTTAACAACGCCACCGACAAGTCTCTTATAATATTGGACGAAATAGGGCGCGGAACAAGCACATACGACGGGCTCAGCATAGCCTGGGCAGTGGTGGAATTTATACACGGAGGAGGAGTGAAAGGGCCTAAGACGCTGTTTGCTACGCATTACCACGAAATTACAAAACTGGAGGAAACGCTTCCGCGCCTCGTCAACTACCGGGTATGCGTCAAGGAATGGAACGATGAAATCATATTTGTGCGCAAAATAGAAAAAGGCGCAGCGGACCGATCCTACGGCATACAAGTAGCGAGGCTTGCCGGTCTGCCTCAAAAGGTTATAGACCGCGCAAAAGCAGTACTTTCGGAATTGGAAAGCGAAGGCAACAGCATAGTTGTAAATCTCGGCGAAAAACCCGCAAAGAAAACCAGGCGCTCCAAGCCCGAAAAAACCAAAGAACTCTACGACGGCGAAAGCAATTTTAAGCAGCTTTCATTCTTCTGATGGATAGAATATCGGCGCTAAGNNNGGATAGAATATCGGCGCTAAGGCAAAAGGTGCGCGCGCTTCCGCACACAAGCGGCGTCTATATTATGAAAGACGCCCTCGGAAGCGTAATATACATAGGGAAAGCCTTAAATTTAAAAAGGCGGGTCAGCCAGTATTTTATGCCGTCCTACAAGACGCGCGCTAGCAATCCAAAGATAGCGTCCCTGACCGAATGCATAGCAGATTTTGAGTTTGTAAACACCCGTTCCGAAGCCGAGGCTTTAATACTTGAAAGCAAGCTCATAAAGCAATGGAAGCCGCGCTACAATACGCTTGAGAAAGACAATAAAAATTTTCTGCTGCTGCGGGTGGAAATTTTTGCGCCGTTGCCGCGGTTTACTTTCGCCAGACACCGCAAGGACGACAACTCTCTCTATTTCGGGCCGTATTTGGGAACGTCTGCAATCAGAAGCGCCCTTTCGGAAGTCAAAAAAAAGTTCGGCATTCTTCTATCCGACGCCCATCCTAAAAAAATAGACTCCGATAAATGGATGCTGTACGACGACGCCAGAAGCGAAATTTCAGAATTTGAAAATATCGTGACAGCAGGAGAGTACCGAAAGCGCGTAGATGCCGCCCTCGACTACCTGCGCGGAAAAAACGAAGACGCCATAGAGGAGGCTGCGGAAAAAATGAGGGCGGCGTCCGAAAATATGGAATACGAAAAAGCCGCAAAATTCCGCGATTTAATATCCGCCATAAGGGAAACCCAAAAGGCCAACGCGCGCGGAAACGTAAATGCGGACATATCGCGTTCGTCTCCGGCAATCGCAATACAGGCGATGGACTCCCTTCAAAAAACTTTAAAGCTGAAAAAACTGCCGCGCGCAATAGAATGCTTCGACATCTCACACATCTCCGGAAGTTTCTGCGTGGCATCTATGGTAAGATTTGAGGACGGAGAGCCTGCAAAACAAAAATATAGGCGCTTTAAAATAAAATCATTCATCGGCAACGACGACTTCCGGGCAATGAAAGAAGTTGTTGGAAGGCGTTATTCGCGCCTGGACAGAGAGGGCATACCAATGCCGGACATTGTCTTAATTGACGGAGGCAAAGGTCAGGTTTTTTCCGCCATGAAAGCTTTCGACGAGGCGGGGATAAAGCAGCCATTCATTGCGGGGCTCGCCAAGCGCGAAGAAACTATAGTATTGGACGATTTTACAGAAAAACTTCTTCCGCGCCGCCACGAAGGACTTCGGCTTCTGCAACGCGTTCGTGACGAAGCGCACAGGTTTGCAAACTCTTTCAGCGAGGCGCTCCATATTAAAAAAATCCGCGAAAGCATTTTAGACGATTTTCCTGGGCTCGGCGAAAAGCGGAAGAATTCCCTATTGAAGCATTTTGGCTCCATAGCAAAAATAAAGTCGGCCAGCGTGGAACAGTTGCGCCAAGTGGACGGGATAGGTCTTGAAACGGCGGCGGCGCTGCGAGAATTTTTGGACGCAAATTTCCCGCCAGAAAACAACGCTTAAAACATGACTTCACAATCCTACAGAGGCAGAATTGCCCCGACAACTTCAGGATATCTGCATGTCGGGCACGCTCAAACGTTCAAAACCGCCATGGAACGCGCGCGCGAAAGCGGGGGAACATTGGTGTTGAGAATAGAGGACATAGATTTTGAGCGCTGCAAGAAAAAATACGCTGAAGCCGCAGTCGAAGACTTAAAGTCCATAGGCATCCAGTGGGATGAAGGCGACGATATAGGCGGAAATTACGCGCCATATACGCAAAGCTTGCGCATGAATTTTTATGTGGGCGCATTTAATAAACTTTTAAAATCGGGGAAAATATATCCTTGCCAGGCGTCGCGGAAACAAATCGCGGAACTTTCCACGCGGCAAAAAAGGACCTTCGATTTCTTGGAGCCGGAAAAAATCTTTCCAAGACAATTGCGCCGAAACTGTGTACGTGAATTCTTTCCCGGCGCACTTGAAAAAACATGGCGTTTTAAAGTTCCCGACGGTGAAAAAATCGAATTTTTTGACAACGCAATGGGCGCGCAGTCTTTTATTGCAGGCGAAGATTTTGGAGATTTTGTAATATGGAGGAAAATCGGAGTCCCTTCCTACGAATTTGCGGTCGTCGTTGACGACGCCGCTATGGAGATTACAGAAGTCGTTAGAGGGAAAGATTTGCTTCTTTCAACGGCGCGCCAACTGCTCTTATACGAGGCTCTGGATTTGCGCCCTCCGCAGTTTTACCACTGCCCTCTAGTAATGGACAAAAACGGCAAAAAGCTGTCGAAATCAAATACTGATCCGGCTGTGGGAAATCCGTCTCTTATTAGAAGCCAAAATTTGATATAAATTCCGCCAATGCCTTTGCCTGGACTGCCGAATGCCTAAAGTCTAACGGAATGGTAAATATTGTCGACACTTCATCGCGCACAGGGTCAGAAATGCCTGCGCCCTGCCCGCCCCAATATATCACGGCAAATACGCCAATGTCGCGCAGCGCGCTGTACACGCGGTCCCGCGCAAACATGTTCTTGAATTTTAAAGTCGGAGAGAAAACGCTGTTTCCGCATATATTTTCCTCCCCGTTTTTTTTAGAAAAAAGTTCCTCGCAAACGCCTGGAGAAAAGTTTTCGACAAAAGACTTGTACGCTCTCTCTCTGGCGTTCTCCATTCCGCGAATGTCAAATCCCTTCAGCAGCTCGAAAGAATACTTTGAAATGCGCCCGGCTCCATTCAAATTATTTAGGCGAGCCTCGGCGGAATAATAAAACGGCAGCGCAGCAGGCGGAGAATATGCGTCAATAGCCGC
>FR901613.1:0-2411 GCA_000438015.1 Coraliomargarita sp. CAG:312 | reverse complement strand
ATATGCGTCAATAGCCGCCGCGGCAAGAGCATCGCGCGAAAAATCAGGCTGCTCTCCGCCGCGGGAGTATATTTTAGACGGAGCCGAACCTCTAGCGCGCAAATACGCGCCGTCTGGCAAAGGGAAACATTTTCTTAAAGAAGCGAATGAAAAATCGGCGCGCGTGTTCAACGCCCAATCGGAAAACGGAGCATGGGAATGGTCTTCAATTAGAACAACACCGGGAACAGATTCAGCCCATGAATACCAGTCTTGCGGATTTCTCAAGCCGAAAAAGTTTACCGCAAGAACCGCATCGCCTTGCTTTGCGCCTATCGAGCCAAAACGCGCGCACGGTTCCGACGGTATGTCCAAGAATGTTTTTACATCATATCTTGCAGTCAGAATTTTTTTCACGGCAGGGCAGAAGAATTCAGGAATATGCAAAACTCCCCTAAATTTAACCAAGTCCAAAGCCCGCAAAAGAGCGCCTCTCCCGGATGAAAGGAGTTCGCACCCGCACATAAAATCCGCGATGTCCGCATCAAGCCTTTCCCGCCCCGCAAATTCCAAGGGAGGAAGGGGCATGAACGGCGTTATCTGCGGTTTAAGCGCAATATCCATAAATAGAGAGGTTATCTATATTGGCAGGATTGCAAGATATATTTTTCCGCCAAAATTCCTCCGCGCTCTTTCGAAAGCCGGTAAAACCTAACAAAAATTTATGAGAACTTTTCACGCCTGCCCCGCCTGGCGACAAAACCCCGCGCCATCCAAAACTTCAAGCGCGGCGGATATTAAACGCATTGCCGAATGCGCGCATGTTCATCGCAATTCCGTCGGCAAAGATTCCTAGCGCCGCAAACTTGCACTAGAAATATCCTCGCTTCTTTTGGGATGCGCGCGGCGCAATTTCTGCAAAGAAAGGTTCTGCGCATATCGCATCATGAATTCTTTGAAGCGCAACAAACGTGCGAAGGCAAAAACAAAGCTTCCGCGAAATAAACCGCCTAGTTAAAACCGCTAAAAACCGCCTAGTTAAAACCGCTAAATTCCTCCCTAAGAAATTTCGGGAAAAATTTGGAATAAAAAAGCCTAAAACAAGCTTGTAAAAATCCCGCGCGCATGCCAGACCGCAAACATCCTGCAATGAGCTAAACTTTACTTCGAAGACATTGAAAGCCTATAAAATATACAGCAAAAGCCGGGAAAATTTTGGGGAAAATTTTAGTTGACGAATATCTCAAAGAGCTTTGAATCTAATCCTGTTCTTTAAAAGAAAACCCTCTCACAAACGGAAGTCCGTTGGATTCGGACGCGGTCGCGCCGCTGTGATAACTGTAAGCTTTCCGAATAACCACTGCAAAGCAATTTGCGGGAAGGTCGGGAATCTTGGATTTGTGCAAATCCGCAGTTTTAGCCAGAAGACGTGTGTTGATAAGGGTATTCTCGTTCGGCTTCCCGCGAATTGGAAGCGCTGAGAGTTTGCGCAATGCGCGCTGCCGGGGCGGTATTTTCGTTTTTCTACGCGCCGGAAGTTGTTTTTTGCGATATTCACGCGGCGTTTCCAATTCAAGGGGAACGCCGAAATTTTTAAACGCAAAAAAAACAACCATGGACAAAACACTCACTATAAAAACACTGGCCTGCGTTGCGGCGCTCGCGGCGGCTTTTGCAACTAACGCATCGGCTGACATCATCAATTTCTCCGATTTGTCGCTTCCTCCGGAATCATTTTGGAACGGCAGCGACCAAAACGGATACTTTGAATCTAACGGCATAGTATATTATAACGAATACAATTCGGAATACGGTTCATACGCGGGGGCAACATATTCCAATATTACACAATACACTGCCGGCACCCTGTATAATGGAAGCGGTCAATATGCCGCTGCCCCGCTGGGAGGGCTCTCGAAAGACGGTACAACAGACCCGAACGAAATCTATTCGGTAATCTATGTAGACCACAACTATTCTATGTTCGCAGAAGCGCCAGTAATAGACCTCAGCGAGCTTGAAAGCTCCGTTGACGGAATATACCTATCCAATACGAGCCTTGCTGTGGACGTGCTGACATCTCCCAAGTATGAAAGCAACCCCGCGCACCCGTTTACAGACGGAGACTGGATGAAAATCTCCATATACGGATATGACGCTAATATGTCGGAGATAGGCACAGTTGAATTTTATCTGGCCGATTACCGCGACGGAAAGACCGACATTGTCAAAGACTGGCAGTATGTCAGTTTTGAAGCATTCACCGGAGACGTAAAGTTTTTAAATTTTGAAATAACATCTTCGGACAATGGGGAATGGGGAATGAACACGCCGTCGTTTGTGGCTGTAGGCGGATTTAGCACCGCAGTTCCAGAACCATCTACTTGCGCGGCTATTTTGGGGGCGCTTGCGGTAGCGTTTGCAGCCGCCCG
>FR901612.1:18019-42611 GCA_000438015.1 Coraliomargarita sp. CAG:312 | reverse complement strand
TTTTAGATTTTTGGAGTTGACACGGGTATTCTAAATACCATGACAAATGAAATCTTATCCGCGCAGGCCCTTTTGGGAGGAACTGGCATATCAATTCTAGATGCCGCAAGGCTAGTAAAAAACATCCTAGATACCTTTCCTCAAGGTTCCAATATTGCGCCTATTCAATATTGTTCCAAAATAATTGAAACAGGCAAGCGCCATGTCCGCTCAAAAGAAATGCAACTTGCGGAAGGATTTTCTCTTTATTTGCAAGCAAAACGCCATTTGCGGCCAGATTCTATTCGCGATATCCGATATATCGGGAATCGCTTGATAAAATCCAATACAAATCTAGCCAAACGCAATTTCTCTGATTTCAGGCTGCATGACTGTGAAAAGTTGCTGTCGGAAACCTTTTCCACCCCGAGCCAATTTAATAAAGCGCGCATTATGCTCCACGGATTATTTGAGTTTGCATTGCGTCGCGAATGGTGCGACCGCAATCCAATTAAATTTGTGGAGCGCCGCAAAGTTATAGAAAAAGAGATTTCTCCGCTATCTATCCCGCAAATAAAAAATCTTCTAAGAACGGCAAAATTGCCAAAATATAAAGAATGCCTACCCGCTATAGGACTTTTAATTTTTGCAGGCATCCGCCCGCGTGAGGTGCGCCGCATTGCATGGAGCGATATAGACCTTGCGGAAAAATCCATTACTGTGCGCTCCCAATGTTCTAAAACTGGAGGGGTTAGGCAAATCGAGGTATGCCCGGCGCTTAAACGCATTCTTATGGAATTTAATCCGGTTCCGTCCGCGCCCGTCTGCCCGCGCAACTGGAATAAAAAATGGAGGAAAATTAGAAACGACTCAGGATTCAAAAACATATGGGTCCAAGATATTTTGCGCCACACTTACGCAAGCTACCATGCAAAGAGATTTAAAAACCTGCCCCGCCTGCAATTGAATATGGGGCATTGCGATGTTTCTCTTTTGCGCTCCCGATACGTCAATATGCGCGGAATATCCAATATGGATGCTAAAGTTTTTTTCAACTGACAACCTGCCGGAGATGCTCTTGAGAAAATTTTGTGTGTTTCAAAGTTGTATAAAAATACCGGCAATAGAAAACTCTCTTAAAAAAAAATGAACGCTAAAAACGCGACGCAGGCTTCTTGGATTAAACCTACTGCAAACTTTCCTAAAGTTTCCGTTTTTTTAATGCAATAGAATGCGTATTTTGGCTCTCTAGGAGATTTTAAGTAAAACATTAGCGCATGCAATTTCGTCCACAGGCTCTGCGGGAAGAAATTAAGAAAAGTTCGCATTCGCATTTTGCGCAATTGAGTTTTACTTCAAGTTCCACGTCTTCATTCAAAAGCCTCAAAGGCTCTTTGAAAGTTGTAGCAACTTTCTTTTTGCACATTCCAAGCTCGCGCAATATGCAATGTTTGGTTGACATTACGCGCCGCCCGACAAGTCCGACTTTCCCGGACTCCGCGGCAAACTCCGAAAGTTTTACTCCTGCATCTGCATAGAAATTCGCGGCGGCTCGGTTTAATACGTTTGCCGAAAAATCTGTCGGAATGGCTGATGCTAAAGATTTCGGAGGAGAAAACGCCCGCATAGCCTCTGTTCCAATTTTCCCGCCCGCGCGGGCAAAACCATCCAATATGGAAGATTCCAACAGCTCTATAAGGCGCCTCCTTATGTCGTTTATCCTAGCCGGATTGAAAAACGGAACAGAACGGCAATCGAACAACACTCCGTCCGGAAGGCATTTATAATTTGTGCCCCCGAGCTTGCAAAGTGCCGATGCGATTTTTTCTTTTGAAGCCAACGGATTTTGAGCCAAAACAGCATCCGCTTTCGGCAGCAAAAGCTCCGCCGAAACCGCGCGCGAGTCGCAAAGCTTTACCTCGAACCCGTAATGGTCGCCATCCTCCCAAACCTTAAAACATACCGCCATTCTACGAACGGACAGAGGTTTTAGCCTCCGGGAAAAATCTATGTCGAAATTGCGCCATATTCTTGCGCCGCGCGGGATTTCGACGCGCTCGCCAGGTTTTCCCAGAAAGACCTCGTTTTCGCGGACGCCGCCTACCGAAGCGCCAAACGGAGGGAACAAACCCGCGCAACTGTCGAAAAACAGCCCGTCTCCGTTGTGAAAAACCTTATCAGCTCCGCGGAAGAAAAATCCGTTTTTTATGCACTTCTCAACCGTCCCCAAAAATTCTCCCTTTGATTTTGGGCTTTCAAAGCCTGCGCATCCCGGCGATGTTCCATTGAGATGGTATTCGGTAAATCCCCTGTTGAATGTCTTGGACAGGTCCGGCGAAAATGAAGTCTCCGACTCTCCAAAAGAAGTGCGCAACAATCCGCGCGCGGCAATTTCAGCATCCAAGATTTCTCTGTAGTGCGCCACTACATTTTTAACGTACGCAGCATCCTTCAATCTTCCTTCTATTTTAAAGGAACGCACGCCGGCATCCAGCATGTCGCCGACATAGGCAGACCTATTCATATCCCTCAAAGACAAAAAGTGCGCGGGCGCCGAAATCTCCGCCCCGTCCGCATCCACAAGCCTATACTTCATTCTGCAAGGCTGGGCGCACTCGCCGCGGTTTCCGCTCCGCCCGCCTATCGCATAGCTGAGGTAGCAGCATCCGCTGTATGAAACGCAAAGCGCACCGTGGACGAAACACTCTATCCTGGCTTTCACCTTCCGGGATATTTCACCGATTTGCGAAAGGGAAAGCTCCCGGGCAAGAACAATAGTCTCAAATCCGAGAGAATCAAAAAACTCGGCTTTTTCCGGCGAGCGGATATCGCATTGGGTGCTAGCATGAAGCGGCATAGGCAAAAAGCGCGCCAGACGGCAAGCCAGTCCCATATCCTGCACGATTAAGGCGTCCACGCCTATTTCGCAAAGCTTTCGGGCTAGATCTTCGGCGCGCGGGAGTTCGGCGTCGGTCAAAATCGTATTGAGAGCCACATACACTTTGCATCCGAAAACATGGGCGAATTTGCAGAGTTGGGATATATCATCCAACCGGTTTGCAGCCGCCGCGCGGGCGCCAAAATCGGACGCGCCTATGTAAACAGCGTCCGCTCCGGCAAGTATTGCCTCGCGCGCTACGCCGCAATCGCGCGCGGGCGCCAGAAGTTCGACAAAATTTTCTTTGTCTGCGGGCATTATCCGTCTTGCAAAGAATTTTCCGATTTGGAATCGCCCTTAATATCCCTCGCGCACAGCCACACGAATATTATAGACAAAAGGACTAATGCCAAATATCCGTTAGTCATCCCGGCGTTGCCGACATACTCCTGCTGCGGACAAGGAAGAATATCGAATATTTTTCTATAAGCCTGGATTGAAAATACAATTCCCGCATGCATTGCAATCGGCCCCCAGAGCACCTTGGTGCGGACATATATCATCGCCAAGACCATTGCGAACATAAAAAGGCTGCAAAACGGCATCAAAGAAAAGTTGTGGGATATCCCGATTGTATCGTAATATCCGACAAAAAAGCCAATGTCCCATTCTGAATTGTACGCCCCGCCCGGAAGGGAATTCCAAATTGAACTTGGAACTTTAAAGTGCTTATACGAAAAAAACAGAGAAGTTGCGACAATCCCTATAAAAGCGCCAAGGGCGGTATAAACTGCGCGCATTATTAGGCATCTGAAAACAAGCTCCTCCAGGAATCCTATTATGAGACCGCCAGCAAGGGCGCACAAAAGTATTTCCGGCAAACCCGCAAATGTAAAATCCGCTTTGAGCCTTACGTCGGCAAAAACATACTGCGCGGAAAAAATTACCACGCTTAAAATTATTCCGCCCGCAAAAAATTTTGCGAAAATCTTTGCGGAATCCGAATTTATTGGCATTCCAATGCTTTTTAAAGAAAATAGTCCGCATTCCTTGACCATCCACGGCAACCCAAGAATTATGGGGACCCAGCGCAGCCGGTCGTAATAAATATCTATGCGCTTTCCTAAAAGCCATTTTGTCGTCTCGGAGGGCGAAATTGCGTCCAGCCATTGAACCCCCCAATAAGCAGGAGCAGTTAAAAGCGCCGCAAACAAGGACGCGCCCACATAGATAAATAAAAATAGCCACAACCCCCTGAACGAATATTGGTTGGTTGCCAATCCGAACAGCATCAACTCTTTTTCGCGTTTAAACATGCATACTACTTAACCATTTGGTTAAAATTCTTTCAAACCTTTTTTGCATAAAGTTTGCCAATAAAAAAGATTGAAAGAAAATTACGTTTGCTGTGTTATAAAATACAAATGGGAAATACATTCGGCAAAATCTTCAGAGTGACTACCTTCGGCGAAAGCCACGGTGCGGCAGTTGGCTGCATAATAGACGGCTGCCCTCCATTGATGCAGATTTCCCGAGAGCAAATCCAATATGAACTAGATAGGCGCCGCCCGGGACAAAGCGAAATATCAACTCTCCGCAAAGAAGGCGATGTCTGCAAAATACTCTCCGGCGTCCTCGACGGAAAAACGCTCGGAACGCCTATATGCATTGTAGTTGAAAATACCGACCAGCGGTCGGGAGACTACGACGAAATCGCAAAACTCTGGAGACCCTCACACGCGGACTATACCTATGACGCAAAATACGGAATCCGCGACCCCAGAGGCGGGGGAAGAAGCTCCGCCAGGGAAACGATAGGAAGGGTGGCAGCCGGCGCAATAGCAAAAAAAATCCTCGGAGAAAAAATCACCATCCGGGCATGGGTGGAAAGCGTCCATTCTATCTCAATGCCATTTCAAAAGGAAATGCCCCCGCAAGAAGACATAGACGCAACCCCGGCGCGCTGCCCGCACAAGCCTACAGCTTTGCGCATGATTGAATTTATAAAAAAAGCCCGCGCGGAAGGAGACAGCGTAGGGGGAATCATAAGATGCAGGGTGGAAGGTCTTCCAGCAGGGCTCGGAGACCCCGTTTTTGATAGGATAGAAGCGGATTTGGCAAAAGCAATGCTTTCCATCCCCGCAACAAAGGGATTTGAAATCGGGAGCGGATTTGCGGGAACCAGAATGTTCGGCTCGCAACACAATGATATTTTCTATCGGCCGAATCCGGATTCCGACGCCGTCGCAACAAAAACAAACAATGCCGGCGGTGTTTTGGGAGGAATAACTTCTGGGCAACCTTTGGATTTCAAGGTTGCGTTTAAGCCAACCGCAACAATCGCCAAAGAACAATGTACGCTTTCGCGCGAACTTGCCGATGTAAAAGTTATAGGCCGAGGCCGGCACGATCCATGTGTCCTTCCGCGCGCAGTGCCCATAGTGGAGGCAATGGCGGCCATAGTATTGGCAGACGCGGCTCTCGCGCAAAAAACGGTCAAGATTTAAAGGAGGCATACTATGAGCATTCCGGCATATTTAATCCTTGGGAGTCCTGCCTGCGGCAGGCGCGGCATCGCTTGCGATATTGTAGAAAAGGCTCTGGGAGACGATGATTTCTGCTGCGTATTCGTAGCCGACGACGAAAATCCATCGGACTTCGACAAGCGAATAGCGGGCGCCCCAAATGCAGGAATCGTTAAGTATTCTGGATTCGCCGACGCAACTGCAAAAATAGCGGCTCTCGACGAGTCAAAAATAACAAGTATCATATTTGTCGCGGCATCGTCGGAAAACGTCGCGGACTCAGTAGAAAATTTCAAGGCTATCGTCGGCGACGGCAAAATCCGCCTGGCGCGCATTTGGTCGGTCTTAGACTGCCACATGTTAAAGATGTTCCCCGACGAGACATTTCCGTATGCGGACGCCCTATCGCACTTTGCGGACTGCCTTCTGCTGTCGCGCCGCAGCGGAGTTTCAAACAGGGAAGTAAACGACATTAAGTTGCGCTATGAAAAAATGTGCCGGCCCCACATTATAGAGCTTGTGGACAAAAATTTTCAAGTTTCCAACCCGATAGAGCTAATGATAGAGGAAGCCCGTAGAATAACCATGGTTTTCGATGATTTTGACCCTATCGACGACTTGGATTTGGACGGCGAAAATCTTCCCGAAGAGCCGTTTAGCCTGGAGCGCAAACCCGATCCGTATTTGGCAAGGCTGCCCAACGGGCTAAGGCAAAAACCGATTCCGAACGTCTGCGAATATGCCGCGGCCGCAAGGGAGGCGGAAAAAAAAGACGCCGAAAGCGGCAAAAATAAATAACCAGCGCAAATAGCGCAGACACACATGCAAAATTTTAATTTAAACGAAAAAATCTCCTCCAGCGTAAGCCTCGTAGACGCCTACGTTCCCGGCGAACAGCCGCAAGGTGGCGGCTGGGTAAAACTAAATACCAACGAATTTCCCTACCCGCCTACACCACGCGTGCGCGAAGCCATACTGGAAGAAATCGGCTCGGACGCCTCCAGGTTGCGATTATATCCCGAACCTTTAAGCAAGAAATTGAGGGCGGAAATAGGAAGACACTTCGGAGTTGGCGCTGATTGCGCGATGGCAGCCAACGGATCCGACGACGCATTGAATATAGCCATGCGCTGTTTCTGCGACGCAAAAAAACCGCTCGCAAGCCTGGATCCGAGCTATTCGCTGTATCCCGTGCTGGCTAAGATCCAAGGCGCCAAGCTCATACAAATCCCGTTTAAGAACGGATTTGAAATAGATTTCGATGCAATATTTAAATGCAGCGCAAACACTTTTTTCTTTACCAACCCCAACGCTCCGACCGGCAAGGGTTTCCCCGTAGAAACGGTAGAAAAAATAGCCGATGGGTTTGGAGGCATGGTTCTGGTGGACGAAGCCTACGCGCCGTTTGCGGACTATTCAGCGGCAACACTCGTAAAAAAATATCCCAATCTGATTGTGACTGGAACAATGTCCAAAGGATGGGGACTTGCCGGAATGAGACTCGGCTGGGCTATTGCCAATCCAGAGGTAATCGAAATATTAGACCGCGTTCGCGATAGCTACAACTTGGACAGGCTCGCCCAGGCCGCCGGAATCGCCGCGCTCTCGGACGAAGAATACCACGCCAAATATGTTCAAGAAATAAAGAATACTCGGCGCATAACAGAGCATTTTCTGGACTCAATAGGCTGGAAATACATAAAAAGCTCTTCAAATTTCATCCTTTTGACCCCAAATAAAAACGGCGCCGAATGCCCTGAAATTGCGGCTGAATTTGCGGCGTTCTTGCGTTCAAAAAAAATTCTAGCCAGATATTTTGCCTCAGATCCCAGCGTAAATATGTCCATACGCCTTACAATAGGCACGCCCGAACAGATGCAGACGGTCATGGACGCAATAACGCAGTGGACTAATATCTAAAGAATAACGCCAAGGCTCTAACAACTATGAAAAATAGAACAGCAAAAATCTCTCGCAATACATCAGAGACGAAAATAGAACTTGAAATAAACCTCGACGGCTGCGGAAAATACGAAGTCGACACGGGCATACCGTTCTTTAACCATATGTTGGAGCTATTTGCGCGCCACGGGCTTTTCGATTTAAAATTAAAAGCCCGCGGAGACATAGACATAGACTACCACCATACTGTTGAGGACGTTGGAATTGTGCTTGGACAAGCCGTAAAACAGGCAGTTGCCGACAAAGCGGGAATGAACCGCTACGGATTCTTTATACTTCCAATGGACGAAACTTTGGTGCGGGTGGCTGTCGACTTGTGCAACCGCCCAATTTTAGTGTGCGATCTGGGCTCTCCAGAATCGCGCGTGCGGGACTTTAACGTTTCCTTATTGAATGAATTTTTTCAGGCGTTTGCAAATGAGGCCGGCGCAAACCTCCATATAAAATTGGAATACGGTTCCGAACCCCACCACATAGCAGAAGCCGCATTTAAGTGTTTCGCAAAGGCACTTTCCATGTCGACCTCGATTGATCCTCGCAGGGGAGAAATGAAACCCACCACAAAAGGTTTAATTTAAATCTCCGGCGCGCGCACGCGCTTTATTCCACTATAAAAATGCCAAACGGCGCCTTAAGATAAAAATGCCAACCGGCGCCTTAAGATTTCTTGAGGCGCCGTTTGGCTTGGTTCTTAAAACTATTTTTCAGCAAAAAAAGCCGCTTGCCCTTAAACGCGCGCATGAGCTTCTATCAAAATCTGCGCCTACTTCGCTAAACGAATTTCTCCATTTTTTGCAAAATGCGTGAACATCCGCATAATATTCCGCTTCCCGCAAACGCATAGAGCCATAGCCCTGCCCAATCCCGCAAAAACAAATCCCGCCAAAATCTGTCCAATCCAGGGCAACCGCGGGAATAAGTTTGCCGCAAATCTGCGGAAAGTAAAATTCCATGGGAAACATTCTGCTATTGGCCGCCTGCTAAATAATGCCGCCAATAAGGATAAGATTCGAAGCAATCTGCGAACATTCGCTGAAAGTTTCCTAGGATATTTATTGACCAACAAGAACGGACGGATGAATGTGGCTGAGGCATTGCAGCCCATCCATTCAATTCCCGGCCGGAAAGGTTTCAGCGCGGCGCAAAAAGAGAACCAACCGCCGCCTACAGATAAATCATTTTGCCAGTGCGGGAAGACTCGTCGGCTGCAAGCGCGATTTTCAAGCTGTTGACGGCGTCGGAAAGATGCTGGGATAAATCGGCGTCGTCTTTTATGGCATTGTATAAAAACAGCTGTTCCCGGGCACAGAGGTCGTCGTGGGTCGGTTCGTCCTCGGTGCTAATCCACTCGTCTTCCTTTACAAAATGATTTTCCGAATCCAACTCAGAATGGTGGAGCCGGAGCATCTCCGTTTTAGTATGCGAATCGATGTCGTCGGATTTCTTGTCGCTTCCGGCGTTTTTTGCCTGGATGGAAACGCTCCCTTTGGGGCCAAACACGTCTTTTACGAAAAATGCGTTGACGGAAACCATCGGGCCCCAACCAGCCTCGTACCATCCGACCGAACCGTCCTCAAAGGCGACTTGCAATTGTCCGTAGTTGCGCTGTTCCGGACGGAGTTCGTCCGATATATTTGCGGAAATTCCGCTTACGCGCACGGGTTTTGAACCAGTCATCTGGCACATCACATCAAGATAATGAACTCCGCAATCGACAATTGGAGTGAGGGAATCCAAAAGATTTTTGTGTACGCTCCACGTTTTTCCGCTCGACTGCTGGTTGAGATTCATCCTCATAACCAACGGCTTTCCCAAAGTCTTGGCTATCTCTATGAATTTCTTCCACGATGGATGGTGCCGTAGAATGTAGCCCACCACAACTTTCTTATTCAGTTTTTTCGCGCAATCCACAACCCTTTTGGCGCCTTCGACAGTAGACGAAATCGGCTTTTCTACAAAGACATGGCATCCGGCCTCCATGGCTTGAATAGCCAACGGCTCGTGGGTAGCCGGATACGTGCAAATGGCAACGGCATCAGGCTTTAACTCCTCCAACGCTTTTGCGTAGTCGGAAAAGTATTTGTAATTG
The DNA here is from genome assembly GCA_000438015.1 of Coraliomargarita sp. CAG:312. Classification (GTDB taxonomy): domain Bacteria; phylum Verrucomicrobiota; class Verrucomicrobiia; order Opitutales; family Intestinicryptomonadaceae; genus Merdousia. Next base: position 33,178 of record FR901612.1, on the reverse strand, counting down.
CCGTTTACGGATTTGTTAAAAGCTTCCACCGCCTCGGGACGGGCGTCGACAATCCCGACAAGCTCAAACTCCTCAAGCTTATTGTACGCGCGGGCATGGGAGGCTCCCATATTCCCGCATCCGACAACCAATACTCTCACTTTTTCCATTTTTATTCCTTTTTTTATTTATTTTTAAACTTTATGAAAGCCAATCCCCATGGCATATCAATATAGTTAAAATCTCGCAATGCCGGCTCCTTAACGTTAATAATACCAGAAGTTTTTTTTAAGACAATATGCGGCGCTATTATTTATTTTAACTATATTGATATTTTCCGCAAATTTTTCATTTTATATTCGGTATTTATGCCTTCCCCAGACCCGACCGAATGGATATCCCGCCTGAACTGGGTTGGAGTGCAGTCGTATTTATCGCGAAACTTGCGGCAAAAGTAGGGCAAATCCGAAAATCCGCACGCCTCGGAAATTTCTCCGGTCGAAAAAGACGATGTCTCAAGCAGCCATTTCGCATACCGCAAACGGGCGTCATTGATAAATTCCGTGGGAGTGCAATTCATATAGCGGCGCATGGCGCGGTTTATGTAGGACATATCCTTGCCGCATATTTCCCTGAATTTTTTCAGCCCCAAAGAAAGGTTTTCAGGATTGCGTATGCGTTGGCAGGCGTCGGAAAGCCAATCGGGCATGTCTCCGGGAAGCGCGGAAATAAATGCGTTTTTTATCTGCCAGTATAAATTCAACAGGAATCGGAAAATCGCCATGCGGGAATCGTTCTGCCATGCCAATTCAGCGGCCGCCCGATCTAAAAACGAAGTTTCGAACGACGAAAGTTTCAGCGATATTCCCGCAAACTTCCTGCGGTATAAATCCTCCTCGCCCGCCAAAACCGTATTCATAAAATCGTCGAAAACCTCCCTTGCTATTGCGACATACGTAAAGCTTAGCGTGGAGTTGCGCTCCGGATCCAAAACGTGGACTTCATTGGGGCTGGATATGTATAGAAAGTTTTTGGAAAAATATCTTTCCCTTCCCCCCGAAATCAACATTCCGCCGCCATTTCTAACCCAGAACACCTCTACGAAATCGTGGCGGTGCAATCCCACTGAATGCGCCTTGTCGGATTTCCCGTGGACGACTCTAAAATATTTATTGCCCTGCAGGTGGGAATCCTGTGTAAATTCTGTCACCATTTTGTCCATACAACAATCCATCCTTTTCTTGGGAATTAACCGCAGCAATTTCCCAATCGCCGCCGGCTGTTGGAAAAAATTTCATATTTTTTTTAATAGTCAATATAATACAAACGCGCTTCCTGATTTTTACATTTCCGAAAACCGCAATTTCAACCCTTGGGAAGCCCGCGCTGCCCTGCCCGCGGACACTTTTGCAAAATTAACCTCCGCATCCTCCGCAAAATTGGCGACAAGAAAGCCGCACGCGCCATGCGCGAAAGTTCACAACAAAAAAATCGCATGCCTTTTTGCCGGGGAAATCCGCCTCTAAAAAATGCCCCGCTCCAAAGAGAAATTCATTCCTGCATCCGCAATATTCTTTATAACTTCCGATCGCAGGATGGAACGTTGGGTTGGCTATGCGTCAATCTACGTCTGAAGTGTAAACTTTGTGCTTTTCAGTCGCCGCTACCCAAACGGCTGCGCAGGAATCTCCGTAAATATTGACGCTTGTGCGCATCATGTCGAGAATCCTGTCGGTCATCCATATTATGCCCACCGCTTCAGCCGGAATTCCCGCGACTCCCATTATTACAACTATCGCCACTAGACTCGCCGAAGGGATTCCCGCAACGCCTATCGAAGTAAGCAGGGCCAACACAACAACTAAAAACTGCATCCCTATCCCCATCGCCGCACCGCCCGCAGACGCGTAAATCTGCGATATGAAAATTACAGCCACGCATTCATACAACGCGCTTCCGTTCATATTTACGGTAGCTCCCAGGGGAATCGTAAATCCGGATATGTTTTTCGGAACCCTCGCGGAATTCTCGACGCACTCCAAAGTGACAGGCAAAGTAGCAACGCTTGAAGACGTGGAAAAAGCCGTAAGAATAGCCGGGAGCATCGCCTTTAAATGTTTGACGGGATTTACTCCCGCCGAAAGCAGAACAAGCGACATCGTTCCCACGGAATGCAGAACCAACGCCAGGGAAACCGTCAGGAAAAAAACCACCACCGGCGCCACGGCCTCTGCCCCCGCGCGCATGAAAACAGGCGCCACAAGCCCAAAAACACCTATCGGCAGAAGCCTCATTATTGCGTTTGTTATCTTCTCAAAAAGAATGTTAAAACTGCTCCAAAATTTCCGCTGGAACTCCGCGTGTTTTTCGGGAAGGGTATTTATGAACACGCCGATTATAACGGCAAAAACAATAAGCCCCAACAACTGTGTGTTATCCGAAGCTGCCTCGACGATATTTGGCGGGAAAAAACGCAATAAGACGCCCACGATGTCCCCAGCCCCCGAATTCACCGCGGAAGCGTCAAAGTTTGCCCCGCCTAATATCTTGCGTGCGGTTTCTGCGGAAACATCGCCCGGGGCAATTGCATTCACAAGCAACAATGCCAAAAGAATAGCCATAAGGCCGGTTATCAAATAAAATGCGAGCGTCTTCAATCCAACCCTCAAAAAGGTCCGCCCCTTCCCCAAACTCATGCTTCCGCAAATTACGCTCGTTGCGACCAACGGCACAACTATCATAGAAAGCATGCGCATAAACAGGCTGCCTATAAAAGAGCATACGCGCTCAAAGCCATTTCCGACAACGCTTTCTGAAAGCCCGAATGCCTTAAATCCGAAAGCAAACACAATAGCCAACACAAGCGCCGCCGCGACCTGCCAATGAAGTTTTGAAAAGAAATTTTTTATTTTCATATAAGAGAAACCTCCCGCGACATAATCCGGAAATTCAAACGCTTAAAAAAAATGCCTTTTACCTTGATACCAAAATATTTCCCGCGCGGAAGAAAAATCTCATAAAAAAATATTGCCCGCCGCAAAAAAATTCCGAAAATATGTAAATTATGAAAAAACTAATTTTATTGGCTTTAACCGCCGCCGCCTTGGCTTTGTGCGGATGCTCATCAACAAACGAGCAGGGTGTCACCGTCAACAGCAGCGGACTTTTCGGAATGTGCGCGGACTTTAATTCCGGAATAAATTCTTAAGCTTTTGCCTGCAATATACAAGCCTGCCCGCTTTCATTGGAAATTTGCGGGCAACGGCAATTCGCGCTGCATTTCCCCAAAGGGTGTTTTGCGCGGCAATATTTCTAAAACCGCCTAAAAGGGAAGAATTTCATTCTTCCCCTTTTTTATTTGCGCTTTCAAACTTGCCTTGCCGACGAAAAACACAGTGGCCTAAAAAATTTTTGTTTGTAAATAGCGCAAAACCCGTATTTATTTTAAATTATACGCAAGCGCATGGCGCGAGCCCGTCCTCATGGAGCGGAAACGCGCTGCGCAGCTGCCTAACGCCACGCCGGTTTTGCAATCCCGGAGGCATAAAACATATTTGGAGGAAACAATTATGCAAAGGAGAGAATTCGCAAAAAAAACTTTAACGGCAATTGCAGCAACTTCGATATTGGGAACCGCGGCAAAAGCGCAATCGCAAAATAAATCTCCCTACAACGCAAGCGACGAAGAAATCTTGAACCAGTCATCCCCCTTCAAATGCAAGTTTGCCGCAAACTATTATGGCGGTCTCTGCTTCAACGCGATGAAAAATTGCAAGACATTTGAAGATAAAATCCAATATTATTACGACCATGGCATTAGGGCAATAGAAGACAACAATATGCTTTCCCGGCCCGTTGAAGTGCAGGAAGCCATCGCAAAGAAAATGTCGCAACTGGGAATGGAAATGGGAGTCTTCTCCTCCTACGGCGGAATGAAATTTCAAATGACCGCCAACAAATTGGACCCAAAAAAATCTCCCGACAAGGCGGCATCGATAGAAGTCACAAAGCAGAAAATGAAAGACGCCGTGGAATGCGCCAAGCGCGTCAATGCAAAGTGGATTACGCTTGTGCCAGGATATATAGACCCGTCTTTTGAGACGTCCTATCAAATGGCGAACGTCGCCGAGCACTTAAAAGTCGCCGCCGATATTTGCGGCAAAGCCGGCAAGACGATTGTCTTGGAACCGCTTTCTTTTACAGCGCATCCAGGGCTTTGGCTGCAAAAAGCCTCCGATGCCTACATGCTCTGCAAAGCCGTAAACAACCAATATTGCAAAATCCTATTCGACGTGTTCCACCAACAAAACACTGAAGGCAGCCTTATTAGAAACATAGATGCCGCTTGGGATGAAATTGCATACTTCCACTTAGGCGACACCCCCGGCCGCAACGAGCCGTTCTCGGGAGAAATAAATTTTGTAAACGTCATAAAACACATCCATGAAAAGGGCTACCGGGGCCTGTACGGAATGGAACACGGAATGAGCGACAAATCCGAAGCTGGAGAAGCAAAACTTTGGCGGGCTTACCGTAAAATAGACGCGGCAATAGCTTAAGCCCAATTCTGACGGCAGAAATACAATCTACGCGCAAATTCGTGCAGGTAAAAAACGCGGCGCAGAAACATCTTCGATGAATGCAAACAATATGCCGCAATGTTTTCTGCATTCACTGCAAACAATAAAATTACCGCCTAAAGATACCATGCGAAAGACCGCTGCTATTATTTTAATTTTTATTTCTCCTTTTTTGCTATCGGCGCAAACGGGAGCCGTGACAAACGCACCGGGAGAATCCGACACATTGAAAAAAGCCGCCCAAACTCCGCCGGATTACCCTTTGGCTCCGGAAAAATACCGCAGGCCGGCAGGTTTTAAGCCGCATTTATATAAATACTCTCTAAAACAAATGAGCGACCTGTTCTCGGCTGATATGATTAAAACCGCGCGGGAACACACCGCCCGCGTCCGCGCGGTTAACGCGGCCGGGAAATGGAAGCCAACCGGAAAATCGCTGGACGAACACGAATGCCCAGAATGGTTTAAAGACGCTAAATTCGGAATTTTTATAGACTGGGGCCTGTGGTCGCTTGCGTCGTGGTGCCCTCCCAAAAAAGACGGAGCAATGTATCCGGACTGGTATGAACTTAGAATGTATAGCAATTTCGACAATAAATCCCCATTCTGGGGCTATAGAAACTACCACATAAAAAATTGGGGGGAAGACTTTCAGAGAGACCACTTTATTCCGCTTTTTAAGGCGCGGGATTTTGAGCCGGAAACTCTCGCGGAACTATTTAAAACGTGCGGGGCAAAATATGTAGTTCCGTTTTCAAAGCACCATTCCGGATTTTGCCTATGGCCATCCTCCTACACGCACAGGGATGTTATGGATATGGGCCCCAAACGCGATGTAATGTCGCCATTGGCTGAGGCATGCAGAAAGCGGGGAATGAAATTCGGATTCTACTTCAGCCTTAGCGAATGGGAATATCCCCTGTTGAAAGACGGCGGACAGCTCGCGAATTTCTCGTGGAACAAAGAAATCCCTTTTTCAAAAGATATGGAATACAAAGCTTCCGGGAAAATTGCCGTCAAAGATTTCGTGAACGAATATATAATACCGCAAGCCGCCGAGTTTATTGAAAAATACTCCCCCGACATACTATGGTTTGACGCCGACTGGGCGGACAAAGCGTCCGCGCTAGGCGGCTACGATATCGCCGCATATTTCTACAATGTCAGTAAAAAACCGGTTGCCGTAAACGACAGATACGGGCTTGGCGAACCCGAAGAAATTGAGGGAAAATTTACTGCCGCCCGCCCTCGGCAATGGCTGCGGACCGTCCGCGGAGACTTTTATACGGACGAATACGGCGATACATCCGAATGCATTGACATAGAAAATTACCACCCGTGGGAAGCCTGCCGCGGAATAAGCCAATCATACGGCAATAACTGGCAGGACGATGAGTCGAATGTCATTTCGGCAAAAGAATTTGTATCTATGTTCGCCGATATTGTCGCGCGCGGAGGAAATTTGCTGCTATTGATAAATCTCGACGGTCAAGGCTCTGTTCCGGAAATACAAATGAAACGCCTTACAGAAATCGGGTCTTGGCTTAAGTTGAACGGAGAAGCCATTTACGCCACACGCCCACTCTCGCCCTTTACCAAAGAAGGCGTATCTTACACCCAATCCAAAGATGCGCGCGCCTATTACGCTATAATATCAAACCCAGCCCGAAAAGTGCGGCTTGAAATGCCTGCGGCAGGCAGTTTCCAAATATCGGCTGTCGCAACAAAAACACCTTTAAAATGGGAAAAGCTCGAAAATCCTGGAAATGCAATTGAAGTCGAGCTTCCCGACCCCCTTGCGAACTCGGAACTTCCCGTTGCCGTCAAAGTAAAAACGAATTAATTTTTTACCAATAGCTTTATCCGCCGCACATCCATCATTTGCGCAGCAAATAAAATCAAAGCGCTTATCTTCCCATGGGACAAAACGCGCAATTCTACCATAACATATAACAACTTCGTCTCCTAAGAGATTAACTAAAAAATATTTGACTTATAACCGTATATCTTTAGTTTGTAAATTACAAATTACGACGTGTCCGATGAAAAACCTATTTGCCATCATCCCCTTTGCAATTTTTATACCGCTTTCAGCGCACGCAACCACATACCGAAATATAACCACAGGAACCCCTCTGTGGAGCGATCCAAATTCTTGGTATATAAATGAAACAAGCCAAATTGCCACAACCCCTCCAACAGCCGGAGATACAATTTACGCCTTTTATAATAGTGCCACACCGTCAAACCCTTTTAAACTATATGTGGATATTGACGCAACTATATTAAGAATAAATACAAATTACACGGCGGGCTCCACAGTCTACCAATTAAACGACTTGGACGGAACAACCCCAACAACTCTTACAATCGACGGAGCATCCTCGGACTCAAGCTCAATCCTTCTTAGCTTCTCAAGCGGCGACAATATTACGGGAAATGCGGCTCTGTTGGGTTTTGACGGAATAGAAGGCTCGCAATTAAAACTTACAAACTCCCTAAACGAAAACGGCTCGGTAAATTTTCGCTTTTCCGGCAAAGGCAACGTACTTTCAAGAACAATCAGCATTGGGCAAAATGTGGAGGTCTTGGCGGATAGAGACGTGTATTTCTATGGCGCACTAGACGGAGTTGTCGACGGCGGCGGCGTTTATTACAACATAGGCGGCTCAGTTGAAGCAAAAGATGGCGATACTTATAAGGACATATATTTAGACGGCTCCACTGGCGGAATGACGATGACTTTGGCGTCTTCGGCAACAATGACCGCAAATAATATTTCGATAGTCGGCTCAAAAACAAACATCGTATTAGACGGACAAATGAATATATTAAAGAATTCCGACTACACGATGTCAACCGGAAGCTTAACGATAAACGGCAATTTAAACGTCGGAAGCAACGCATTTAATTTTTCGGGCGGCAACCTTACAATCGGCTCGGAATCCGCAATTACCGCAGGTTCGATAAACATAAAAGCAAATGCCGCAAATTCCACATTTACCGTTGCCGAAGGCGCCTCATTTACGCCTACAACACTCATTTACAACACAAAACAGACAATTTACGTAAACGGAACTTTAAACACAACTCTTTCCGAAGGCGGAATGCTTAATATAAATGTTGGACAAAACGGCGTCTACAATGTGACAAACAGGAGCGGGTCCAGCCAGTGGACAATTTTTGGCGGAGACTGGAATGTAAGCGGCAAAGTTGTGACAAACGGATTTAGCAACGACTCAAAAATAGCAAGCGGCCACATGACGGTAAACGAAGGCGCCCTAATCATCCATAATTCGGGGGGTATGAACCTAGACGGATACCAAAGCGTATGGAGCGACATCGGCCCTAAAGCAATCCTTACACTAAATGCATCAAACGCTTTTAGAACCACCGAAGGAGGTTCGCAAAGCTCTTATTTCTTGAACGTCTCCCGCGGAAATGTACGCATAGAAGTAAATGCCGACAATACGTTTAGCAGGCTGGGATTTTCAACCATTACAGACGCCGCACAAGCTGCAACGCTGACGCTGTTTATTGCCGACGGAGTCCTCTTTGAAGTCTCGGACATATCGGGACTGAAAGAAGAAAACTTGGCGTCTCTCGTATTGGAAAACTTCGATAACAATAAAATAAAAGTCACAAATGCCGGAACAATCGACTTCTCAAAAATTTCGTCTTCAGACACTGTCGACGGAGAGCAGAAATGGGGCAACTTCCGCATCGAAAACGATTTTCTCGTTGCCGACTTGCTCGTGCCGGAACCTTCCGAAATTGCCGCAATTTTCGGAGCGTTGGCTTTAGTATTGGCAATTTGCCGCAAGCGCAAATAAAAACCGCTATTAAATCGAATATTTTAAGCGTAAACCAGATATTGGGTTACGCTTTTATTTGCAAAATAGCAATAAATATCTTGACTTTTATTACCCGCCGCTTAAGAAATTATTGTAGAAGTATTTGGAATCTCTTTTTTTTTAATTTAAACTATGAAAAAACTGTTTTTTTTAAAGCCTCTTCCATTGATATTCTTTGCTGCAATGTGTGCAAACGCAGACGTTGTTTCCAGCGGGAAATGGAGTGAAAATTCAACTTGGAGCGAGGCTTCCGCCCCAACAACCTCGTCTTCCAATCCTTATACAGATCTTTCTTTTGCGTCCTCTGGAATAACTTTAGAAGTTGATTCCAACCAATACGCAGACCGCATTCAATTAGGTTCGGCGGCCGATACAACAATTGCTATTGATTCTGGAGCGTCTTTAACCCTATTTGGCTACGATGCAAAAGAAAATTCCAAAGGCGGTCCGTATTATTACATTTCCGCAAGCGACCCATTAAGCAAACTTACTATTACCGGCGACGGAGAATTGGTTTTATCGAGAACAAACGAAACCCGATTCCAAATGGGACAAATTGTATGGGATGTAAACGTCACCTGCACAACAGGACCCTTTTATCTTCTTGGAAATACACAAGGAGGATTATCTTCTCTCACTATAAATAAAACTGCTAATTTTGCACACTGTCAGGCAAATTACGGCAATTGGAAAGTAATTTTAAATTCCGGCGCAAATGTAACTTCGGGATTTTTGATTGGCGGAAGTAGCATGGAAATGGCAGCCGGTGCAACTTACAACATCAATGGAGGCGCAACTCTCAGCAATGCTACGTTAAACGGAACAATGGTTGTTAACTCTTTCCGAAACTACCAAATAGAAAGAATGGCAGCTAAAATTTCGGGAACAACGGTGTTTGGAGAAACCGCTTCGTTCACTACAACTTCCACCGATTCAAAAGCAAAAGTTCTATTCAACGGCAATGTGACATCCAATGCCGCAAAAAATGCTATCAATATTGCGGGAACAGCTTTTTTGAATAATAATGTCGTTATGAATCTTAACTCGTCAAACGCCATAAAAACCGGATCTGCCAGCGGACAGGGAGATTCTACTTTTTATATTGTCGATTATTCCACTCCCAAAGTTGGCGAATCTTACGTGGATACATTTGCCACATCTACCGCAACAATAAATCTTGGCGCAAACAATGATTTTGGAAGCCTAGTATTTTACGATGGATCCGTACTAAACTTATCCACCAATGGATACAATTCCACTATCGGGAAAATTGAACTATATTCCGGTTCGGGAGCTTATACTATAAACATATCAAATTTGACCGATTTTACTTTGAAAATAAAAAGCATTGAAAATATTAATTTAGAAGACGACGGCGCGGGGAATATGTGGGCAACTAACATATTTATCTTTGATGAAGACGACTTTAGGTCCAATGCCTATCTAATAGCAGACACCACAAACGAAGGATGGTGGATTAACGCAACACCCGAAATTCCAGAACCTGCAGAAATCGCCGCAATTTTTGGCGCGTTGGCTTTGGGGCTCGCATGCTGCCGCAAAAGGAAATAATTGACTTTTAAATATTATTATTCAGACTGTAAATATATTTATATTCCGTTAATCAGTCTGAGAATGAATATTCTTTTTACGTCTTCCGGAAGAAGAGTCGAATTGTTAAAACGTGCAAAATCGACTCTTATTAACATGGGTGAAAACGGGAACATAGTAGCGGCAGACGCTTCTAAAGACGTTCCTACCTCGAAATTCTGCGATACATTTGAATTAATTCCCAGAATATCGTCCCCCAATTTTATTGAATCGCTGTTGGAAAAATGTCGAAGCAATAAAATAGATATATTAATTCCGACAATTGACACAGAACTAATTCCTATTGCAGAAAACTTGCATCGGTTTAAGGATGCCGGAGTGCTCGTGAATATATCAAATTTGCATGTCATAAAAATTTGCCGCAACAAAAAACTTTCACAAAAATTCTTTGAGGATAACGGAATTGGAGCACCTAAAGAAATACCATTCAACGCGTCTTCCGCCGAAGTAAAATACCCGGTTTTTATAAAACCACTAGACGGTTCTTCCAGCATAAATACATTTAAAGCTGGCAACGCAAAGGAATTCGATTTTTTTAAGGATTATGTTAAAAATCCGCTAATCCAAGAAATGATAGACGGCGACGAATTTACTGTTGATATGTTTTGCGATGCCGATTCCAAGCCTATTACCGTTGTCCCAAGACGCAGACTTGCTGTCCGTTCAGGAGAAATCTTGAAAGGGCGCACAGAAAAAGACAGAAACATAATAAACGCTTCGATAAAAGTAGCCAATAAATTGAAACCTTTTGGGCATATAACACTGCAGTGCATAAAAAACAAAAATAAAATTTATTTCATAGAAATAAATCCGCGTTTCGGAGGCGGTGCGCCAATGTCGATTGACGCGGGTGCCAATTCAATAGAAAATCTTATAAAATTAAAGCTCGGACAAAAATTAGAATATTATGAGACCTGGAAGGAAAACCTAACGTTCTCGCGTTTTGACGACTCTGTAATAATATAAAATGATATCTGTTATTATATGTGATTTTGATGATACGCTTGTCTCGGAATTGCAATTTATTAGAAGCGGATACAGCGCATGCGCAAAAATTGTATCCGAATACGGAATAGACGAAAAAATCGCAGAGAAAACTTTTTTAATCGAATCTTTGCAATCTTATAAAAACGTATTTGATAGATCCGTAAAAAAACTCTTTGGAAGAGAAAATCCGGATATTCTGAAAAGGCTAATAGCAGAATATAGATACCATCGTCCAAATATAAAATACGAACCAGACGTAAAAGACTTTATAAAAGAATGCTGTCGGCGCAATATAAAACTGGGAATAATAACCGACGGAGATTTCAAGACTCAATCAAACAAATTGTCTGCGGTAAACGCAATTTATGATTTTCAAAAAATAATAATAACGTCAGAATATGGAGACGATTATAAAAAGCCTTCTGAAAAGGCTTTTATCGCCATGGCAGATTACTTTAAAGTCCAGCTTTCCGAAATAATGTACATAGGCGACAATCCCAAAAAAGATTTTGCAATGTCTGCAAAAATTCCAATTACAACAATAAGAATAACTCGCCCGAATTCAATTTATAAAGATGAGACTTACAAAGACGACATACGCGAACATTTTAGAATAAATAATCTTATGGAAATTTTTTCGCGCGAAATACTATAAAGCCTTTTTAAACCCTCTCTGTGACAACAAAGTACAATATTTCTGTTTGTAAATACCAAAATTTTATCTTTGCAAAATTTGTGTTATTAACCGTAAACGGCATTTTCTTTTTCTAAATCTAGTGTAAAATATTTTTTTGTAGAATTTATTATAATTTTCCGAAGGGTTTTTTATAGAAAATTCAGATTCATAAAAGACTAATCATTAAAAAAACTTGACTTTTTTTTGATCTTTGCAAATAGGTTTTATTATTATGAAAATTCGTCTGTTTTAAAAAATTTTTCTATTATTATCCTTTCTCTAAGCGCTTTTTCGGTAAAAGCGGAAACAGTTTATTGGGTTGGAGGTGGAACATGGTCAGACGGGCACACTTCGGCATGGAATTCAGCAGGCTCTTGGTCGTCTGGAACAGTCCCGAATGAAACTTCCGATATTATCTTCGATAAAAATTATCTCACTGGATACGCCGGAGCTTTTCTTGGTAGTGATTTACACATAAAAATAAATAACCTGAAAATAGACAGCAATTACGGATCTTTCCAAGTTCGGCAAGATGCAAACTCCATATTTGAAATTACCGGCGATTTCATAAAAGAAAATTACTCGGAAACTCTTTTTTGCTACACGTCAAATAATCCATCTTCCGCGCCAATCTTGAAGATAGGCGGAAATTTGCAGGTTGGAACTGCCGATTATGTCGGACCGGGCACAAACATTCTTTTAATAGGCGCCGATAGGGACTCCTCTATATACGGTTGGGGCGGACCAAAAACTCTTACAATTAACGGCAATATTGATTTGTACAACGCCTGCCAGTTGAAATTAAATGTGGGCACAACCACTACGACTTACGACACTTCCGATCCAGCTGTTTACATTGGCGGCGTGATAAATATGCATAGAGGTACAGGTGAAATGGCGGGGAAAAACCCTGCTTTATATTTAATAAACCGCTCCGATAAAGCCCCGGCGGGAACTACAACCGTAATAAGTTGCAACGGAGTTTCCGGCGAAGGAGCAATCACAACTTCCATCGGAAGCGAAGCCGTGGCATCAAAGCCGATTCTTCATTTGCGCAATTCTGAAGACCAGAATTTTTTCGGTTGGCTTTCGGAATCTCAATATGCATCCTCAAAAATCATTATGGAAGGAACCGCGACGCAAACTTTTTCAGGCTCTAAAATAGCATGGACAGGCGGAATCGAAGTGCGCAGCGGAACTCTTTTAATTACCGGCAGAGCTACTGAGTCAGGCAGCAACGTAAACCATGGAGATTTGGATATGTTGGGCGGACAATTCGGTATTCTTGCCGGATCCGCCTCCACACAAGGAGTCTTTTGGATGAATAACTTAAATTACACAAGCGGAGACATATTGCTCAATGTAAATACCTCAACCTCCGACATGATAAAGCTCGACGGTACGATTATCGACAAAGGATTTTCCGACGGGGTAAATTTCATACTTTCCGGAAATCTCGACTTGCTAGTGGACAATTTTGTTAAAATCGTTGAATGGGCAACCATTTCAGAAATTGCAGACTCTGACTACCATGCCAATAAATATGGAGATTTAAATGCTGTGTTTGACTCCCGCGACGACGGCCTTTATGTAATGTACACAGCCGTCCCCGAACCCGCAACATTTGCCGCTTTTTTTGGAACAATTGCATTGGCGATTGCCGCCCTAAGGAAAAGAAATTGATTTTTCTTTTTGCGGCTCAACGCATAAAAAAATGAAAAAACCTTCCCGCATTGTGGAAGGTTTTTGCTTTTCTAAAGAAGACAAATCGCCGGCATTCTTCTTAGGCAAATCTTATGGGAATTAGACTATATGTCGCTTTCCCTTTATCAAGGCACTCAATATCAGTGACATCGCCCGTCGGCGAAGAAGTCTCGCCTATGGCATATGCAAAGTCGTATCCGCCGCGCTCATTTTTTACATAAAGCGACGCCATCTTTGCGTTTGCCGGGATAGATTTTTCAAAAGCCGCAGATCTGCTATATCTAACCGGATAGTTTACGTTTACGACCTTTCCGTCCAGATTATCCCGCTTTGCCAACATTTCAATGACAAATTCCGCAGCATGTTCCGACGCCTCCTCCACATTCTTTTGAAGCTCGCAAGAATCTATCACATGGCGCAAGCGGCACTGCTCGTAAAAACGTTTTTCTAAACGCATTGAAAATGCAAACGCCGGGAAACCCCAGCCCGCCCCTTCCGCAGCGGCTGCAAAAGTACCGCTACTCCAAAGAAGAGGATATGCGGTATTTTGCCCTATGTTAAGCCCGGAAACAACGGCATCTGGAGGCGTCTTGCACAAGTGGGCAAGAGCTATGTTCACGCAATCCGAAGGCGTTCCTGAAACTGTCCTGCAAGGAACTCCAAAATTGTCTATTTCCTTTACGGCCAGTTCGGAATGGCGGCTATAAGCCCTTCCAATCCAACTTTGCTCGCTGGCAGGAACAACGATCTCCACATCGGCAACTTGCGAAAGCGCTTTTGAGAAAATCGGCAAAAACGGCGACGTAATGCCGTCGTCATTAGAGAGCAGAAAGCGCGGCTTCATCTTTCAAGGGTTCGCCTCTCAAATACTTATTGATATTAGCCGCCGCTTTTTTAGCCTGCCCCATCGCGCTTATTACCGTGGCCGCTCCGCTTACGACATCGCCTCCGGCAAAAACACCCGCCATTGAAGTCTGCAAAGTTTCGGGATCAACTTCCAACGTGCCTTTGCGCGTGGTTGAAAGAGACTTGCATGTCATGGGTATGAGCGGGTTTGGACGGTTGCCAATTGACACCACAATTGCGTCGCAAGGTATTTGAAATTCGCTTCCGGGAATTTCAGTCACGCTGCGGCGACCCGATTCATCGGGTTCACCCAACTCCATTTTAACGCATTCCAACGCAACCACCTTCCCGTTCTCGTCGGCTATCACGCGTTTGGGATTCGTTAATAGCTGCAAATTTACACCTTCCTGCTCGGCATGATGCACTTCCTCTTTTCGGGCAGGCATCTGTTCGCGCGCGCGGCGGTAAACGAGCGTAGATTTCGCCCCTATGCGCAGTGCCGTCCGCGAGGAATCCATTGCGACATTTCCGCCCCCTACAGTGATTATATGCTTTGCATGTATGGGAGTAGTTGCATGGTTCGGGAAGTCGTAAGCCTTCATCAAATTAAAGCGGGTCAAGAACTCGTTGGCAGAAAACACTCCCACGCTATTTTCACCGGGAATTCCAAGGAACATAGGCAAGCCGGCGCCTGAACCTATAAACACAGCGTCGAACCCTTCCCTCATTAATTGGTCGACACTTTCCAATTTGCCTATCAGATAATTTAAATGTATTTTTACGCCCAGCTTTTTCAATTGCTCTACTTCGTGGGCGACTATTTCTTTTGGAAGTCTAAATTGCGGTATGCCGTACATCAATACGCCGCCCGGCAAATGCAAAGCTTCAAAGACTTCGACTTCGTGTCCGGCTATTGCCAAAT
>FR901612.1:14275-18010 GCA_000438015.1 Coraliomargarita sp. CAG:312 | reverse complement strand
TATTGCCAAATCCGCCGCAGCCGTTATTCCGGCGGGACCGCAGCCTATCACCGCAACCCTTTTCCCTGTCGGGGCGGCTTTTTCTGGAAGTTTTTCAAGGTTGTTTTGCCGGACGTAATCTGCCGCAAAACGCTCCAGAGTTCCGATTGCAACCGGCTGCCCACGCAATCCCAAAACGCAGCTGCCTTCGCACTGAAGCTCCTGCGGGCAAACTCTGCCGCAAACGGCCGGCAAAGCAGTTTGTGTCTTGAGTTTTTCGGCAGCGCCCTGCGGATTGCCCTCGGCAATTTCGGCGATAAATTGGGGAATATTGATATTTACCGGACAAGCCGACACACAGCGCGGTTTTGGACAACGCAAACAGCGGCTTGCTTCGTCCATGGCTACCTCCAAACTTATTCCGTAAGGAACCTCTTCAAAGTTAGTCGCGCGGCGAACCGGATTTTGTTCGGGCATAACCAAGCGCGGAAGTCCCGATGCCCTCGTTTTTCTTACTTTTTCTTCTGCCATTTTAAAATTCTCCAATTAAGAATGACATTTTCCGCCAATATGGCGCGGCATTGCCTCTATTTCCAAAAGTTTATACGCAGTTCTGCGCTTCCCCAACTCGTTAAAGTCCACTTTTAAGAGCGGGAAGAACGGACCTTCAACACAGGCAAACTTGGTTTCGCCGCCGACATTTACGCGGCAGGCTCCGCACATTCCAGTTCCGTCAACCATTATTGGGTTCAAGGCGCATAGCTGTGTTTTTGAATCGTCCTTTGGCGCAGAGCCGGCGCACTGCTTCATCATAAACACGCATCCTATTGCGACTATCGAATCAAAGTTAGATCCGATTTCGGCAAGCACATTGGAACATCCGCCCTTTGTGCCTTCCGTGCCGTCGCGGGTCTTCACGATAAGCTCGTCGGAGACAGAAGCAAGTTTGTCTTTAAAGTAAAGCATGTACGACGTTGACGCCTCTATTGCGCATGTGGTTTTGACGCCTTTTTCTTTTAATGCGCGCGCTATGGAATATATTGCCCCGATTCCATAACATCCGCCCAGCAGCAAGGCGGAAGACCCGGGCGCAAAGCGCTCCAAGTCCACAGGTGTGCCTAGAGGCCCGCTCATCACAGCTATTTTATCGCCTTTATTCAGCGCGCCGAGTTCGGAACTTGAACGCCCGACTTCTTCAACTATAAATTCTATCCATCCTTCTTCGGCATTCCAATCTATTATTGTAAAAGGAGAACGCTCGCTATTTGCATTTGCCATCAATATTGCAAACTGCCCGGGTTTTACATATTTTGCCGCATCGGGTGCGGATATTTTTATGGCGTGGAAATTGGGAACGAGCATTCTCTTTTCGAGTATTTCAAAGCCACTTTTAGAGTTCTCAATTTCCGACGCTTCCGGAGATTTTGAAAGCCCCAATTTTAGAAGGTCTGGGGCAAAATCGCTCAAATAATGCCCGAGAAATTTGTTTGGAAGGTTTTTCTTATCCAAGGCAGGCGAGGCAAAATCCGCCGAAAGACTTTCAAGCTCGAATTCTCCGCCGGAAAAATCTCCGACAACCGCGCTTAGATATTCAAATGTCGCGCGGCGGTCGAGGGCCGGCTCCGAAACTTTTGCACAGCCGAGCGGAGTGCCGTCGGCTCCGGCAACAGTCGCCGAAGTTTCTCCCGTTATGGACACCGGAATTACCACCTCCGCGAACTTTTGAGCCGCCGATTTGGCAAAATCCGCTATTACCAAATGCTTTATCTTTTTTGCGTTTTCAGCGGAAAGCCAATTGCCAAGAACGAGCGCCGTATCATATTCCCCGTTTTCAATTTTTGAAAGCGTTTGTTCGCCGAGAGATTCGGCATTGCTTGCAAGTTCCACAAAGTCAGCGCCGTATTTTGCAGCAAGCGCCCTCAAGCCCTTTCGGGTTTCGACATACGCGTCGCGCGAAGAAACCACCAACTTGCCGCCTTTTGAAACTTCAAACAGAGACTTTATTTTAGCGACGGCTTCGTCAAATCCGGACGGGATTTGCTCGCCGCCGATTTTAACCTGTATCCGCGAAATTCTGCGAGGAGAATTTACTATTTGCGCCAATGCAAATTTTCCAAGCGCGCATATAGCGTTTTCTTTTTTAAGCGACAGCATTTTCGCGCCAATTATTTTGCCCTGCTTAATTTTTAGCATCAGCTTGCAATGGCTGGGGCACAAAGTGCAAACGCTTTCCGCGAGCGAATCTTGGACACCGAACCATTTGCCCCATCTGTCGGTAAGGCAGCCCGTGGGACATTCATCCACGCAAGTTCCGCAAAAACGGCATTCTTCCGAACTCCAAGTCTTTTCGAATGCGACCGAAATTTTTGCTTTTTTGCCGCGGTTGGCTATGCTGATAGCCGGTTTGTCGTGTATTTTTTCGCAAGTTCTAAAACATCTGCCGCAAAGTATGCAAAGGTTGTGGTCTTTATCTATAAACGGATCGTCGCGCTCTATTTTATCAATCGAATACAACAGCGGAAGGTCTATGTCGCGAGTAAAGCTGCCCATAGCAACTCCGCGCAATTCGCACCCGGGCCTGTTGGAACAAGCGCCGCAGCGCGTGGCAATTCCAGCCTTAGTGGGAGTGGATTTTTCTATTTCGCAATCTTCCCGCGAATCGCAGCTAAAACACGGCGAAGGATGCCCGCTCATCATAAGCTCTATCGTGCGGCGGCGCTGCGTTTGCAATTGCTCTGTATTTGTGCGCACCACCATTCCTTCGGCGGCGGGCGTCGTGCAAGATGTCGGTGTGCCGCGGATTCCGTCAATTTCCACAACGCAAAGCCGGCAAGCCCCATAGGGCGAAAGCTCGTCATGGGCGCAGAGCGAAGGTATAAAAAGCCCCGCGCGCTTGGCCGCCTGCAGAACCGTCATTCCCTGTTCCGCCTCAACCACTACTCCGTCAATCGTAAGTTTAAAACTGCTCATAAATTTATTTTCTCAATATTGCGCCGAAACGGCAGTTCTGGAAGCACGCGCCGCAAGATATGCATTCTAACGCGTCGATAATATGCGGTTTCTTTAGACCGCCGGAAATTGCGCCCGTAGGGCATACGCGCTCGCAAACCGTACACCCAGTGCATTTATCGGCATCCACAAAGTAGTGCACTAGTTTTGCGCAAGCTTGCGCCGGACAGCGTTTTTCTTTTATGTGGGCGATATATTCGTCTTCAAAATATTTTAAGGTTGTCAAAATCGGATTGGGGGCAGTTTGGCCAAGTCCGCAAAGGGAGGATTGCTTCATGGTAAAAGCTATTTTTTTCAAACGCTCTATATCCGCCATTTCGCCTTTCCCGGAAGTTATTTTTTCCAATATTGCGTGGATATGCTGGGTTCCCATTCTGCATGGAACGCATTTTCCGCACGACTCGTTTTCGGTGAAGCTTACGAAAAATTTAGCAACATCGACCATGCAAGAATCTTCGTTCATCACTACCATTCCGCCTGACCCGATAATGGATCCCACCGAACCCAAACTTTCGTAGTCTACAGGCAAATCCATATGTTCTATGGTGAGACATCCGCCCGACGGCCCTCCGGTCTGAACGGCCTTAAATTTTCTTCTGTCGGCGCATCCGCCTCCTATGGAATTTATTATGTCGCCGAGTTTCATTCCGAATTCAACTTCTATAAGCCCTGTCCGCTGAATTTTACCGGCCAAAGAAAAAGTTTTTGTTCCCTTGCTCTTTTCAGAACCAAGCGCGGCGTAGCTCG
>FR901612.1:0-14229 GCA_000438015.1 Coraliomargarita sp. CAG:312 | reverse complement strand
GAGCTTACGGCGGCTAGAGTTTCAACATTATTGATATTTGTAGGCTTTTTGAAAAGGCCGCTGTTCGCCGGGAACGGAGGCTTTGGACGGGGCATTGCCCGAACGCCCTCAATGCTTGCCATAAGCGAAGTTTCCTCACCGCAAACAAAAGCTCCGGACCCCTTCTTTATCTTTATTTCAAATTCGAATCCGTTTTCAAATTTATGCTTTAAAAGCCCCGCGGCTTCCGCTTGGGAGATTGCCGTCCGCAAACGCTCTATGGCAAGGGGATATTCCGAACGCACATATATGTATGCGTGACGCGCGCCTATTGCATATCCCGCAACCATTAACCCTTCAATTACGCTATGCGGATCTCCCTCAAGTACAGAGCGGTCCATAAATGCGCCGGGATCTCCTTCGTCGGCGTTGCAAATTATATATTTCTCATCGGATTTCGACGCGCGCGCGAATCCCCATTTTACGCCTGTTGGAAATCCGGCTCCGCCTCTGCCTCTAAGGCCGCTGGCCTTCATTTCCTCTATGACTTCTTCGGGAGACATTGAAAAAGCGCGCTCTATTCCCTTATATCCACCCCTTGCCAAGTAATGCTCAAAGCTCGAAGGATCTATAACGCCGCAATTGCGCAAAACTATGCGCTTTTGCAACGCTATCATGGGATGTTGGGAAAAAGGCTTTATTCCCATGTATTCCGAATCCGACATAACAGCCTCGGCTTTCGACGCCACTGGGTTTCCTTCAACCAAATGTTCTTTTACCAGCTTTCCCACATCTTTAGGACTTACGCGCGAATACAGCACCGAGGGTTCTCCCGCCCTGCGGACTTCAACCAAAGGCTCGGCATAGCACAAGCCTATGCAGGCAGTCTCTACAACGTCAACGTCGTTTTCCAAACCTTGCGCTTTTAGTTCAGACTTGAATGCGCTTATAACGTCAAGCGCGCCGGCGGCTCTTCCGCAAGTTGCGGCTCCTACCATAACGCGCGCTTTTTTTCCGGAGGAAAAGTCTTCCCAAATTTTTTTGGCGTTTTCTCTTTGCTTCTGTAAAATTTCCATATTACTTCAGCCCTTTCAAAATTTTATCTAGTTCAGCCAGAGTCACTCTGCCGTAAACTTTTTCGTCGACAACCATAGCCGGAGCCAGAGCGCAAGCTCCAAGGCATGCAACCCGTTCAAGGCTTACCATACCGTCCGAAGTAGTTTCGCCTTCTTTTATTCCCAAGCGCTCTTCCAGCGCCAAAAGCAAATTTCCTGAACCGCGGACATGGCAAGCAGTTCCCTTGCAAACTTTTATTATATGCTTGCCTGGCTTTTTAAACTTAAATTGAGCATAAAAACTGACTACCGAATACGCATCAGCGCGCGATATGTCAAAATACTTCGAAACTTCGGCAATTGCTTCAGGCGATATATAGCCTTCCGCTTCCTGAATATCTTGAAACGCCGTAACGAGATTTTCCCGCTTGGCATCGTATTTTTCCAAGATTTTTTTATAGGTTGATATGTCGCTCATAAATGAAAAATATTTCCGCCGCCGCATTTTGCGGTAAAACGGCAATTGCTTTGTGTTTACCGCGCCGTTTTGGCGCGTAAATTCATTTTAATTATTATCTCACCCAAACCTTTGTTTGCAATATTTTTTTGATGCAAAAACGAATTTTAAATTCCCAGAATCCGCTTCTCAATCGTTTGATATTATTTGCTCCAGATTTTCAATAATTGGACAAATTCTTTCAGCATAAAACTAAATTATATCCCAATTTTCATATCTTTTCCGCAAATAAAAATATTCATTCAATTAGGAATGAAAACCGCAAAATTATCAAGCACTCGAAGTTGAAAATTTGAATTTTATTTGTTAATAAATTTGTCAAAAGAATGTTAATAAAATGAATACAATTTGAGAATATGTATATAACTGAAAGTTATTCAGACTTTTCAAATGGATTTTTAACAAAGATTTATTGCATTACTATATAAATATAAGTTACTTAAAAAGTTATTGTAGTTGTTTACATGCTATAATTATACTACTGATTTTTAAATTTATATTTATATATCTTATAGAAAGCAAAAGCAGTTTCCAAAAAACGCGCAATATGTTTAATTTTTGTAAAACTAATTTGCGCAATAAACTATAAATTAAGCTTATTTAAACTGAAAATATCGATTGGCGCACAATAAAAAGAGAAAACGGCGCTTATTGCTTTTCCATTGTTGGACTAGATATTTTTTTGAAATTTTAGCCCAGTAAAAAAATATTTATTTTTTTCCTTTAGCTAAAAGCTGGGCTATTGAAAAGCGCGCTATTGCTTCCAACCTTTCAATTTCTATTTCATCCAAATTTCTGTTAAGCTTTGCTTGTTCGATGGCTTTAAGAGCTTCGTTCTTGGCGTCTTCAGCAGCGGCGTAATCTATATTTTCAACTTCAATTGCGGCTTCGGTTAGTACGGATACTACATCTCCCATGCATCTTGCGTAGCCTTTATCTATTGCCAAGTCTTCTTCATCAGCCCCCTTTTTTATTCCGATTCTTCCGGCATTAAGCATCGTTATCAAAGGAATATGGCCGGGCAAAATTTCGATTTCGCCGTCTCGAGCAGGCATAACTACCGAGTCTATGTCTTTGCCGGACCACGCTACGCCTTCAGGCGTTATTATTTCCAAAGATAGGGGCATTTTTACTTATCCTTATTTTTTTCGTAGGCGTCGATTACTTCTTGAATACATCCTTTATTGTAAAAGTCGTTTTCATTTATATAATCCAATTCGCCGTCGAGAATCATTTTAAAGCCTTTTATAGTTTCGGAGACCGGAACGTATACTCCGGGAATTCCGCTAAATACTTCGGAAACATGCATCGGATGCGCAAGGTATTTTTGAACTTTTCTGGCGCGGGCGACTAAAAGTTTATCTTCATCGGATAGCTCGTCTATACCCAAAATTGCTATTATATCTTGAAGTTCTTTGTACTTTTGGAGTATTTGCTGAACTCCTCTGGCTACTTTAAAATGTTCTTCGCCAACAATATCCGGAGAAAGTGCATTTGAAGTTGAAGCTAGCGGATCTATTGCGGGATATATTCCTAAAGCCGCTATTGAACGGTCTAAAACGATTGTTGAATCCAAGTGCGAAAAAGTATTTGCCGGCGCCGGGTCGGTCAAGTCGTCCGCAGGGACATAAACCGCTTGGAACGATGTAATCGAACCTTTTTTTGTGGAAGTTATGCGCTCTTGCAAAGCTCCCATTTCCTGCGCCAATGTTGGCTGATATCCGACTGCCGATGGAGAACGCCCTAAAAGTGCGCTAACTTCGCTTCCGGCTTGGGAAAATCTGAATATGTTATCGACAAACAACAGAACGTCTTGGCCTAGGGAATCGCGAAAATATTCCGCCATTGTTAGTGCTGAAAGAGCCACTCGCATACGGGCTCCCGGAGGTTCGTTCATTTGTCCGTAAACAAGTGCAACCTTTGATTTTTCAGGTTCTTTTTGGTTAATAACGCCGGATTCGCTCATTTCACCGTAGAGGTCGTTGCCTTCGCGCGAACGTTCTCCAACTCCGGCAAAAACCGAAACACCACCGTGCTCTTTTGCCATGTTGTGGATTAGTTCCATTATAACTACGGTTTTTCCGACGCCGGCTCCTCCAAAAGCTCCAACTTTGCCTCCTTTTAAGAAAGGACAAATCAAATCAATAGGCTTTATTCCAGTTTCGAGTATTTCAGCTCTTGTGCTTTGGTCTACTAGCGGCGGAGGATTGCGGTGAATGGGAAGGCGTTGGCAGGATGCCATTTCTCCCTTTTCGTCAACGGGATCTCCCGTTACGTTAAATATCCTGCCTAAAGTTGCGTTGCCTACAGGAACGGTAATCGGAGATCCCGTGTCTTCTGCAGTGGAACCGCGGCGCAGGCCTTCAGTAGAGGTCATCGCCACAGTTCTCACGACACCGTCTTCCAAGTGC
This sequence comes from Coraliomargarita sp. CAG:312, assembly GCA_000438015.1. GTDB lineage: Bacteria > Verrucomicrobiota > Verrucomicrobiia > Opitutales > Intestinicryptomonadaceae > Merdousia. The sequence continues at coordinate 10,267 of FR901612.1, read as the reverse complement.
TGCTGAACTTCCAAAGTGATATATCTATCAACTCCTCCAAAACTTATTTTTGCCTTTAATGCGTTGTAGATTGCCGGGATTGAGTCGAGCGGAAACTTTACGTCAACCACCGCTCCAATTACTTGTGTTACTGTTCCGATTGCCATTTTATTTTTTCTTTAAATATTTTATTCAGATATTTGCGACGCGGCAGACAGTTCTAGAATCTCCGTCGTTATGGCGTTTTGGCGCGCCTTGTTGTATTCAAGCGTAAGCGCCTGCACCAGTTTGTCGGCGTTGTCGCTTGCGGATTTCATTGCCACCATTCTCGCCGAATGCTCCGAGGCCTTGGCGTCCAAAGCCATGTGGTATATGGCTTGATTTATATAATAAGCGGGAAGTTCTTTGCGAATTTCTTCCATAGAAGGTTCAAAATTCATTATTCTATCTTCCTGCGGGCGTTCTTGCGTATCAAGTTTATAGGAAACTCTGAGGCGTTCTATGAACGTTTCCAAATTGTCGACAGGCGCTATCTTTACGAGAGTTGGTTCCTGCCTTAATGTGTTTACATACAAAGAGTATAAGACTTCTATGGAGCCAAATTTCCCTTCTTTTGCAAGTTTCATTGCAACAGCCGCTATTCTGCGGGTTTCCGAAAATTTTACGTGGTCGCTAAGGCTAAATTTTGCCAGCATATCGCGCTTGGTGCGCGCCAAAAAGCGCGCTGCCCTATTGCCTACGGCTATAAATCCTACATTTTCATCCTTGATTTCGCTTATTGCCCTAAAGAGGTTTGTATTTAAACTTCCGCATAATCCTTTGTCGGTTGAAAAAACTATTATCAGCCTCTTAGAGCTTTTCGATTCGACGGATGTTTCATTTATTTGCCGTTTCGCCCCGATTCCGACCATTTGCGTCAAATCCATAAGCAAAACCGCATATGCCCTTCCGGCTTCCGCGCAATGCTGGGCTTTTTTCATTTTAGAAGCCGCAACAAGCTCCATGGCATGGGTGATTTGTCCCGTGCTTTTTACCGCCTTTATGCGGTTGCGGATTTCTCGCATTCCTTTCATTGCAAATTAGGCAAATGTTTTGCGCCAGTTCTGGCAGGCTGATTTTAATTCTGCAGCAAGGGCTTCGCTTATGGATTTTTCTTTTAGTATCTTTTCAAGCGTATCCTTGGCGTTAGCCTTTAAATAATTCTTCAAGTGTTCTACGGCTTCTGAAATTTTCTTTACTTCTATGTCGTCGAAAATTGAATTTTGAAGCGCCCAAAGTATTGATATTTCAAGATCTGCGGAAATTGGAGAATTATTGTTTTGTTTTAAAACTTCAACGAGCCTGTCGCCTTTGTCTATGATAGCTTTTGTCCTTGCGTCTAAATCGGATCCAAATTGGGCGAAAGCCGCCAGCTCCTTATATTGGGCATATTCTCCCTTGAGCTTTCCGGCTACTTGCTTAAACGCCTTCATTTGTGCCGAAGATCCGACTCGCGACACTGATATTCCCACAGAAATAGCCGGGCGAACTCCCTGGTTGAATAGATCGGTTTCTAAAAATATCTGCCCGTCCGTAATAGAAATGACATTGGTTGGTATATAGGCGGAAACGTCGCCTTGTTGTGTCTCAATTATTGGGAGAGCCGTGAGAGATCCGTTGCCGTTCTTTTCATTTAAGCGCGCGGCGCGTTCCAGGAGTCTCGAGTGCAGATAAAAAACGTCGCCCGGATAAGCTTCGCGCCCCGACGGCCGCTTTAACAAAAGAGAAACCTGGCGGTAGGCGGCTGCATGTTTTGAAAGGTCGTCGTAAACAACCAAAGCATCCATGCCATTTTGCATAAACCATTCGCCCATGGCGCATCCGGAGTAAGGGGCTATATATAGGTTGGCAGCGTTTTCGGAAGCGGAAGCGGCGACAATTATTGTGTATTCCAAGGCGCCGTGCTTTTCTAAAAGCTGGATGGTGCGCGCAATGTTTGCGTTTTTTTGTCCGATAGCCACGTATATTGAATAGACCGGCCTGAAGTCGGGGTCTCCTCCGTTCAATCCCTCGCGGTTGATGCGGGCTTGGTTTATTATAGTATCAAGGGCAATTGAAGTTTTGCCTGTAGAACGGTCGCCGATTATGAGTTCTCTCTGGCCTCTCCCTATGGGAATCATTGCGTCAATTTCAAGGATTCCAGTTTGCAAAGGCTGGTTTACTGATTTGCGGGGAAGTATTCCCGGGGCTATTTTTTCCACCGGATAGTATTCGTCGGCGGATATTTCGCCCTTGCCGTCTATCGGCCTTCCCAAGACGTCCACTACCCTGCCCAATAAGTTTTTCCCGACGGGTACGCTGAGAAGTTTTCCGGTCGTTCTGCCTTCATCCCCCTCTTTTAAGGAGGAAACATCGCCCAAGAGCACGCAGCCGACTTCGTCCTCCCCCAAATTTAGAGCGATTCCAAATACTCCGCCGTCAAAGGCTATCATCTCATTGTACATTACTTCGCTTAACCCGTTGAGGTGTGCGATTCCGTCGGCCAGCGAGGTTATTTTACCGACGTTGCTTTTGCGGTTGGCGCTCTCGATATTCGATATGCGCCTGCTGATTTCATTCAATATTTCGTTCATCGTATTAAATTTATATGGAGGCTTTGTCCTATCTCAGAGTATTGATTTCAACGCGTCCGCTGCGGAAACTTCCCATATTGTGTCCGCGCAGGTTATTCTCACGCCTCCCAAAAGGGATTCGTCTATTTTTTCGTTAAACCGGAGATTTTTGCGGGATGTTTGCCTATAGGCGAAATTTTTCAGCTGAGCCAAAGTTTCAGAATCGATTTTTCCGGACGTTTCTATCAAAACATTTTCACGCGAAAGTTCCGGCAGTAATGCTCGCAAATATCGCTTTAAAGCCGAAATTTTTTTGTCGTCCGGAAAGGTTTGCTGAATGTAGTCGCAAACCGCATTAACGCGGTCGGCGTCGACCAGTCCGTCGGAGCCGAAAGACTCGTCCAGCAATATCTTTATTTGCGTTTTGATATTCACTTAGCGCGCATCTCCCAATTTTTTTGCGGCGAGCTCGGCAAGCTTTCCGCGCTGTTCTTGGGTGAGAATTTCTCCGACCACCGATTCGGCCGCTTTTACGACAAGTCCGGAAAGCTCGGCCTTAAGATCCTCGCGCATCTTGAGCTTTTCTGCTTCTATTTGCGCTTCCGCACGGGCTTGTATATCTGCCGCTTTTGCGGCGGCTTCTTCGGCGGCGCGTTCGATTGTCCGTTTTGCGTCGTCATTTGCGCGACGCAGAATTTCAGAGCTTTCCAAAGCCGCCTGCGCCAATTTCTTGGAAGCTTCGGCCTCGGAGGACTCAAGCTGTTTGCGTGCGTTTTCGGCGTCGCTTAAACCCTTTTCGATAATCTGGCGCCGCTCTTGCGCCTTGGCTATGACCGGTTTAAAAGCGAAATAATATAAGACGGCAGTGACAAGCGCAAAGGAGATTGCCTGGCTTATGAGCAGCTGCCATTCAACTCCAAATTGCGTCAAAAACGCCAAAGGGCTTTCACCCGTTGCAATAATAGCGTGCATTTTTCGCGATTACTTGCCCAAGAAAAGTGAATAAAACGCAACTGCTTCCGCCAGCGCCATTCCCAAGATTCCCATAACCATAATCTTGCCGAATGCGCCCGGATTGCGCCCGACTGCGTCAACCGCTTTTGCCCCGACAAATCCTACGCCCAACGCCGCGCCCATGCAGCCCAGCGCGCCTTGGATGCTTCCGCCAATTGAACTAATTTGATTTGCTCCTTCTGCGAGTATTTCTATCATGGTATTACCTCGTTCTTATTTGCTTGTATTGTTTTTTTGTTAAATTTTGCATCTCAAAAACTTTTGATGGCTTCCTGTTTTGATAAAGACTAATCCACGCTATTTCCTATTCTTCATGCGCCGTGAGGAGTCCTATATACACGGCCGTTAAAAGCGTAAAGAGAAAGGCTTGTATAAGCCCTATCAAAAACTCTAAAAAGTAAAATGGAATCGGAATTATCCAACTGAAAAACCTAGGAAGAGATATTGCAATATTGTGCATATTATCTAACAGGACTTCTCCTCCAAAACAGTTGCCGTAAAGTCGAAAAGATAGCGATAAGAGACGCATTATTATAGAGATAAGATCTATGCATCCCACTGCGAAAAATACGGCAAACAACGATATGTATATCGGAAGGGCTACATCGTTTTTGTCCGCCTTATTTCCGAAAGTGTCGTGTAAAAACGCCTTTGGCCCCGCGTATTTCATAACAAAGTAAAACCACGCTCCAAAAGATATCATTGCCAATGCCAGCGTAGTGTTTAAATCCGTATCCGCAGGCCTAAAAAATGGGACGAACTTTTCTGCGCCATCAACGGTTTTCTCAAGCCCTATAGAGCCTACGCCTGGAAGAATTCCGCTCCAATTCATCAGCAGGATGTATGAAAAAAATCCCAATAAAAGCGGAAACGCCGCCTTGAATGCGCGTTGTCCCATAACCGGCTCGAGAATGGAAGAAAGCGATTCCACTATGGTTTCTATTACAAGCTGCCCGTTGGATGGAATAAGCTTCGCTCCTCCGCGAATCAAAAATCTAAAAAGCAAAATTATTATAATGGCGAATACCCAAGTGGTAGCCATGGAATTTGTAATTCCAAACCCTCCTATTTCAAAAAGGTATTCTCCCTTTACTGATGCCGCAAATGCAGACTGTGCGCATCCCAGTTGGACAAAAGCTCCAATTAGGGATATTTTCAGCATCTCCCGAAGTCTTCTTTTCGTCATTGACTTATTAACGCTTAAAATTTGCCGAACCTTGTCAACCTTTTTTTTATCCCCCCGCCCTTCTCCGTATTTTTATATATGGACAAACTATGATTTGTCCCGAATTTTTCTTGCGCGAACGTTTTAAATGGTCGATTATGCGCAAAATGCTAGGAATTGATGAAAGTAGTCCCTACGGCGTTGTCGTATGTGGAGCCGGGCATGCGGGGTGCGAGGCCGCGCTTGCTTCGGCGCGAATAGGAGTGAAGACTCTGCTCCTTACAGGTAATCTCGACACAATCGCCCAAATGAGCTGCAATCCCGCCATAGGCGGACTTGCGAAGGGCCATATTGTGCGCGAAATAGACGCTATGGGCGGAGAAATGGCCGTGAACGCGGATGCAACGGGCATTCAGTTCAGGGTCTTAAATGGCTCCAAAGGCCCGGCCGTCCAAGCTCCCCGGGCGCAATGCGATAAAAAAGCCTACCAGTTCAGAATGAAAAGAGTCTTGGAAACATTTCCAAATCTGGATTTGTTTCAGGCGGAAGTCACCGCAATAATCGTAAAAGACGGTGTTTTTAAAGGAGTTGAAACAAATTTGGGGGTATCTTTCTATGCAAAAACCGGAATTCTTACTACCGGTACGTTTCTAAAAGGATTGATGCATGTTGGATCCTCAAAGACCGAAGGCGGAAGAATGGGAGATTTTTCCGCCCGAAAATTATCGGGCAGCCTTATAAGCAATGGAATTGAGCTTGGACGGCTGAAAACTGGAACACCCGCCAGAATTTTGGGTTCTTCCATAGATTTTTCTAAAACGGAAATACAATACGGCGATAATCCTCCATGCCTTTTTGCTTTTTACGATACGCGCGATCCAAAAGATTTGCGACCATTGTGCAATATTTGCGATAAGGAATTTTCGCAAGAATATCTTGAAAATATAAAAAATGCCTCTAGCGAGCGCCTTTGCGCTTTGCATAAATTAGAACACAAGCGGATTTCGGAGGAAGAGTACAATGCTCTATGGGAAAAGGAATTGTTCCACGTGGAACAATTCCTTAAATATGGAGAATTCGAAGGATTTGGGAAAAACCAGCTCGTATGCTACGAAACTTCCACAAATAATACCACCGCAGATATAATAAGGGCAAACCTTCACCGGTCTGCTATGTATGGGGGCGAGATAAAAGGGATAGGGCCGCGTTATTGCCCGAGCATTGAGGATAAAATAGTAAAATTTGCCGATAAAGACGGGCATAGGCTATTTTTAGAGCCCGAAGGCAGGGGAACGGACGAGTGGTATATAAACGGGCTTTCGACATCAATGCCATTTGATGTCCAACTTGATATAATACATAGCGTTCCAGGCCTTGAAAAAGCGGTAGTGTTGCGTCCTGCATATGCTGTCGAATATGATTATGCTCCTCCAACCCAACTATTGGCGACCCTTGAATCAAAGGTCGTGGAGGGCCTGTTTTGCGCGGGCCAGATAAACGGAACTAGCGGATATGAAGAGGCTGCGGGGCAGGGTCTTGTCGCCGGCGCAAATGCAGCTGCAAAAGTTTGCAATTTAGAACCTATGGTTTTAAAACGCCATCAAAGCTATATCGGGGTTTTGATAGACGATCTTGTGACAAAAGGGACAAAGGAACCGTATAGAATGTTTACAAGCCGCGCGGAATATAGGTTGCTATTAAATCATTCTAGTGCGGAATTAAGATTATTCGAAGAGGCAAGCCGTTTGGGCCTTCTTCCCGCCGGCCGCCGCGAAAAAATAGCTAAAAAAATAAAGGATGTCGCGGAGTGGGTTGGAAAGATTGAAAACTCTTCCGACGCGGCAATGCTGCGCCGGGAAGGGGTTGGAGCATCAAAAAAGCTCCCTTGGGCTTTTCAAGCATTATCCCCTCAAACGCGCGATGAAATACTTTACCGGGTTGTATATAAGGGGTATCTGGATCGCGATATGAGGCAAATAGAAAAATCGGCTGCATATGAAAATGTAAAGATTCCTTCTGGCTTGGACTTTAAATCTATAAAAGGATTAAGGATTGAAGCTGCCCAAAAACTTGACGCAGCAAAGCCTTCTACCATTGGACAGGCTTCTAGAATATCCGGCGTTTCCCCTGCTGATGTGAATGTTCTAATGGTTGCGTGTAAATCTTTGAATTTATAAAATTTCTATATTTTAGAAAAAAACGGACCTCAAAAATGCCCCTAAAATCGATTTTTACGCTCTTATGCATGCATTGCATCCAAAAGGGGGTGTAAATCTCTTTTAGGGTATGTTTTGTGCGTTTTTGGCGGCATTGCTAAAAAACGCTTTTTTTGAGAAATGTTCCACGTGGAACATTTTTTTCTAAGGCGAGCTAAAGTTTTCTGGCAAACGCGTAAGCGTCAATATTTATAAAACCGCACTTCTTTAAAGTATTGGCGCATTCCGATAAGGTTGCGGTTGTCGTCATTACGTCGTCGACTATGACAATGCGGGTGGCATGTGCTATGGGGATTGTTTCCCTAAATGCGAAAGCGCCTTCCATATTCTTTTCTCGCTCTTGTCTGCCCAGTCTGGTTTGAGTCGCTGTATGGCGGGTGCGTTTTAATGAATTTGCTATGATGCAATTGGCTCTAGGAAATGCTTTTATAAGGCATTTTGCAATTAACTCGCTTTGGTTATAGGGTCTTTTCAAGCGGCGCGAATAGTGCAATGGTACTGGAACGAGAACCGCGTCCAACAAAAATTCTTCCAAGCAGGGCGTTTGGCGCATAAATTCGGTTATATCTGACAGGTAATGAACAGAAGAATTATATTTTAGTCCGGTTATAAGTTTTCTTATGGCGCCGCCGAATACGGTAGATGTCATGCTTCTGTTGAAGTGAGGCGGGTTCTCTCTGCAATGTGGGCACCCAATCATATTTGCTTGCGAGGCGTCTCCTATTATTTCGGAACAAACCAGGCATCTAGCTCCTTTTGATGGAGGAATGCTAGCTTCGCAATCGGGGCAGATATATTTGTATCTCCCGGAAGGGTTGATTTCGCCGCAGCACACGCATTTGCGGGGCGCCAAGAAATCCAATACGGAATCTAAAGCCTCTTTTAAGTCTTCTTTTAATGGCGCCATACATAGCAAGGGTAGGGGGCGGCAGGTGTAAGTCAAATTTTTCTTGCGGCAATTATTGTAGGCAAGGCCTTCCTTATTGTAGGGGAATAAGCTTTACGGTTGTATTTAGCTTCGTATGGGGAGGAACTTCGCATTCGAAGCCTACAAATATTTTACCGGAATTGGGTGTTTCGTATTTTGTTTTAGGTTGGGCTGACCAGGTTTTTAGCCGCAAATTTAAATTGCTTTCCACAACTACCTTCAAGCTTTCTCCGTCTTTTTTAAGCTCTATTGTATTCAATTCTGGCAAAAGCTTAACCGCGGCGGGAGTGCACATATTCCATCGCAGCAAAATCTTTTTTTCCGCAGATTCAATAGAGTCTTTTATAACGGCTATTTTATTGTTTTCCAGATAGGCTTGTCGGATTGCGCTTTTTACTTTGCGTCCCAAGACATCTGTGAGAATTACTTCCGCTCCGCGTTTTTCTTCGGAATCGAATGTCTTTGAGATCGGGGCGAATGCGTCGTATATATGTTCGTTCCCGTCGACGGAAAGTGTATTGTGTGCCATGTTGTGGTAGCGTAAAATTTTCCAGCGCGAAGATCCATTTTCATATTTCCACAGAGATATGCCTTGGGATTCCATTGAGTGATAGTTCTCAGCGCCCAAATCCACAGCCCATGCAATATTTCCGGAGTCGAACACAAAGCTGCCTGCATCCAGATGCGCGTGGCTAAGATTGCCTTTGCCTCCTTTTATTCCCAAATACAAACCTTCCCCGATATTCCAATTTGTCCTTACAAGGGCTACGGGATTTTCTCCACGTCCGATCCACAGTTTTTTTTGAGGCGCGCGAATTTTTGAGAAATCAATATCGTGTCCGAATATTACATAGCATGGGAGAACACGGGAATAATTTTTATAAAGCAATTTTTGGGGATTCCGGTTCTCCCAAACGGATAATTTCTCGGTGGCGAATTCTTTCTTCTCGTCATAAAAGCGCATTTGTGTTTTTAACGCGGAAAAATCGTTTAGTTTTTTTGCCATCCAAAATAAAGTAGCGCTGGAATATAATGCTTCAGTGCAGTCTGCAAAATTAAAAGAAATCCCGCTAGGACGGCTCATGTACTGTATAAAATTTATGCTGTTCAAAAAACCCGGCGCTTTTGAAATTCCCGCATCGCTTCCGAATGCCGATTCCAGCGCGGCGCATAGAAGGACTTGAAACGTCGTACCATAGTTCCAGTACATATAGCCTTCCGGATAGGCACCGTCGGGATAATACGCGGGTTCCATTACAGGGGGGGGCGCATGCAATTGCTCTTTCTATTATCTCGACCGCCATCTTAGGGTTGTCGTCAAATACCGCTAGCGCCCCAAATACGATTCCGGCATTGCATACGGAGTTCCAATTTGTCGTTGTTTTAAATGCGCCCGAATTTTCTTTCTTTAAAGAAGGGACTAACCCCTTTTCAATAATGGCGTTTTTTACTTTTTCCCTGGAAGTTTTCGGCAATTTATCTCCCAGCCAATCGTACCCTATTGCCAGAGCCATTGTCATCTCTGCCGTATCTAGAAAATGCGGCGGATTCCAATCTGAAAAGTTTGCCGCGGCTTCCATCTCGTCTTTTGCTCGATATAAATATTTTTCATCAAAAGTCATTCTGTACGCATAGGATAAAAAGAATACTCTGGATAAAACATCTTGCGAAACAGAAAGGAGTCTTCTGCCTGTTTGTATCCGCTTATTTGGCGGCAAGTCCAAGATGCTATCGGCGCATTTTAAAATAGACTCGTGGATTCTGGCTATTCGCGGATTGTTCTTTAAATTCTCCAGTATATCTTTTTTATCTTCTTCAAGCATTAATATTCGCGGATGCTTGGAGATCTTTGTATAGTCAAAATGTCCGCAATTATTTTCTATGTATTTATAATATGATTTGTTTTCAGTCGAATGCTGTTCCGCAAGCGAGTGCGCGCAAAAGATACATTCGGCCGCTACAAGCAAATATATTGGCAATTTTCCCATCATATACGACTTTCGTTCGATTCAAAATCCAGTATGACGGGCGTAAGGAAAAAATAAAGCATTGAAAAAACTTTGTGTTCAAATGCGGACTGGCGTTCAATTTTGTTTTTATGCAGAGGGTGGTGGCGCATGCATTGCAACGCTAATCAATTCTAACCCCATTTTTTCGCGCAAAAGAAGCGCGCGTTTTTTTCATTGAGGGCGCGGTTCTTTTGTGTGGCTTTGTTTTTTGTATTGGGTGGGGATAGGGTTATTGCATCTAAACAACCGAAATATGAACATTATAAATTTGAATATTTACGGAATATGCAATATGGCTGTCTATATATGCGCGAATGGGGGGGGAGGAATTTAATCCAAAAAAAAATAAAAAAAAGTTTGACAAA
>FR901611.1:12429-18095 GCA_000438015.1 Coraliomargarita sp. CAG:312 | reverse complement strand
CGGTGCAGCAGGCGCTGAAGGCGCAGGAGCCGCAGCTTGCGGATCTACATCTATCATTTCCACCTCAAATATTAGAGTGGAATTTATCGGTATGCCGGGGACAGGCTGGTTGCCGTAGCCCAACTTTGCAGGTATGTAGAGGCGCGCTTTGCCTCCCTTCGCAATTTTCTGCAATCCTTCGCGGAATCCTGGAATTACTTTAGAGAGATTGAACTGTGCAGGCTCTCCGCGCTTAATAGACGAGTCAAACACATTGCCGTTAATAAGTTTTCCCTCATAATTGACTATGACCTCCGAATTTTCTCCGGGCATTGCTCCAGAACCCTTCTCTATTATTTCGTAGGCCAATCCCGACGGGGTCTTTATGATATTTTCTTTCTTTTCAAGTTCCTTCCAGTATTCAGCGGCTTCTGCCTCAGCCTTTTCTGCTTCCTTTGCAACATTTGCTTCCGCCCTAGCCCTTAAATACTCCATCATTTTCGGGCCTATTTCCTGAATGTTTTCGGGCAATTTTCCCCCGTCGTTTATCGCTTTCATTCCAGCGACAAACGCGTCGAATTCGGCCTTGTCGAGTTTAAGTTCGGAAAGTCCGTTGCGTTCAAACATAATCATTCCAAAGGTTTTTATATAGTCTTCATTTGTTTGAGCAAACGAAACCGCCGAGAACATCGCGCAGCTTGCCGCCGCGCCAATCAATGCTTTTTTTATATCCATTTATTTATCCTATTTTGTGAATTTATTAATTCAAAGACTAACCTTACGACCAATTTAAACACGGTTAGTTCCAAAATTTCAAATGTAATCGTACAAAATTATTCGGATTTTCCACGCCTACACTTTAATAAAATTAAACCATTTGTTAAACAAAGCTGTGTTTAATCCGACAAAATTATATATTCGCCATAGAAATAGAAAAAAGTTGCGTCTGATAAATTTGTATGCGATTTTTTAGCCTATGGATTCGGACAGATACAGGCTTCAAATATGGTATGGCGGACACGTGCAAGGAGTCGGGTTTAGATTCAAGGCGGCTCAAATAGCAAAAGGATACGATGTATCGGGCTTTGTGCGAAATCTCGACGACGGAAGAGTCCACCTGGCGGCGGTAGGCGATCCCAAGGAAGTTAGGGAATTTGTATCGGAACTATCGCGCGTAATGTCGGATTTCATACGTTCCGCTGACGAAAAAGAAGATAAAACATCCGCAAAATACGCGGGCTTTAACATAGAACTTTAATATGCAGAGCGTAATAAAAATAGAAAACTTGCGCAAATACTTCCGCTACGGAATCCGCGGCATAGGCATTCAAGCCGTCGACGGCATTTCTCTGGAAGTAGAAGAAGGCGAAGTATTCGGATTGTTGGGGCCAAACGGCGCAGGGAAAAGCACAACTATTAAAATAATCCTGGGGCTTACCCGCCAAAATAGCGGCAAATGCCTTTTGTTCGGCAAAGAAATGGCACGCCAAACCCGAAAGGACATAGGCTATCTGCCAGAATCGCCGTATTTCTACAAGTTTCTTACGGGATTTGAGCTTGTCGTTTTCTACGCTAAACTTTGCGGAATGTCGAATAACTCGGCAAAAAACGCAGCTATGAAAGCTTTAAACCTTGTAGGTTTGGACGACGCCGCAAACCGGCAAATAGCTCTTTATTCAAAAGGAATGGTCCAACGCGCGGGATTGGCCCAAGCAATCGTGCATAATCCCAGACTTCTGATTTTGGACGAGCCGGCGTCCGGCTTGGACCCAATAGGCGCTTCAGATATGGCCGACATAATTTTGCGGCTAAAAGCCGAGGGAAAAACCGTCCTTTTGTGTTCGCATATGATGAGCGAAGTCGAAAAATTGTGCTCAAGGGCTGCAATACTCTCAAAAGGGAAAATAGCCGCAATGGGAAAGCTAGACGATATGCTCTCCATAAGTGGAACTTCGCGCATCGAGCTGAAAAATGCAGGAGCTTCCCAACTGGAAAGCATTCGCAATTACGCCGAATCTTTGGGTGTCGAAGTTTCAAAAGCCGAATGCGCAAAAATCCCACTAGACGACTTTTTCAGGAAGGTTATTTTAAAATGAAATCTGTTTTTACAATAGCGGCCAACACTTTTCGCGACGCTATAAGGCAAAAGCTTATAATGCTGATAGCGCTCATCGCCTTTGCGCTCGTAATATCTTCAAAATATTTTCTTCGCCTGGACTTGGGGCACGAACAACTGAGGTTTGTCTTTGATTTTGGTTCAGGCGCGATCGGATTTTTCGGGTCAATAATAGCCGTTGTCTCCACATGCCAGCTGTTCCATTCTGAAATAGACAATAAGACGATTGTCACCCTGCTCTCCAAACCCGTTGGAATCGGAGGATTCACATGCGGCAAACTGTTGGGAGCGGCGGCCGTGCTGGCGTTATTTTGCGCAATTATAGCGGCGGCAACTTGCGCTATGCTGTTTTATACCCAAGCAAGCTTTGGAGAATCCGCCCAAAGACTCTCCGCGGGGCTTGCCACAAACTATTTCGGAGTGGCGGCGTGTTGTTTTGTACAGTGGATAAAACTATGCGCAATTGCATCAGTTGCCGCCGCCATTTGCTCGTTTTCCAGATCGCTGCTATTTTCAGTCGTAGTATCCTTCATGTGCCTGGCTGTATCACTTATGGGAGCGGTGACTTTGGGGTTGGGTGGAGACAAATCGGATTTCACAAAATTTGTTTCGACAATATTTCCCGACTTTCAAATTTTCAGCACAGCTGAAGCTTTCGCATTCGCTCCAATACTTCCCGAGGCGTTTTTCGGAGCGGTAGGATACGGAGTCGTTTACGCTGCGGCTCTCTGCATGTTGGCCATATGGTCGTTCTCAAAGCGCGAGTTTTAATGCCTATGCGTTTTATATTTGAAAACTATGTAAAACCAGCGCTAATTGCAATAGCGGCGCTTGCAATTGCAGGCGCGTGCGCGCTTCCGGCCAAGAATGCAGCATCAAAAGCCTCTCCCAGGAATGTCGATTCAGACACAATAAGAGCAGCATTGGGAAATGGCATGCTGTTTGGGGTCCTAGGCGGATATAGATCCCTCATATCCGACTTCGTATGGATAAAAGGATATTTGGACTGGGAAAAAAAAGACCTGGCAGCATGTATTGCATCAATACAGCTGGCAACTGAAATAGACCCTTACATGATTTCCTTTTGGACCCAAGGCGCGAGCATAATAGCTTTCGACACCCCGCATTGGATTATCGCAAAACTTCCCAAGGACAAGCGCACTGCGGAACTAATGGACATTGTCAAAAAGAAGCAAACGCGCATAGCATTAAAATTTATAGACCGCGCCCTAAAAATTTTCCCAGCCAATCAGGAGCTTCTTATTCAAAAAGGACAGATAGCTATCGGCGCTGGATTTTTCGACATTGCAGAGAAAGCATACGCTGCCGTAGCGGCACAGCCAGATCCGCAAATATACGTGAGAAGGATTTACTCCTCTTTGCTTTTGAAAAACGGGAAATTTAAGCAAGCCCTAAAAGTGCTGGAATCAATTCTGCCTGATATAGAGCCGGATTCCCCCCTGCAGCAAATTATTCCACAACAAATAGAAAAAACTAAAGAACTTATAAAAAAGACCCAGTTGTAAAGATTGCGCTTGCTGCTATAAGGCAAATTTTATATACAACCGTTCAAATTAATTGGCATAGAGTTTATAATACCGGTATTTCCAAGCACGTTCTTTTTGCATTGCAAAATTCTCCAAATATCCACACCCGTCATAAGCGTGAAAATTTGTAGCCAACGCCCCTTACAGTCTCAATTAGAGCGCCTTTTTTACCCAATTTTTTTCTAAGCCCCACAACGGCAACATCAACGGCCCTGTCGGTGACGGGATACCCTTCGCCGTGCACGCATGTTATTATGGCATCGCGCGAAAAAACCTTTCCTGGATTTTTTAAAAATGTGCGCAGCAAGATAAATTCGTTGGCTGTAAGAGAAAGAGGCTTTCCGTCGGAAGTAGCCTCGTGAAATTCGCTGTTTATTACGATTCCCGCATATGACACAACAGAGTCGTCGGAAGCCTGAATGGCAGTGTCGCGCAAGCGGGCCTTTATTCTAGCGATTAGAACGCGCGGGCTAAACGGTTTTGTAATATAGTCGTTGGCGCCGTATTCAAGGCCGCTTACAATATCAGCATCTTCGCTTCTTGCTGTAAGCATAATTATAGGAATCTGCTTAAATTCTTTTGAGGCGCGGAATATTCTGCAAAAATCCATTCCGTCCATTCCCGTAAGCATCAAATCCAAAAGGATTAAGTCAAAATGCTCCCTGCCCAAAAGCTTGAGCGCAGACTCTGCCGAATCTACGCGCGAAGACTGAAATCCGTTCTTTCGGATGTTGAACTCGATTAGTTCTCCGATATTTTTTTCGTCTTCAATAACAAGAATTTTCTTTGGTTCCATAATTAGAGAGACTTTAGGGTTATCGTAAAACTCGACCCCTTGCCGAGCTCGCTTTTCACAGAAACATTTCCGCCGTGCAGCATCGCAATATGTTTAACTATTGCAAGGCCCAAACCTGTCCCTCCCAACGCGCGGGAACGGCCCTTGTCTACGCGGTAAAAGCGCTCAAAAAGCCTCCCCAAGTGTTCGGATGCAATTCCCGGGCCCGTATCGCTGACTGTCAAAGCCACGTCGCCACCGATTCTTACACCGGATATATGTATATTGCAACCTTTGCCTCCGTATTTTATGGCGTTGCCGATAAGGTTGCTCACGGCGATTTGAAGCAGAGTAAAATCGCCCTTTACATAAATGCCGTCGTCGCAATCGACGGAAATTTTGTCTCCAGCTTTTTCCGCAGCGTTTTGGTGGGATATACAAGCTTCCTCAATTACGGACAGAACGTTTAACTCCCCGAAATCACCGGTCATATTTGCCGCAAAATCCAATTTCGACAACAAAAGCATGTCGTCTACAAGCATGTTTACGCGTTCAACTTCCTTTTGGATAACTTCAATAAAATGGCGCCTGTCAGACGGGTTTTCGGTTTCCTCCAAAGTTTCGGCTGCAATTCCTATTGCTGTTATGGGAGTTTTTAATTCGTGTGAAACTCCGGCCACAAATTCGCGGCGCAAAGACTCGTTTGAACTTATATAGGAAATATCGTGCATCACGAAAATAGCCCTTGGGACGCGGCTTTCATACGGTAGCATAGTTCCAACAACCGAAAAAGTCTTTTGAGGCTGGCTCCCTACCTCTATTTCCGCTGATGTTTCCGAGCCAGAATCAAATGTCTTCTCTATCAACGCAAGCAGCTTTGAATTTCTAAGCGCCTCCGCCGTCTGAAGCGGAGGATCTTTTGAAATTGAAAATATCTGCGCGCATGCGGAATTCATCCTTAGAATCCTGCCTTCGCTGGAGCATATGAACACAGCGTCCGACATATGCGAAAATATCTCGTCGAGTTCGCAGTTGCGCCGCGTAAGCGAATGTTCGCGGGCCTTTAAATCCGCAGCCATGGACGCCATTGCAGACCCGACTTCGGCTATCTCTGGAATATTGCATTTTTCCGCGCGCGCCTCAAAATCGCCTTTTGCGAATTTAGAAGCTGCCAAGGATAATGATTTCAAAGGCATGCCGATTCTTCTAGCCATAAAATATGAAAGTATTGCCGACAGCAATATGGCTG
>FR901611.1:8957-12407 GCA_000438015.1 Coraliomargarita sp. CAG:312 | reverse complement strand
GGCTGCCGCCGACAGCATTAAAATTTCATACCCGAAAAGTTTTTTCGCCACGCTCAAGTTTTGTAATGGCATTGCCTGGCGCACGCAATAAGGATATTCTCCGTCCACAGCCGTTCCTGCGGGAACGGCAATATAAAGCATTTTAGTTTTAAGCGTATTTGAATAATGTTCGGAAAAATTCCTTTCGCCCGATAAAGCCCGCTTTATTTCCGGGCGCCCTAAATGGTTTGTCATTGAGTCGCTGTCGACGTCGGAATCAAAAACAACTTTACCGTCCGAGGCCACTATGGTTGTGCGTATGCCGGATTTTTTCCCGAATTCCGCGCACCGTTTTGAAATCTTCTCAAAAGGCTCGTTTTCAGATATTGAGCCGCTTATTAGCCCCGAAGAATTGACGAGCATTTTCCTTAAGGAGCTCAAATATATCCTGTCGAGCATGGAATAGTTTGCCGCGGCAAGAAACGCTATCAGCACCGCCGAAGTCGCTATGGCGGGTATGAATATGCGCGCAAAAACAGTTTTAAACTTGTCTTTCATAATTTTCATAAAGTTTAGCGCACTATTGTAGGCAATTTTAAGCGCGTCAATAGTTATCTAGGCGCTAATAAATTTCTAACAATCGCCGAATAATAATCAAATTTTTTTATGCCAATATCTAACCCGATGCTGACCGGATTTTAATTTTCGGGCAATAAAATTAAAACAACACTGTGGCAGAATATGCGGCGTCTTAAATCGTATGGTTGCGATTGCAAAGACAAAAAAAGCATGAATACAAAACTCACAAACACAATTCTATCGGCGGTTCTATTTCTCGGAGCCGCAGCCGCAGTTAACGCGCAGGACAAGACTACTCTAGACCTGCTTGTAAGCAAGGGCGTAATAACGCGCGCCGAGGCCGACAAAATAGGCAAAAGCTCGGTGGCTATCACCCCAAAGGAAAAAACAACAAAATCGATAAAACTTATCGGTAGAGTCCAAACCCAATACGAAAACATAAATGTGGATGAATATTCCGCAGGAACATCAAAATCGTTGGCAGCAAAAAACGATTTCATAATGAGAAGAATGTTCCTCGGCATGGACGCGAGCCTAGGTTCGGGATGGTCGGCGCTGGTAATCGCGGACCTTGCAAGATCTTCCGACGGATACCTTGAATACGCATACATAACCAAAAAGTTGGACTATGAATTCATAAAGGGCGCAGCAGATTTCGGATACAAGAAAATCACCTTCGCCTATGAAGAATATATGTCTGCCTCGAAGCTGCTGACCGTGGAGCGCTCGCTCGCAACCAGATATTTCAGCGAAGGCAATAACGGACGCCGCCTCGGATTGGCGGGAAGGCACACGGGAGTTTATTGGAACGGAAAAGTCGACTGTATTGACGGGCTTGGATACGGAGTTTCCATAACCAACTCCTACAACAACAATCCGACTTCAATACCGGAGGGCGCAGACAACGCGCTAATGTACGCAGCAAATGTATCCTATTCGACAAAAATCGACAACTTCTCAATCAAAGCCGGCGTGAACTTCGCCTATACAAACGGCATGAATGTTGCCGGGACGGCTGGGACATCGCACCAGGCAGTCTATGGAGTAAACCCTTATGTGGCTCTATCGGCTTTTGGATTAGACATCTGGAGCGATTTCCTGCTTGCGCAAGTTGAAAACGGCAAAAACGGATACACCCAAGATGCAATGCCCATGGGCGTAAACATCGCGGCCGAATATAAATTCGACATAGGCGAATTCGGAAAGCTCGCTCCCGCCGTACGCTACTCTTGGATAGACACGGACGGAAGGGGAATAAAGATGAGCGACGGCGTGCGCAACGCCAATGCAAGCACAACCTACAATGCTGGGCAAAGCGTGTATGTTGGGCTAAATTGGTATATAATGGGAAACGATTTGAAATTCCAAATAGGCTACGAATGGGCTCAGCTTAACGGTTCCGCAAACAACAGGCACCTTGCGCAACACTCTGACGCAAATGCTGTCCGTGCCCAAATGCAAGTGCTTTTCTAAATTTCAAGATTTTGAAAGGATAATGATATGAATAAAAAAATATACAAATTTCTAGCTTTAACAGCCGCCGCGGCGATTGGATTGGGATTGCAACCCGCCATGGCGCAAAATAAAATAGTAATTGACGGATCGACAACCGTCGGCCCGATTTCCAAAGCTTTCGCCGACTACTACGCCGAAAACCATCCCGACGTAAATATCACAATAAGCGAATCCGGAAGCGGAAACGGCGTAAAAAGCCTTATGAACAAGGCGTGCGATATCGCAAATATGTCGCGCTTTATGAAGCCCGCCGAATTTAAGAGCTGCGTGGAAAAAGGCATTATGCCTGTGGCGCATGTTGTCGCATTCGACGGCCTAGCCGTCATTGTAAATCCGCAAAATAAAGTCTCAGCCCTCACATTGGACCAAATAGCCGGCATATACACCGGAAAAATAACCAACTGGAAGGAAGTAGGCGGAGACGACGCGCAGATAATAATAGTTTCTCGCGACACAAACAGCGGCACTTACGAAACCTTCAACGAACTCGTGCTCCACAAAAAAGACGTGGCGAAAAACGCCGAGTATGTAGGATCAAACGGGCACGCCCGCACCCGCGTAAACAGCACTAAATATGCAATTGGATACGTTGGCTTGGGCTTTGTGGACGACACAGTGAAGCCCCTTTCGGTGAATGGAATTCTGCCGACGGCAAAAAGCATATCCAGCGGAAAATACGCCATTGCCCGCCCGTTGTATATGTTTACAGACGCCTATCCTAAAATGGGATCGGATATATATAACTTCGTCACCCTCCACCTTTCCAACGAAGGCAGGGAAATAATCAAGGATTTGGGATACATCCCCGTCTGCGAATAACACGCGGCAGAACCCATAATAATCAACGAAAAGCCCTTTTGCTATGGAATATAAAACGAGAAAAAAGACGGCGGCGAAATCGCTGATAATGGACAGGCACAACAGCGCGTTCAAAGCTTTTTGCCAGCATACCGGACGCGCAATACTGCTTGCAATAACGGCAATTCCAACACTATCTATAATTTTCATTTTGTTTTTCATAGCAAAAGAGGCTCTTCCGTTTTTTGAAAATATTTCTTATGTAAAAGAATTTTTTACTTCAACCAATTGGACGCCGTCAAAAGACACAAATCCACATTTTGGCGCGCTCGCAATTTTTTACGGAACCGCAATGGTGACAGTAGGCTCATGCGTGATAGCGGTTCCACTTGGAATAATAGCGGCCGTATGCCTAAACGAAATTCTGCCCCACAATCTAGCACAGAAATTCAAGCCAGTCGTAGAATTGCTCGCCGCGGTGCCGTCCGTCGCCTACGGCTTCTTTGCGCTGGTTGTATTTGCGCCCATACTGCAGAACCACGGAGGCGCAATGATGTCGGTAGCCACAGTATTGGCGGG
>FR901611.1:0-8944 GCA_000438015.1 Coraliomargarita sp. CAG:312 | reverse complement strand
TAGCCACAGTATTGGCGGGACTTCCAATCGCTCTTGTCGCATCGGTTTTGATGGGGGAATTTTTCAGCTCTAAATTTTTTGGAGAAAAAGAATCCACGGCAAAAAAACTTGTAAAAATCATATTTCCGTGCGCCGCGTCAATCGCCGTTTTATGGATTGCTGCAAAACTCTTCGATATTGAAATCTCCAGCGGTACAAACGCCTTAAACGCATCTTTGATATTGGCTATTATGGCGCTCCCAACGATAGTAAGCATATCCCAAGACGCGCTTTCAGCGGTCGGAAGGGACATGCGCGAAGGCGCTTTGGCTCTGGGCAGCACGCGCTTTGAAACAATATTTAAAATTCTTCTCCCGTGCGCGAAAAGCGGCATTGCAGTTGCAGTTATATTGGGATTTATGCGAGTGGTTGGAGAAACTATGGTCGTATGGATGGCCAGCGGAAACGCCCTTAAAATCCCCGAACCTTTCTACAACTTTTTCGAACCGGTCCGCACGCTCACAGCCACAATTGCGGGGGAAATGGGAGAAGCCGACCAAAGCACCGGTTCCGCCAGATACCACGTGCTTTTTGCAATGAGCTTTTGCCTGCTTGTGGCCGGCCTTTTAATGAACGCCGCGAGCCAATGGATAGGCTCAGGCATGAAGCTTAAAAAGAAATAGACGCATATGACAACCCGCACCAGAAAATTATTGGACAAATCCTTCACGGCAATAGCGTATTCGTCGCTTGCCCTAATGACGGCGGCAGTGGCGGTATTTCTGCTGCCCATAATCATAAACGGGGCAAACGCTTTTATATTCGACGCTACAGTCGAACACGAAAAATTTCTCTGCGAAAACCTTGATTACGACGAAACCGCATCAATCAGGAAAAGAATAGAGCGTTCGCAAGCAGCGCGCGCGCCTCTTTACGAAATGTTTAAAAAATTCGAATATTCGGAATATTCAACCCGGATAGAGCGTTCAATAAACAATGCCAGAACCGAGGCTTTGAAAAAAATAAGCCAATCCGGGAAGGAAATGTCGCGTATCGCGTCGCTTCCCCGCGACAAGAGAAAACCGGCCGCCGACGCTTTCGCCGCGGAAATTTGGAAGGATTATTTGGTTGAAATCAATGATAAAGTAAAATCGGCGCACGCAGACGGAACATCATTTTCGCTTGCGGAAATTCTCTCCCTTCAAAAAGACAGTTTGTCGGACCTTTGTAAGGAAAGCATAGCAAAGGCCGGAAAATTCACATTCACCCAGCGCAATCTTCTCAGGCGCGTACTGACTGGCGGCGTAATAGAAGAACTAAGCGCACAAAAAGATATTCTGCGCCGCGAAAACGCCGCCTATGATACCTTTAAACGCGGCGTTTCGGAACTGCTCGGGCCGCAAACCAGCGCAGAAAAGGAAGCGCTCAAGCTCGTACGCCAAAAATACGGCCAGCCAAGAATGGACTTGGCGCGAGAAGTCTTTAAAAATTCTATTGAGCAAATCACAGTTTTCAAACACGACGACAATGGCAATGAGATATCCGTTCGCGTTAATACGCAACAATTCTTTAAAGGCTCACCCGTAGAGAAAATGTTTTGCTACGTGAAGGACAATTTCGAAGCCATGATGCAGCCACATTACACTGTATACTGGGGATTCTTCTTCGACAACCCGTACGATTCCAACATATTCGGAGGAATATGGCCAATGATTCTTGGAACTTTTTACCTTACAGTCGGGGCGATGTTGATAGCCGCTCCGCTGGGGATAATAGCGGCTATATATTTTGCAGAATACGCAAAAAATAATTCTTTTATATCATTCTTGCGCGTATGCGTAGGAACGCTTGCGGGAGTGCCGTCCATAGTGTTCGGCCTATTCGGGCTGGCATTTTTAATTAACACCCTCAGAATCTCGGAGAGCAAGAGCGTACTGGCAGGTTCAATAACTCTGGCTCTGCTAATTCTTCCGACTATAATCCGCTCTTGCGAAGAAGCCTTAAAAAGTGTGCCTAACTCATACCGCGAAGCCGCTCTAGGATTGGGAGCGGGAAAATGGAAGGCAATATGCACGGTGATACTTCCATCAGCCCTTCCAGCAATGCTCACAGGAATAATAATATCGATGGGGCGCGCAGCGGGAGAAACAGCCCCCATTATATTTACAGCCGCAACCAGCACCGGAGCCGCACTTGCAATTGGAGAAATTTTCACGCAGGCAACCCCTGCCCTTCCTTGGAATATTTACAATATTTGCTCGGAACACGAAATGGCCGAACGCGTCGCGCATGTGCAATACGGAATGGTTCTTACTTTAATAGCAATAGTATTAAGCCTTAATTTTGCCGCAATATGGCTCCGGGCTAGAATGCATAAAAGGACAAGAGTTTAAATGAATGCGACACTTGAAATACAAACAGAAAAACATCCCAACAGTATGAAAGATTCTCCAGAAACGAATAAAAAATCCGGAGCAGACAGCATTGTGGAGGCGTCGGAATTTTCCGTGTATTACGGAAAATTCCACGCGGTAAAAAACGTAAGCTTGGGGCTGGAGCGCGGAAAAGTCACGGCTATAATCGGGCCTAGCGGCTGCGGGAAAAGCACGTTTCTAAGATGCATAAACCGCATGAACGACCTTGTGGAAGGCTGCAAAACAACGGGGCTGCTGGCTTTAGAGGGAATAGACATATACCATCCTAGGCTCGACGTGGTCGAGCTTCGCCGGAGAGTCGGAATGGTATTCCAACGCCCCAATCCCTTCCCCAAAAGCATATATGACAATGTAGCATACGGAGTCAGGCTAAAGGGAGCTGTGCGCAAAAGCGAATTGGACGATATCGTGGAAATGTCCCTGCGCAGAGCCGCTTTGTGGGACGAAGTTAAAGACAGGCTCGGCGCAAATGCCCTTGGGATGTCTGGCGGACAGCAACAAAGGCTATGCATCGCCAGAGCGCTGGCAATAAGCCCCGAAGTATTGCTGATGGACGAGCCATGCAGCGCTTTGGACCCAAAATCCACCGCGCGCATAGAAGATTTGATTGCAGAATTGTCGGGTGAATACACAATCGTAATTGTGACCCACAATATGCAACAAGCAGCGCGCGTTTCGGATTTTACCGCCTTCTTTTACGAAGGCAATCTGGTGGAATTCGGAGAAACTAAGCTGATTTTCACAAACCCCAAAAACAAGGCCACAAACGATTACATTACGGGAAGGTTCGGTTGATATGAACAGCCATTTAAGAAAAGACCTGGAAAAATTAAAGACCCAAATTCTAAAAGTCGCAATATCCGTGGAGGAAAATGTCCGCAAAAGCGTAAAGGCGCTCAGGGAACTTTCCCCAGCGCTCGCATGCGAGGTCATCAACGGAGACTACGATATAGACAAACTGGAAGTCGATACTGAAGAGGAATGCCTAAAAATACTCGCACTCCACCAGCCGGTTGCAAGCGACCTTAGGTTTGTGATTACGGTGTTGAAAATCAACAACGAACTCGAACATATCGGTGACATGGCCTCAAATATAGCAAAGCGCGTGTCTTTTATCAGAACTGAAAATCCGGTTCCAATTCCATTCGACATCGAAACTATGACTTCTAGGACGGTATATATGCTTAAGACAAGCATAGACGCCTTCCTGCAATCCGACGAATTGCTCGCCATAGGAGTATGCTCCGACGACGCCATTGTAGATGAAGAAAATAGGAGATGCTACGGAAACGTCGCAGAAGGAATAAAAGACAATCCGGATGGCGCTATGTGCTATATAAATTATCTGCTTGTCTCAAAAGCCTTGGAGCGGATCGCCGACCTATGCACAAACATTGCCGAAGACATAATATATATGAAACGCAGCCTTATTGTGCGCCACAACTTAGACGACGCAATAGAACGCATTAAATCTGAATACGAATAATGCAGGCTGCCCCAACACTGCGCCCGCCGAACAAATCGGAGAGGGCGCTTTTTTTTAGCTTGGAAAAAACGCTTCCGGCATGCAGTTGCATTGCAGGCGGTCTACTTGCGGCGCTTTAAATTATATCTTATAGACGAGACAAGCGACGCCAGTATTAAAAACATTCCCAGTGTTCCAGTGACAGCCTCGGGAATTTCGTGGAAAGTTGCAATCAGCATAATGCAAGCCAAAGCGCCTATCGCCCAATACGCCCCGTGGGTAAGATACAAAAGTTTTTCCAAAGTTTTTTTCTCAACAAGCACAATCGTCAATGAACGAACAAAAAAGGCGCCTACAGCCAATCCTATGGCTATTACAACGACGTCCTTCGTCAAAGCAAACGCTCCCAGCACGCCATCCAAAGAAAACGAGGCGTCTATTAATTCCAAATAAATAAACGCTGCAAGCCCCGCATGCTTTATTGCAAACTCGTTTTTCATTGCAGCCATTTTCTCAAGCTTCTGGCTTACGCCGTGAATCAACAAATGAACTATTATTCCGGAAACACCGGCAACCATTGAAACCGCCCTTTCATGTTCGCCAAGGGCAATCTGCGTTAGCGCGAGCAAAATAAGCGTTAGAATAGTAGGCGCAAATTTTATGCGGCCTATTTTGCGAAGGGCTTTTTCTGGAAGGGAAATCCAGTTTAGAGTCTTGTTTTTGTCGAACATGAACTCAAAAAACAACATCATCAAAAACGTGCCGCCAAATGATGATATTCCGACATTGGCTTCTTCAAGATGGCGAGCGTATTCGTCGGGATTGTGCAACGCCAAGCCTAAAACTGTTCTGCACGGCAAATCGGCAAATACTGCGACAATTACAATCGGGAACACAAACCTCATCCCGAATACCGCAATAGCAATGCCCCATGTTAGAAACCGCTGTCTCCATTTATGCGACATCTTTTCAAGTTTTGTCGCATTTATTACAGCGTTGTCGAAAGATAGGCTGACTTCAAGAACGCTTATTACTAGCGCCGTAAGCAAGAAGCTGAATCCCAATCCGGATGCCGTCGCTTCTCCGCGCCAGAATGCTAGAATCATACCGCCCAGCAAAATGCCGAACGACCATTCAAAATATCTAATCATTTCCCTGAATCTTTTTAAATATGTAAGCATGCGAATTTATCTATTGCTATTGGTTATACAAATAAAAAGTACGGAAAAATATTTTTAGGATGGCAATACTAAATTTTAAATCGGCAAAAAAAAAAGCGCCTTCCACAATTTGCAAGGCGCGTAAAATCGATTTCGAGATTAATTCTTCCGCTTTTCGCTTATCGGCATCATCTGCCCCTTGCGAAAAAGCGTAATTTGCCCCGTGCTTGATGAAACTACAAGCGATATGCAATCCGCCATAAGGGAAATAGCGTAAGCAGCCGCATGGCGCGCGCCAAGCCCTCCAGGAAGCTGAAGCTTAAAATCCGGTGTGTGTATAAGGGATCCCGCCGACTCCAATATGCCTTTGCCGTCTATTATAAAAGCTCCGTCTATAAGCGAATACTCCTTTACAGTCTCGTCCATAAAAGGATTTAACACGTTTCTGTCCTCAGGCTTATAGCCGTAAAAGGGATTCAATATAAGCTGTTTTAAATGCGGCTTTAATTCTTCAACGTCGCCTATGACAAATATGCAACCGACAGGTTTTCCTTCCCTGCCCTCAACCGAGAGTTCCGTGGCAATATCCAATATGCGCTCTATCACCTCCGGCTTTACGCATTCGGGCAGAATTTTTTGGCTGACGAATATGTCGGAAAATTCCTTTTCTATATCGAGAATTACAATGGAATCTATCTGATTGCTGCCGCCGACCCCGCCTATGCAACATATCTTGTCTTTTGCCTTAAAGATTCCGCGCGTGAGGCCTATCATTACGGCGCTGCGCAATTGCGCAAATCTCCCGTTTGAAAATGATCTTACATTTATAACGCTCCATTTATCCGGAATATTTTGAATGGAACGCTCCGAAACGACAACAACGTTCATGTCCCCAAAATAAGAAGACAAATCTGGAATATTCGCAAAAGCGTCCCCTTGCAATATTATAGACGAACAATTTGCAACCTTTGCAACCTTCAAAGCGGACTTGGCTATTGAGTCGTTCAGCTTGTTCTCAAAAAGCTTCGGTTTCGATATTGCGGGAACTCCCGACGCGTTTTTTATCTTGCCTGGCAAAACGGCAACTCCGCTGTCGAAAGCCGACAATACCGCTGCCCGAAACTTGGAAATGTCAGAGGCTTCTTTTATCGAATTTATAGCAGGCTCGGCCGAAAATGTCTTTGCCAAAGTTGACAAAACCGTTAGGTATGTGTTCACGTCTTCGTCCGAAAGCAGCAAAAACAGCATGCGTGTCTGTTTATATTCGTCCGCCCCGTCGAATATCAAGCCGTTTGGACAGCGCCCAACCGAAAAAACGTATTTTTGCTTTAGGCCGTCTACTCTAGTATGAGGCATGCAAATGCCGTTCCCGAGATAAGTGGAAATCGCCGTCTCGCGCTCCATTACGTCAGCCAAAACCTTTTTCTTGTCCACCCCCTCAAGCAAAGCGGGCGAAAGAGTGTCGATTAATTCCGCTACAGCCCCCTTAAAGTCAGTGCTCTTTATGTCTATTATCCGCGACTTTGAGAGGAATCTTTTAAGCTTCATAAATTAACAGACTAATTTGATTTGGGAATGTTCCAGTTTAGGGCGTCTTTCTTTACTTCGTACAATATGCCAGCTGCAAGAACTGCTAAAAAGAAAAGCACCGGAAGCAATATGGGTATATTAGCAACAATCAAATCACCGTAAACTAGAGCCAATGGAATCATAAAAACGACTTCTATGTCGAATATGACAAAAAGCATCGCCACTACATAAAATCTAGCCCCAAACCTAGGATGCGGGACGCCCTCCGGGGAAACGCCGCATTCGTAAGCCGAATCCTTGAGCTTGTTTGTTTTAGACCGCTGCCCAAATATATGGCTGGCAGCAATAATTAAGACACCCATGCCTACGGCGACTATAATCTGCACTAAAACAGGTATGTAAGAACTTAGTTCCATAACTGTGGAAAAGATTTCACAATCGTTTCCCGTTTGCAACTTTTTTTTAAAAAAACAGCATAAAAAAATATTTAAAAGAGATATTTATAAATATAACATCGACCCAATCGTTTATTTTGCTTTGCTGTTTTTTTCGACGCACCTAAAAAACAAATTTTTCATATTTATCTTGCAATCAATTGCTAAAATTTTTTATCAGTTTCAAAATGAAAAAACTATTAGGTATTGCGCTTACAATATTCGCCTGCGGCGCCATTTCGGCGCAAACCATAGCCCCTGAGCTTCCGGACTTCCCGCATACTCCGCTCTCGGCTGAGGAAATCTCAAAAATCGTTTCAGACAACTCTCAAAAAAGCTGGGAGGACCTCGCAAAATCGGCTAGGATAAAAGCTGAGGACGCCGCGTTAAAACAATTCTATCCGGACGCCGCATCGTGGATTTATACGGCATTTGCGGCGGAACTTTTCGCAAAGGAAGGCTCAGATTTGCAGCCGGAATTAAAAGCCGCCATATTAAAAGACTTGCCTGCATTTTTCGACTTCTATGAATCGATACGCCCAGAAGATTCATTAAGCGGCGCATGCGCTGCCCTAAAAACGATTTTCGGAATATATCCTATAGCCGCCCAAAAGTATTTGCGTTCTGCATTTGCGGTGTCATTGATTTATGATTCACTGCCCCCAGGAGGATGGCCGGAATGCAATGTTCCGTCAAATCCCGCCCCGATTACGCAGCCTGAAGAAATGTTTAACTTTTTTATGGAGGAGCCGCAGACTTTTATTCTGCCGTTCGACAGAATGACTGTAGGGGAATTGGTATTCGTTTTCGGCATCGCCGGGCCAATGGACGAATTGCGGGGGCTGAAAAATGAAAAAATCACACCTTTTATAATAGAAAAGCTGACTCAATCAATTAAGACGGATACAAAACGCCTCAAAGGAAGGCAGGAATTGCCTTGGGACGACGCCGAAGGCCCGTACACTCCGGAAAATATTAGAAAGCGCGGCGGATTGGACGCTGATAAAGTTTATTACGCATGGAGAGTGGCAAACGCAAACGGCATACCATGCCTTTATTTTAGCGAACGCACCGGGGGCAAAGTGTATTCGTGGCTTTGGTACATGTCCCGGCCCGGAATTTGGAAAACCGACATAGCTCGCGATCCCGCCGCAAAATCCTTATACGGAAGGCCCCTAAATCCCCAAACGTGGAAAAATGTCGAGCTTTCCGATTTGCTTCTATGCTCCAAACGCCATCTAGTGACGCCAAACGGCGCTATATCTATGGCTTTTTTTAGGTTGTCCGAGCTATTTTTCGCAAAAGACGACTATTCAAATGCCGCATTTTTCGCTGACATGGCAAAAAAAGAAAATCCCGAAAATTGGAAAGCGTACGGTGCATACATTTCAGCAAAAGCCCGAAGCGGAGCCCCGTCGTCGGAGCTCGACGTGCTGTGGCGAAGAAGCTACGAGGCTTTTCGCAAATATCCGGACATATGCATGAATATGCTCAACAAATACCGCGCAAATCTGGGATTGAGGCGCCGGCAAAAAGAGGCAGACAGGCTCTTTATAGCGGAAATGCGCACTGTAATGCGCGTGGATCCCGGATTTGGAATAGACAGTTATTCAAAGCAATTGCGCGGATTATTCGCTAACTTGGAAGATAAATCTGAAATGTTCCCCATTTATCAAGATGTCTTAAGAAACTGCTCGAGCTGTCCAGACGAATGTTTTAATAAAATTGTCTCGCCTCTGGCAGAACTCTTCTCCGACGACGGCGACGCAAAATCGGCGCAAAGAGTAATATCGATGTTCTCCTCAAGCCTGCGCCAAGACGATGCAGTATTAAAGAAATCAGCCCAAGCCCTTTACGATAAATACGAACCCCCAAGGTCAAAAAAAGCGCGCGCAGAGCTTGAAGATTTCAAATTTTAGACCTGCCCGCCCCCCGGATACA
>FR901610.1:103085-109789 GCA_000438015.1 Coraliomargarita sp. CAG:312 | reverse complement strand
TGGAACGGTTCATACGGGCTCTATTTGCCCGGCGGAGACGCTTGGAACGTCACCGGCAACTGTTTCGATTGCAATGGCGGAGCAGGTATCTGCGCGCGCAAGATGCGCACGACCGCCGTTTCAGGAAACGTGTTCCGCCGCTGCGGCAAGAAAAACAACACATTGGGCGACGAGCATATATCGGCGCATGCGATTCTTGACGGTTGCAGGGGACTGTCGTTTGTATGCAATTCTTTTGCTGCAAGAAAAGACACCGACAGGGGAGAAGGATCAGTTGCTCCTGAATACGGAATAGTCGCAAAGGATTTGGATTATACAGTGGTTTCCTCCAACGCTCTTTATAAAGGCTTTGTGAAAGAAATGGTCTTGGACCAGGGCGGGCATGGCAAGCAGTACTTATTTGTAAATAACGTCGGCGTCGCGTTTTAAGAATACGTTGAACTTATGAAAACATCAAAACGCGAATTTATAAAAAATTTAGGATTTGCCGGAGCGGCAGGGGCGGTTGGGGCTCTTGCCATGGCGTCGGCCAAAGCGCAAACGGACGAAATTAAAGCCGGGGCTACAAATTCGTCGGTATTTAACGTAAAGGATTTTGGTGCCTTTGGAGATGGTGTGACTCCTGACAGCGAGGCGATACAAAAGGCGTTGGACGCCGCGGGCGAAGTGCAGGGAACAGTTTACTTCCCGTCCGGAAAATATCTTTGCCACGACCTGAAAGTGCGACCGCATACGACGGTTATGTCGGAACCCCAGTGGGCGTACGGCGGAGATGCCGGCGCGATGCTCGTACTGGACAGCGAGGAAGCCGACTGCGTATTGAATGTCACGGGAGCGTTCGGGGCACACATAAAAGGGCTTTTTCTATTTGGGAAGCGCGAATGTAAAAAGGAAATCCACGGGATATTTTTAAACAACGACAAAGAATTCAGCAAGAAGGAGGATTCCATTGTAATAGACGACTGCCAAGTGCGCATGTTTTCGGGCAGCGGAGTCCATCTTTTGCGAGTGTGGCTGTTCATAATCCGCCACAGCTATTTTCGCGCAAATAAAAAGCACGGCATTTACATTTTTGGTTGGGACGGATTTGTTCTCGACAATCAGATATCCGATAATGGAAGCCACGGAATGTTTGTTGATAAATGGGGGGGGACGATTATGTTTACTGCAAACCGCGTTGAGTGGAATAAAGGATGCGGATATTTTGCTGTAGATGGTGGTTCCACCAATTTTACCGGCAATTGCTTTGACTGCAATTGGGGGGCGGCTATAGATTTGCGCAAATGCTCAACAATAACAATTTCGGCAAATGTATTCCGCCGCTGCGGGCGCGAAGATAATATAGAAGGCGAAGATATGTCCTGCCAGGTGAATCTTGACGGCTGCAAGGGACTGGCTATGAATTGCAATTCATCGGGCGCAGGAAGGCGGGACGGCGCTAAGGGAGAGGTTCGTCCAAAGTATGGACTGAAGGTAAAAAATATGTCTTACAGCGTAATAACGGACAATTCTTTCTTCGGCGGATTTACGGACAAGATGGTTTTCGATGCGGGAGGCCACGGAGAACAATTTGTCATGTCGGACAACGTCGGGTGCCCGGCGGGCAAGTAATTTCGTGGAGGCTATGTTATGGCGAAGCCTTCTGGTGCCGCTTGAAATCCGCGGCTTTGGAAGGGAATAATCTTTTGTGGCTTTCTCTTGCGAAATAGGGTAGGCCAAAAATATCAAAAAATGCTTGATGGCTTCTTTATATGGAATATTGGTTGTTGCGTATGAAGAAGTTTTTATCCTTTAGTGCTGTTTTATTTGCCGCATCCATTGCTTTTGCGGCAAAATTTGAAATTTTGCCTCGCGTGCTTCAGGCAGACAAGCCTTCTACCGTTAAAATTTCATGCGACGACGCGTCTCTACTTGCAAATCCTGAAAGATTGGCGGTGCGCTGCATCTCCGCCGAAGGGATTTTATCAAACGGCAATATCGCCGGGTGGGCAAAGTATGAGGATGTCCCGTTTGAAATTAAAGACGGCAAGATAATAGCGTCGCACGTTTTTAAAAACCAGCAGGAGCATACATTTGTATTCGTTTCCAAGCCGCAAAAAGCCAATGAAAAAGAAAAAGTCCTGGGCAAGGCTAAAGTTTATTCGCTATATCCCGAACTTTTTGCCCTGCGCCCTTTTAAAGGAGAATTTCATCTTCACAGCAAAGGTTCTGACGGTAAAAACGAACCGATTGAAGTAGCTGTAAAATGCCTTGAAAAGGGATACGATTTCTTCGCGCTTTCAGACCATAGCAATTACGAGTCTTCGGTGGAGCTATGCAAAGTGTTAAAAGAATTTCCAATAACGATGGCAAGCTATCGCGCGGAGGAAGTTCATCTAAACGGAAATGCACATGTGCACAGTTTTGGGGCAACTCAGAGCATTACAAATTGGGCAAAGGAAAATCCGGAAGTTTACAAAAAGGCCGTAGAAGAAAAATTGAAATCTTTGCCAGCAATGCCAGAGCAGTCTAAATACAGCCTGGCGCAGACATGCGTGGCTTTCGACAAAATAAGAGAATTCGGAGGCGTTTCGGTTTTTAACCATCCTTATTGGAAGCCCTACGACAGAACTACGGTGGATTCGTACCAGCGCAACGCGATTTTCGACAATTTCTATTGCGACGCAATAGAGGTTTTCAACGATTTTGACGACACTCTAATGACTATGACTAAAGTTGCCAAAGTGCAGGGAAAATTTGGCAAGCGCATAAATGTCGTTGGTAATAGCGACGCTCACCATATAAACGACATTGGCAAAAGCTATACTATAGTGTTCGCCCCGTCGGCTTCATTTAAGGATTTGGCGGCCGCCATACGCGACGGCAAATCCCTGGGTGTGGAAAACTCCCACAAGCAGAAAATAATTTTCGGGGACGACGCTCTTGTTGAATACGCGTATTTTTTGGAGTCGGAATATTTCCCCAGGCTGCGGGAAATTCGCGCGAAAGAATCGAAAGCTCTGGAAGCCGCTTTAAAGGACGAAGACATGGATGAAGAATTTGAGGATTCCGCGAAGAAAATAAAAGATTTCAAGTCGGAGTTCTGGCAAAAATAGTTTTATTTTTGCGAAAAGTTCGGCTGCCGGAAGTTATTTGTCCAAAAAAGATTTGACACATTTATTGGCGCCCCTAAAAATTTTACCAGTTAAAGGGGAGATGAATATTTGCGGGGGTTGCATTCATTTTATTGCAGGATTGTTTTTTAGGCACTTTTTGCCACTGGAAAAATTCAAGTATGCAGATGCGTCGTTCGCTATTTTGTCGAGTTTAACAATTCCATATAAAACGTAAACTATTATAAATTATGAGAAACTTAATTAAAGGCTCGATATTCCTTTTGGCGGGAGCCGCGAGTTTTGCGGTTGCCCATGCCGGGGTGGATATAGAGGAAAGACCGTTGGTTATGCCGACGTACGATATTGCTCCTGCGGATTTAAATCCGTTTTTCTTTACGGGGCGCACCTATCAAGGGGCTGCTGGACATGTCTATCCGTATCCTATGTACGATGTTCTTACGGATAACAAGCACGATCAAACTTACAACGCGGTTTATCTTGAAAACGACTATACCGAACTTTGTGTTATGCCTGAACTTGGCGGGAGAATCCTCTCCGCTATGGACAAGGCCACAAATTACGATTTCTTCTACCGCCAGCATGTTGTAAAGCCCGCGCTAATCGGAATGTTGGGCGCGTGGATGTCGGGCGGTGTAGAATGGAATATACCTCACCACCACAGAGCTTCAACCCAGCTTCCCGTGGATTACACTCTTGTTGAAAACGACGACGGCAGCGCAACCGTCTGGATCGGGGAAACTGAGCTGCGCCATAGGATGAAGTGGATTATCGGCCTTACGATTCGCCCCGACCGCTCGTATGTCGAGGCGCATGTGCGCGTGTTCAATAACACGCCATTCATACAGTCGATGCTTTATTGGGCCAACGTATCCGTGCATTGCGATGAAAACTATCAGGTCATTTTCCCGCCTAAGACCCAGTATGGAACCCAGCACGCAAAGAACGAATTTATAGAATGGCCTATCGGCAAGTCTAGGTACGGCGGCATGGATTGCAACGGCATGGATATGACCATGTGGAAAAACTATCCAAAAGGCTGCTCTATTTTTGCCTGGAATTTCGACGACGATTTCCTGGCAGGATACGACTACGGCAAGGATGGCGGCACTATACATGTGGCAAACCACCATATGGTCGGCGGAAAAAAATTCTTCCTGTGGGGAAACTGCGATTCCGCAAGAATGTGGCGCACAATGCTGACCGATAACGATGGAGATTACCTTGAGCTTATGGTGGGCGCGTTCTCAGACAACCAGCCTGACTACAGCTGGATCGCTCCCGGAGAAACTAGGGAATTCAAGCAATATTGGTATCCGGCAATTAAAATAAGAGGGGTAAAAGAGGCAAATCTCGACGCCGCGGTAAATTTGGACCGCACAGCCATAGACAAGATTTTCTTCGGATTCAACGCAACTACGGAATTTGAAGACGCAAAGGTTGTTGTCACTGACAAGGGCAAGGTAATTTACGAGGAGACAATCGACATATCTCCGTCAAAACCCTATGTGAAGACTCTCACAGTGTCTCCGGCGTCCAAAGACGAAGATTTCCGCGTCGCTCTCTATTCTGAAGACAACAAAGAGCTTGTGGCGTATCAAAAGGAGATTCTCCCCAAGATGGAAAAGCCAAAGCCGGTTGTTCCGCCGACAAACCCCAAGGACTACAAAAATGTCGAAGATCTGTATTTGGCAGGTCTCCGCATAGAGCAGTTCCACAATGCGACACTCAATCCGCTTGACTATTACAACGAGGCTCTCCGCCGCGCTCCGGATGATATCCGTACGAATACCGTCATGGGGATTCGCATGGCGCGCGAAGGCAAATACGGCGAGGCAAAGAAATATTTGCAGACTGCAATAGACCACGCCACAAAAAATTACACTGTTGCAAAGGATGTTGAGCCGATTTATTATATGGCAGTCGTCCAGCATAAAACGGGGCAAATAAAACAGGCAAAAGACAATTATTGGAAGGCAACATGGCGTCCGGAATTCAAGGTGCCATCCTATTTCGCGCTTGCGCAGATTGCTTGCTCAGAGCGCAAGTATAAAGACGCTTTGGAATTGATAGATTCATGCATACAGTTTAATTCTAAAAACGTAAAGGCGCTCGTGCTAAAAGCCTATATTCTCCGCAAACTCGGATGCGAGGACGGAGCTGAAAAGGCGCTTGAGCTTGCGATGGAAATCGACAAGCTGGACTATTTTGCGCTTGCCGAACAGGGATTCCTCGACGGGAAAGAATGCGCTTTGTCAAAGTATGAAAAGCAAATGGGCGACCGCTTGCAAAATATCTTGGAAACGGCGACTTACTACGGAAATGCCGGCGCTTATCCCGAAGCTATTTCCATTTTGCAATGCTACGCGAAAAACGCCGACCAGTCAAAGCTTTCACCGATGGTTAACTACTATATCGGATACTACAAGGCTTTAAACGGCGATGCCGACGCCAAAGACGCCTACGCCGCCGCCGCCAAGGCGCCGACCGATTATTGCTTCCCGTTCCGGGCTGAGGAAATCGACATCCTTAATTCCGCAATTAAGGCAAATCCATCCGACGCCCGCGCCCACTATTATCTTGGCAACCTCTATTACTTCTTGGAACAGAAGGAAAACGGCATAAAAGAATGGGAAAAAGCCGTTGCCATAGACCCATCGTTGGGAATAGCTTGGAGAAACTTGGGTTTTGCGTACAACCGCGCAAAGGACATAAAGAAAGCCGTCGCCGCATATGAAAAAGCGGTTGAGGTGAACCCGTCCGATCCGCGCTACTACTTTGAGCTGGACAAGCTTTACGACATAACCGGCAAACCCGCCAAAGAACGCCTAGCCCTGATGGAAAAGAATGCCGAAGCCGTTGCGAAACGCGACGATGCAATAAGCAGGCAGATAGAGCTGTACATAATCGACGGTCAGTATGCGCGCGCTTTGGACATTCTTCAGAAACGCCACTTCCGCGTTTGGGAAGGCGGCGGACAAATCCACGGAACTTTTGTGGATGCATGTCTATTGGGCGGTCTTGAGAAATTTGCCAAGAAAGACTATAAGGGAGCCCTCGCGGACTTTAGGCTTGGCAGCACATATCCGCGCAATCTGGAAGTCGGGCAGCCTATGCATGGCGGCAGATTGCCGCAGTCGCTCTACTTTGAGGCGCTCGCCCAGGAAAAACTCGGCGACAAGGCTGCGGCTGAGGCTCTGTTCAAGAAAGTTGTTTCCTACCCCGACCGCGGAGCGGGCAACTACTTGAATTTCTACCGCGCTATGGCGTTCAAAAAGCTCGGCGACCAAGCTGCCGCAAGCAAGCTCCTAGACGCAATGAAAGCAAGAGCTGAAAAAGCTTTGAAAGTCGAAGAAAAGATGGACTTCTTCTCGAAGTTTGGCGAACAGGCAAGCAAGCAAAAGCGCGATGCCCAAAACCATTATTTGTTGGGGTTGGTCGCTTTGGCAAACGGAGAAAAGCTAAAGGCGAAATCCGAATTTGAATCCGCCATAAAGCTCGACGCCAACCATTCTTGGGCAAAGTATTATTTGGGCTCCATCTAGGGTCCCCAAAAACTTGGTTTAAGCGCCCCATCCGGGGCGCTTTTTT
>FR901610.1:84526-103080 GCA_000438015.1 Coraliomargarita sp. CAG:312 | reverse complement strand
CCATCCGGGGCGCTTTTTTTGTGCCGGGCTTTATTTCAATAAGCTTTGACTGGTCGGCATTTTTTATCGCAAAATACCCCGGCTGCAATTCGGATTTATTTTCGGCGGAGCGTAGGCGCATTTCTAATTTAAAGCCTAAAATCCACGCCTAACGTTTTTCGCATGCAGGAATAACCGTTTCGTCTGCAATTAATGCACTCGCATTTGGGTTGCTCTTGATAACAAATTGACTGCTGGGAATTTTAAATAAAATAATTAAAATTTTTTGCGTTTGCATATTGCAAAAAGCAATATAAAGTCCTAAAGGTATTTTTTTTATAAATTAGAAAATTTTATGCCCTTAAAAGAATCCGACAGCTCTGGCGGCAAATACCAGCGCCGCGCAAAGAGGAGCGGAACTTCGGCGTCGGCCGGAGATTCCGAATCCGCTCTTGGCGCAATCGCGCGCGCAGATCCCGACTTTGAGCCGCCGAACAATTTGGACGCAGAACAGGGAATACTGGCCAGCATAATGCTGGACGGCACCAATGAAGTCATAGACTCATGCTTGGCCGCCAAAGTCTCGCCCGACTACTTCTTTAAGCCGCAGCACCAGAAAATGTTTGCGGCGATGGTTGAATTGAACAAACTCGGCAAACCTGTTGACGATATTGTTTTAGCCGAGTATTTGTCGTCTAAAAACCAATTGGAATCCGTCGGAGGAATCGACGCCATTAACGAGATTGCAGGAAGAATTGAAACCTACGCCCACTATCGCCAATGGTTGGATATTGTGCGCGAAAAATATTTCTTGCGCGCGATAATTAGGGCATGTTCGCAGACTATTTACGACGCCCAACACAACCATGGCAGCATCGATATGTTTATCGAGGGCGTAGAGGAGAAGATCCTTGGAATCAGCCAGGATAGGGTGGGGGATTCGATTAAAAAAGCCGACGAGCAGGTCAATTTGGCGGTTCAGCAAATCCAGAGGCTCATAACCAGCAAGGGGGAGCTTGTCGGAGTTCCCACCGGTTTTAAGGACTTGGATACGATGATGCGCGGATTGCACGCCAATGAAATGATAGTTATTGCAGGGCGCCCCGGAACGGGAAAAACATCAATCGCCCTCAATATAGCAGAAAGCGCGCTTTTTGGCAAAAACCGCGTTCCTGTATTGGTATTCTCTTTGGAAATGTTGGCTGAGCAGCTTTATATGCGCATGATTGCCTCTCGCGCGCGCATAGACCAGCACAAGCTGGCGCAGGGCTTTATAGAGCGGGAAAAATTGCAGGATATTTCCTCCGTCGCCAAAGAATTGAGCGAAGCTCCGATGTGGATAGACGACACCGCAGGCATCAGCATTCTGGAAATGCGCGCCAAAGCACGAAGGTTAAACCAACAGCTTGGCGGAAAATTGGGGCTGGTTGTGGTTGACTATCTGCAATTGCTAAGAGGTTCAGATCCGTCTCTGCCTCGGGAGCAGGAAGTTGCGGAAATTTCACGCGGAATGAAGGCCATGTCCAAGGAGCTTCGCGCTCCTGTCGTTGTACTGGCGCAGCTAAACCGCGACAGCGAAAAGGAAACACGCTATCCCCGCCCGAGCGATTTGCGCGAATCTGGATCCATAGAACAGGATGCCGACGCCATTTTACTCTTGAGTAGGCAGAGAAAATCTGACACAGATGACTCAAACATTTCAAACTCGCAGTGGCTCATTCGAGCCGAACTTGCAAAACAGCGCAATGGCCCGACGGGTGTGGTCACATTGCTCTTCAACAGAAATTACACGCGTTACGAAAATTACAGTCCTAGGGAAGATGTCAATATTTAATCATTTTAAGAAAGCGGCATTGCCCGCTCTTATATGCGCCGTTGCGCTTGCTTTAGCGCCTGCGGTTTTCGCGCAGGTTCCGGCAACCGGCGCGCCTTCTGAAGATTCTCTGGAAATTGACAGGATCGACTATAAAATCGAAGGCCCGAAATCTATTTCAACCGACGCAATAAGCGCGCATGTGAGGCTCCGCAAAGGCATGAAGTTCGACCAGCGCGCTTTGGACCAGTCTATACGCTCGCTATATGGAACGGGGCTTTATGAATTTATCGACGCAAAGCGCAGTGTGAACGCTGCCGGGAAAATGGACATAGACTTTACCATAATTCCAAAATATAGAATTTCCCAAATTGTATTTAACGGCAACAAAGAATATTCCGGGCGCCGCCTTCAGGAGGAAATAACAAGTTATGCAGGCGGCACTCTAAGCGAGGTGGACGTGAAGCGGGACGCCGACAAAATCCGCGAATTCTACCAGAAAAAAGGATATGCTCTGGCCAAGGTCACCTCGTCGATAGAACGCAATGACGAGGCTGGAGAGGGCGCGGTCATTTTTGAAATCGACGAAGGCGGAGATATCCAGATTCAAAATATTTACTTTGAGGGAGACCCGTCCGCGAAAGAAGTTTACGACTTTTGGGATAGAATGGGCGTGTTTATGTTCGGCAAGGACGATCCTTCCGAAATAAACTCTATGAAGCTTCTCAAGCAGATGAAGACGGATACATGGATTCCGATAATATCGCATTTGACAGACAACGGAAGGTTTAAGGAGGATGAATTGCAGGCCGACTTGGAAACCTTGCGCAAGTATTATCGCGACCATGGATATTTGGATGTTGAAATAGACGAGTCTAAGGTGCGCTTTGAATTCCCGGATCCGGATACTCCCGGAGATATGGACTTGATTATAAACGTAACTCCAAACCGCCAATACCGCGTTGGAGAAGTGTCTTTTAAAGACAATAAACTTTTCCCGACGGAAAAACTTATGCAGTTTGTGGAATATTTCGATTTGACCAAAGGCAATGTTTTTTCGCCGTCAAAAGTTGATCAAATGATTGAAGAAATCAGAACTTTTTACGGAAAATACGGCTACATAGGCACTATTGTGCGCGCATTGCGCCGCCCCAACTTGGAGACGGGAGACATAGATTTGGTTATTGAAATAATCGAGAGCGAAAAATATTATTTGGAATCCATAAATATTCAGGGCAACACAAAAACTAAAAGCGAGGTTATAATTCGCGAGTTGGCGCTTGCTCCGGGTGATATCTTCGACTTGGCCCGCATGAAAGCATCGGAAAACCGCTTGAAGGAGACTCGTTTCTTTGACGAAGTCACTCTGTCTCCGGAGCCCACAAATATTCCGTTGCGCCGCAATTTGAGAATTGTCGTAAAAGAGGGCAGGACGGGGAACATAACTTTTGGGGCGGGATTCAGCACAATTGAAAGCTTGGTGGCAACCGTTGAAATCACTCAGAGCAATTTCGACTATTCAAAATATAGCAACTACTTCCAGGGAGCCGGACAAAAGTTCAGAATCAGAGGAACAATCGGATTGGAAAGCAACCAGATAATTTTAAGCTTTGAAGAGCCATGGGTTTTCAATCGCGAACTGGCGTATGGAGTAGATTTATATAGAACTGACACGGGATACTATTCCGACTACTATTCGGAAGTTCGCCTCGGGGCGTCAAACTATTTGAGAAAACGAATATACGAACTTATAGAGGCTAGGTTGGGATATAAGTTGGAGCTGGTTGATATATACGATGTCGATTCAAAGCTTATAGAAGACGGAGTTATGAAACCTGAACGCGGAGATATCGGAGAGCGTTCTCTTTCGCAGGCTAGCCTTTCGTTTTTGCGCGATACCCGCGATAGCTATATGACACCCACACGCGGAACCCGTTTAGAGTTTATTCAAGACGTTGCGGGAGGCCCTTTGCTTGGGCAGACAAATTTGTATAGAATAGAGGCTAGAGCCGGTTGGTGGACGCCTACTTTTGATTGGGGCAACCAAGTGTTCTCTATTGTGGGAAGAACGGGTACGGTGATGGGATATGGCGGCAAAGATGTCCCGTATTTTGAGCAGTACTTTTTGGGCGGCGGCTACAATATGAGAGGTTTCAAATACCGCAAAGTTGGACCGATAGATCCGGATACGGGAGAGCCTTTCGGAGGAAAAACATTCGCGTTTGCTTCCATAGAATATTCCATAGAACTATTCAATCCCGTAAGATTTGCCGTATTCTACGATATCGGCTATGTCAACAGTGGAGAATGGGATTGGGATCCATCTGACTATAATTCCGACTTCGGCTTCGGATTTAGGGTATTGCTGATGGGTGCTCCAATGCGCATTGACATAGGTTTCCCATGGAGAACAGGGGAATATAACGACGACGGTATGCAATTCAATTTCTCGTTCGGAACGGTATTCTAATCTGGCGCTGCGCATTAAAACGGCGCAGCTGGGCGGCGTGTTTAACGCCTGCATTTCAAGCAATTTCAGCGTTGTTGCTTTTATCCGGTAAAATGCCGTCGTGAAAGATTGAAAAAGTATTGCGGCGGCGGAAAAATTTTTCCCGGAAAATTTTAGGCAGTTGCCTGTTTTAAAAAATACTTGAAAAAAAACGGAACATTGGCACTATGGACAGGTACTAATTAAGAGACTTTAGTAATAACATAAAAAATAAAAATATGAAAAAAGCAGCAGCATTGTTGGCGGGTATTCTGTCTTACGCTATCTTAAACGCGGCGCCGTCGATTCTCGTGGTCGATATGGGGCAGGTATATCAGAACTATTACAAGGCGAAGGAAGCCGCCGCACAAATTAATTCATCCATTGAAACTACCAAGCAGGAACTTGGTAAAATGGATAAAGAACGCCAGGCTCTTGAAAAAGAACTTCAGGCAATTCAGGAGAAATTAAACAATCCGGCTCTTGCTGAAGACGCAAAAAAGAAGATTTTTGAAACAGAAGCCCAGCCCAAAGTTGTTCAGATCCGCCAGATAGAGCAGAATATGCAAAATATTAGCAGCCAGGCAAACCAGCGCCTCCAGCAAAACGCCCAGAGTATTCGCAAAGTGCATATGGACGAAATAAGGGAGATTGTCGCAAAAGTTGCCGCCGAGAAAAAGGCTGATTTTATTTTGGAAAAAGGCGCATGCTGGTATTCCGACCCAAAAGCCGAA
Source organism: Coraliomargarita sp. CAG:312 (assembly GCA_000438015.1). Classification (GTDB taxonomy): domain Bacteria; phylum Verrucomicrobiota; class Verrucomicrobiia; order Opitutales; family Intestinicryptomonadaceae; genus Merdousia. The sequence goes on along the minus strand of FR901610.1, from coordinate 98,066 downwards.
ATTACCCAAGACATAATAAAAGCTGTCAACGCATCAGCTCCGGCTTCCGCTTCTTCCGATAAAAAATAATATTTTTTTTCGGCAACAAGCATTTACAAGAGATTTCCCGCTTCCAAGCGGGAAATTTTTTTGTCAATTGCGCTTGGCGCGCCCGAAAAATCCAAAAACTAATTCTTTCCGCGGAGAGCGGATAAAATAAACTTCAGTTAGATACTGCAATTATAATGGCGACGCAATCCGGCGCGAATTCTATGCGCTTCTGCCATTTGTTGCGGAATATTTCTTTATTTCTCCCATTTTAGATTGCTGCCATTGCAAGGGGTAATTTGCCAACGCCTACTGCTAATATTCTTTAGCTCTTGCATGCGCGGGTGATGCCCTTATCTTTTGCGGGTAAAATGAACATGCGGGAAACTTTGTTGCAATCCGCAGATTAAAAATCGTTAAATTCGCATATTTGACTGCTTTCTCCTATGTACACTATTCACCCTATGCACACTATCAGGGGCTATATTCCAATTTGCCGGGAGCATAATATAGGGTTTCCGCTAATGTTTTGAACTGCGGCTCTTGGAGAATTGCCTGTTTCACAAGGCTGTTTTATGCGGTCCAATTAAAAAAATAGGGAAAATTCAGTGCAAAAGTGTTGCAACTTTCGGTAAATTCTATTGCCTGTTTACGCTATGGAAGCCGAAAATAAAGCAGCAAGCATCCGTACCGAGAATCTCGTTAAAGAATACGGCAAACGCCGCGTAGTGAAGGGTGTAAACATATCGCTCGACGCGGGCGAGGTGGTCGGATTGTTGGGGCCAAACGGAGCTGGTAAAACCACGAGTTTTTATATGATTGTAGGACTCGTGCCGGCTACGTCAGGAAAAGTTTTTTTGGACGATGTCGATATAACAGACGTGCCGATGTACAAAAGAGCCCGAATGGGAATAGGCTATTTGCCCCAAGAGGCTTCGATATTCCGCAAGCTTACAGTCTATGAGAATATTTTGGCCGTTGCCGAAACTTTGCCTATCCCGCGCAAGGAACTGAAAAAATACTGCGTAAAAATGCTTGAAGATTTGGGGCTGAACCACCTTTCGGATCAGAAAGCTTTTACGCTTTCCGGCGGAGAGCGGAGAAGGCTAGAGATAACTCGCGCGTTGACCTCAAATCCCAAGTTTCTGCTCATGGACGAACCTTTTAGCGGAGTCGATCCCATAAGCGTGGCGGAGGTTCAAGATATTATTTTGCGTCTAAAGAACAGGGGAATAGGGGTTTTAATTACGGATCATAACGTGAGGGAAACACTCAGTATCGTGGATAGAGCCTATCTTATACATGAAGGAAAGGTTCTGTGCGAAGGGTCGAGCGAATTTCTCGTCAATGACGAACAAAGCCGCAAGTTCTATTTGGGCGAAAACTTCTCAATGTAGTTTTGCAGCAGAGCGGGATTCCCAAAGAAAGGCAAAAAACATGGAACAAAAAGTTAATTTGATAAAAGTTCCGGAGGAGATATCCGTCCGCGAGTTCTTTGAAATGTTCAAAGACGCCTTGCAGCTAGAACTTCTCGCGGGAGACAGCGGTTTGGATAGAATGATTTACGAGCCCAGCCTCAACCGCCCCGCACTCGCCATTACCGGCTATTATAAGAATTTTGCGTCAAAGAGAATCCAGCTTTTCGGTGCGGGAGAAATGGCTTATATGCGCGACCTTAGCGAATCCCGCCAGCGCGAGGTTCTGGATGAAATGATAGACCACTCTATCCCGTGCATAGTGGTTTCGCGCAATCTTGCTCCGACAAAGGCTATGCTTGAGCTTGCTAACGCAAGAAATATACCTTTGATTCGCACAAAGATGAAATCCAAAGAATTTTCTTCGGATGTTTTTGTTCGGCTTGAGCGGCTGTTTGCTCCAAGAATGTCGATACACGGCACCCTAATGGACATACAAGGCATAGGCACTCTTATACGCGGAGACAGCGGCATAGGCAAGAGCGAATGCGCGCTTGCACTGATAGACCACGGACATTCTTTGGTTGCGGACGACCATGTCTATTGCGTAAAGGTAAACGATCAAAGCGTTTTGGGGCGAGGGCATGAGCTAAACCGCGGCTATATGGAATGCCGTGGCATAGGAATAATAAACGTTGCGGAACTCTTTGGAATACGGTGCGTGCGCAAGGAGAAATCGATAGACATAGTAGTTACGTTTGTGGAGTGGCAGCCGGGAGTAGTCGAAGACCGCACCGGGCTTGAAACAAATTACTTTGATATATTGGGCATTCCCATTCCGCATTTTATAATACCTGTGCGCCCGGGGCGCGACATGGCCAGGCTGGTCGAAGTTGCTGCAATGGTTCAGGCTTTGCGCCAAATGGGACACGACGGCGCAAAGACTTTTAACGACCGCCTTATAGCGCATATGGCAAAGGAGCAAAAATAAAATTATGCGAAATATACCGCTTTCAAAAAAGGGCGAGTCTCTCGAGCGGCTGTTAAAAAGCCGCATTGTATTTCTCGACGGCGCCATGGGAACAATAGTTCAGCGCGCAGGTCTTTCAGAGGATGATTTTAGAAGGGGAGTTCCGTCTTTAGAGTCAAGCCAACTCCAGCTAAAAGGGGATAACGACCTCTTGAATTTGACGCGTCCGGACGTTATAAAAAAAATTCATTTGGACTATGCAGCCGCCGGGGCGGATATAATTACTACAAATACTTTCGCGTCAACGTCCATAGCCCAGGAAGATTACCGCATATCCGGAGATTTGATAGAAAAACTTAATTTGGCGGGAGCTTCCGTCGCCCGCGAGGCCGCAAACGAGGCTGCTGCGGAAACCGGGCGCGAGATTTTTGTGGCGGGCTCGATAGGGCCGATGAACAAGGCGGCAAGTATCGCGTCGGATGTAAGCGATCCATCGGCGCGCGCAGTTTCTTTCGATGAATTGCATGCGGCGTACAAAGCCCAAATGTCTGCCCTTTACAAGGGTGGAGTTGACTTGTTCCTATTGGAAACATCAATAGACACCCTTAATGTCAAGGCTGCTCTGCACGCGTATCTCACGCTTATTGAGGAGTGGGGGGAACGCGTTCCCGTGGCGGTCAGCATGACTGTCTCGGACGCATCCGGCAGAATATTGAGCGGTCAGACGATAGAGGCTTTTTACGCGTCGATACGCCATGCAAAACCACTATTTGTAGGGCTAAACTGCTCTCTCGGAGCCGAGAAAATGCGCCCGTACATAGAGGCTTTCGACCGCATCGCTGAATGTTATACGCATTGCTATCCCAACGCGGGGCTTCCTAACCCTCTCTGCGAATTTGGGTACGACCAGACGCCTCAAGATACTGCAGGCCACCTTTTCGAATATGCAAAAGACGGATTGCTAAATGTCATAGGCGGATGTTGCGGCACTACTCCCAAACACATTGCGGCAATAGTGGAAAAGTGCGCGCACTTGCCGCCGCGCAAACCGCGTCCTCCGCGTTCGGCTTTGGTTTTGTCAGGGCTTGAAGCCTTTGAGTCCCCGGATGAAAACGCCCCGTTTATTTTTGTGGGGGAAAGGACGAATGTAATGGGATCTCCCGCATTCCGCAAAATGATAAAAGAGGGAAGGTTCTCAGATGCGCTGTCCGTCGCACGAAGCCAAGTGGAAAACGGCGCAAACATTATAGATGTGAATTTCGACGAGGGGATGTTGGATTCTCCAAAGTGCATGGCAAAGTTTTTAAACCTTGTCGGGGCGGAGCCGGAAATCGCGCGCGTGCCTATAATGATAGATTCGTCGGATTGGAATACCATTCTTGCCGGATTGAAGTGCGTGCAGGGCAAATGTGTTGTGAATTCCATAAGCCTCAAGGAGGGTGAGGAAGTCTTTTTGAGCCACGCTGCGGAAATAATGAAATTTGGAGCAGCCGCCATTGTAATGGCGTTTGACGAGCAAGGGCAGGCTTCTACGCTCGACAGGCGCGTAGATGTTTGCCGCAGAGCATATAAGCTTCTGGTGGAGCGCGCCGGATTTGATCCGGAGGATATAATTTTCGACGCAAATGTTTTGACTGTGGCGACAGGAATGCCAGAGCATAATTCCTACGGAATAGACTTTATCGAGGCAGTCCGCCGTATAAAGGCTTCTTGCCCAAAGGCTCGAACCAGCGCCGGTGTCAGCAATATCAGTTTTTCTTTGCGCGGAAATAACAAGGTTCGCGAGGCAATGCATACGGTATTTTTATACCACGCGCGCGCGGCAGGGCTGGATATGGGAATAGTGAATGCCGGAATGCTTGGCAATTACGACAGTATTGACCCTAAACTCCGCATTGCCGTAGAGGATGTAATACTAAACCGCGGCGCGGCTGCGACAGAAAATTTATTGTCTATTGCAGATTCTTATAAGGTTGACCCGGCCGCAAATAACGATGCCCATCGCGAGTCGGATTGGGACCGCCTGGATTGGGACGAGAGGCTCCTTCGCGTCTTTTTGAAAGGCGAGGAAAACCGTGCTTCCGAGGTCGCAATGCACTTCTACGAAGTGCTAAAAGATCCTTTAAAGGTAATCGAAAAACCGCTGATGGGCGCTATGGGGCGCGTGGGCGAGCTTTTCGGAGAGGGAAAGATGTTTTTGCCCCAGGTGGTGAAGAGCGCGCGCGTTATGAAGGCGGCGGTAGCGGCGCTTCAGCCTTATATAGAGGCGAATCTTTCGGCAAAAAAAGGCGCGAAAGTCGTTCTTGCGACAGTGAAGGGGGATGTTCACGACATTGGCAAGAACATTGTGGGCGTCGTTCTTGCGTGCAACGGTTTCGACGTTGAGGACTTGGGTGTTATGGTGGATTCGGAGGATATCTTGAAAGCCGCCCGCAACGCTTCTGTCGTTGGATTAAGCGGCCTAATTACCCCGTCTCTCGACGAAATGGCACGCGTTTTGCAGGCTTTTGAGCGCGCCGGATTGCGCGTTCCGGTTATGGTTGGCGGCGCAACCACTTCCGACTTGCACACGGCTGTCAAGCTTGCGCCGCTTTACAGCGGGACTGTCGTGAGAGTCGGAGACGCAAGCCTTTCGGCTGGAGTTTGCGCAAAGCTTGCGTCAAAAGAATCCCTAGAAGTGTTCTCTTTGGAAACTTCGGCAAAGCAGGCTGCCATGCGTTCAGAATTTGAGAGGCAGAATTCTGATGATTCGGATTGCGCGTCAGGGCTATTGCCAATTTCCGAGGCAAGAAAAAATGCGTTCAAGTGCGACTGGTCCGAGTCAAAGCGCGCGCGGCCGGGTTTCTTCGGCGAAAAGACTTTTGAGTTGCCGCTTTCGCAAATAGAGGATTTTTTGCCATGGCAGATGTTTTTTAAAACTTGGAGCATATCTTCAACCGGCTCCAAAGTATTGTCGGATTTGGGCAAAGTCGAGGGGCTGGATTGCTTCTTTAAGGATGTATTGGGCGTGCTTACTGTCTTGCGCCATTCTATTTTCCCAAAGATACGCGTGGGAATTTACGAGGCAAATTCTGACGGCGACGATATAGTGGTAAGAAATGGAAGCGGCGGCGAGGTGCGCCTTGCATTTGTGCGTTCCCAACTGCCTAATTCGCATGGCAAGTGTTTGTGCCTTTCGGATTTTGTCGCCCCAAAATCGGCAGGATTCCCGGATGTAGTGGGGTTGTTTGCGGCGACCGCAGGCGTGGAATTGGATAATATCGCCCAAAACTATAAAAACCAGGGAGACGACTACCGCTCCATGATTGTTAAAACATTGGGAGACTCCATTGCCGAAGCTCTCTCGCAATATGCCCAGGAGAAGATATTTACTCCGATGATGCCGTCTGCGGGAGCTTCTATGCCTTCTGTTGGCGTTTCTGCCGCTTATACCGGAGCATGCCATGCATGCGGCGGTATACGCCCGGCTGTCGGGTATCCTTCGTATCCAGACCATTCGGAGAAAGCCAAGTTTGAAAGTCTTTTGCATATGAAAGACTCGATAGACATAGAGCTTACCCAGTCATATATGATGGTCCCGGCCTCCAGTGTTTCCGCCGTTTGGATAGCAAATCCGCAGGCGCGTTATTTTACTCCCGTGGTGTGCCGAGACCAGATTGAAGATTATGCAAATAGAACGCATAAAGACTTGCGCGAAGTCTTGCGCTATATAAAAATAAAAAATCTATAGCTTTCAGTGAAACTCTACGAGCGCATATACGGGGTCTTCCCGTCGTCAAGGGGCGGCAAAACGGATTTTGTCGTTCCAATTTGCATGTTTGCGCTCTTTTTAATGGGGATAGCTTTTATTTATTCCGCCCAAAGCTACAATATCGATGAAATTCCTATTTCTCGCCAGTTTTGGGTGAAGCAGACTGTCTTTTTCTTTTTCTTCGGGCTGCCGATATATGCAATTCTTGGATGGACAGACTATAAGTGGCTATTTACATATTCTACGCTCATATACGCAGGGACGCTTTTATTGCTGGTACCTCTGGCTTTAAAAGAGAGCTTCGGGCTTCCGATACCCTTTGTTGAGAGCAGGTATAACGCAACCCGTTGGATAGATTTGGGGCTTATTTCCATACAGCCTTCCGAAATAGCAAAGATAGGGACTTGCGTAATGGCGGCATCTTTGTTTGCCCGCAATAAGATAACTAAATTTAAAGATAATTTTAAGTTTTGGATAAAACTTGCATTGGTATTTTTTATACCTATTTTGTTGATTTTTTTGCAGCCGGACTTAGGCTCTACACTCGTTTTTTTCCCGATGCTTTTTGCTATGCTGTATATTTCCAAATTGCCAAAGAAATTTTTTGCCGCCGTATTGCTTCTTTTTGTGATATGTATCGGCTTGGTTGCTTTGGATATTTACGGCTATAATTCGTATCTGGCAAAAAACGGCGTGTCGGCAAGAGAGGCGGCGTCCGGAAACCTGTATGGTTCCAGCGACGCATTGTGCCTGCCAATGAAAGACTATCAGCGCAATAGGATTCTGGCGTTCGTGGCTCCTGATGTAATTGATCCCCGCGGAATAGGCGTTAGTTGGAATCAGCGTCAGAGCCTTATTTCAGTAGGGTCCGGCGGGCTAGTCGGAAAGGGGCACGCGGAGGGTACGCAGGCGAAACTCGGCTATCTGCCGTCGAGCGTGGCTTACAACGACTTCATTTTCTCGGTGTTGGCTGAGGAATCCGGATTCCTCGGTGGCACAATCGCCATCTTACTAATGGCGATAATTGTAATTTACGGTTGCGTGCGCGCGGCGCAGGTATCTAGGGACCGTTTCGGTCAATTCTTATGTATCGGCATCGCGGCCATCCTTATGACCCACACTTTTATAAACGTTGGGATGACTATTGGCATTATGCCTATTACGGGTCTTCCCTTGCCTATGTTAAGTTATGGCGGAACTTTTGTTTTAACGTGTTGTATTCTTCTGGGGTTAGTTCAAAGTGTCTATCGACACAGGAGAGAGTATGCGTAATGACGGAAGTTTCGCAAAGAATCGATTAAAGCGAAACAAATGAAACAAGAAAAAACCGATTACATTCCAGACGATTTGACAAAACGCCCCGTAGAGGAAACGGTCCAGCCGATTCCTGAAGCCCAGTTGAATCTCGAAGCAAGGCTGCGCGCAAAAAAGCGCCCTCTCTTGGAAAAAATAATAAGACTGCTGAAACGCGAGGACGATCCCTACCGTGAAATCGTCATAAATGTCGAGCCTTTTGAAAAACGCATGGCATTGCTCGTCGACGGCGTTATGCAGAAATTCGAGATTGAACGCGCCGGCGACGAAAGCATGGTAGGGGCTATTTTTAAAGGGAAAATACAAAATCTTGAACCGGGCCTCAAGGCGGCGTTTGTGGATATAGGCCAGCCTAAAAACGCATTTCTCCACTATTGGGATATCTTTCCTACGGCGACCGACAACTCTTATGAAATAGTGCGCGAAAATCGCAGCAAGGAGCAAAAGAAAAACGCGCAAAAATCAACAACCAAAGATATTCCGGAGCGTTTTCCCGTAGGTACCGAGATAATCGTGCAGATTACAAAGACCCAGATAGGCACAAAAGGGCCGAGGGTCACGACAAACATAGCCATTCCTGGAAGGTATCTCGTCCTCATGCCGTATGCCGGACAGTGCGGAATTTCCAGAAAAATAGAGGATAGAAAAGAGCGCGACAGAATAAAGAAAATTTTGCGTTCTATGAAAATTCCCGAAGGCATGGGAGTAATCGTTCGGACCGCAGGGCAGGGAAAGCGTTGGACATACTTTGTGCGCGATTTGCACATGTTGTTGAATTGCTGGAAACGCATACAGCAGCGCATAGAAACCGTTCCCGCGCCGGCCATGATATACCAGGAACCCGACTTGGTAGAGCGTACTGTGCGCGATTTTCTCACAGAGCAGACCGATAGAATCCTTATCGACAGCAAGGAAGACTACGACCGCATAATACATTCCGTTTCTGAGATTTCCCGCCGCGCCCGCAGTAAAATCCAGCTTTTTAAGGAGAACATTCCCATTTTTGAGCGCTATAATATAGAGCGCCAAATAGCCCAGACTTTCCAAAGGCGGGTTGCGCTGCCATCCGGCGGTGAGATTGTAATCGACGAAACCGAAGCTCTTGTTGCGATAGACGTCAACACCGGCTCCCATAAGGGCAAGGACGCCGACGGCAAAGATTTCATTCTCAACGCGAACTTGGAGGCTGTCACCGAGGCTGCGCGGCAAGTTCGCCTGCGCAATCTTGGCGGACTGGTTATTTTGGATACCATAGACATGAAAAGCCGCAAAGATAGGCAGGCGGTATATAAGCGTTTGCGCGACGAGATGGAAAAGGACAAAGCCAAGAGCCAAGTTCTTCCCATATCGCAACTGGGCATAATGCAGATGACCCGCCAGCGCCACGCGCAGAGCAATACAAGCGGTATTTATACAACGTGCCCGTATTGCGGCGGCAAGGGCATTGTTAAGTCTGCGCGCACAATGAGCGCGGAGATACAGCGCAAGATAGTTGCAGTATGCAAAAGCATACGGGCCAATACAGGAAATACCGAGGAGCTTGCTTTGCTGATTTTATTGCATCCAGATAATCTTCAAAGATTGCAGACGGAGGATTACGAACATCTCCTCAATATGGAAAAGGTTTATAATATCCGTTTGACTTTCCGGGCAGACCCTTCATATCACTTGGAGAATTTTAGGATACAAGACGCAGTGTCCGGAAAGATTTTGAAAGCGTAGTTTTATATTTAACCCGCAAAATCCGCCGTGCAAAATTTGGATTGCCCGGCGGATTTTTTTTCATGTTAGCTATGCAATAGGAAGATGATGCAGCCTTAATTTTCGCGAAAAATTATTCTCGATAGGGAAAGAAAAGCGTTTCCGAATATTTATAGTGGTATTTGCTGCGTTGTCCGCAGCCGAGGGCGGGGCGGCAGGAATGTCTAAAATCCGTAGGAAATCCAGATGGAAGTGGATTAATTTTGGCTGCAAAGCAGAAGGTGATTAATCTGTAATGCGAGGCAGAAAGACTATGATAAGCAGGGGTGTCTAGAGTACGCAAAGCGGTTGTATAGGGAATAGAGTTAGATTAGAGAAACTGATAATACACAATAAAAGCATATATATATTTGGGAGGAAATCTTCACATTAGATTGCGCAAAAATTTGAAACATGGAGAAATATTTTTATTATTTAGTTGGCTTCTGAAAATGCGTTTTCCCAGATTTGTTGGGAGATTTAATGCCATGCCGTCGGATACTCCGTTTTTATAGGCTTAACAAAAATGCTCATTGCTTCATTGCAAAGTAGATTGCGGAACTGTTGCATTTGGGCTTAATAATAAGGCAGATGGATTGTCTTTTGCTTGTTTTAGCTCTATCTCCAGGCATCTTGGGAATCCTCTCTGGGACTTGGTTAAATACTCTACTCTTGCCGGCGTTCCGCAGACTTTCAATGCCCTATCTACAATTTTAAGGAAATGGCTTTCCATTTATAAATATCTCTCATTTCTGAGCCCGTTCTGCGCGCAAAGCCTCTCCTTTGCGGCTGAAATATCATCTCATAAAATTATTTCTCAGATACCCATTTCTTTTATTTCATTCAATGGCTATATATACTCTCCTATGCTGTTTTTTCTACGGAAGGCAGGGAGCTTGAAAGTGGTTTGGCATGTATTAGCTTCCAGAAGTTCAGCGATGGGCAAAATATTTCTCCGCGCGGTTGGCTAGGCGCTTTTTTGAGTTAGGGTTTTATCTTGAATGGAACCAAATTTTTTACTAAAAAAATACGTATGCGATTGAGACTTTTATTTGCTGCGGCATTCCTTATAATTTCTTCTTTTGCTCTCTCCGACGCAGACCAGTTTGAAAATCCGCGGGTTCAGTGGATGAAGGGCAAATATGGCATAATGGTTCATTGGCTTTATCCGTATTTCGGAGGGGATGTTGATGAGATTGTAGGCGGATTCAACATTGACACATTCATGAGCGACTTTGAATCCAGTGGAGCCGAATGGCTGATATTCACAGCCGGGCAAAATACCGGGGCATATTGCAGTCCGAACAAGGCGCTTGAAATGTATTGCGGAGAATCCCATACTTCTAAAAAGCGCGATTTGCTTTTGGAGGTAGCTTCGCGCGTAAAAAAGCTTGGGAAGCGTTTTATCGTTTATATTCCGTGCGAAGTCCGTGGAAATAAAAGCGTTCGCGAGGACTTGGCGTGGATTGACGGTTGCGCCGATCCTAAAACCGAATTTCAGAAGCGTTGGGTGGAAATTCTGCGCGAGTGGTCTTTGAGGCTAGGAAAACTTTGCGACGGCTGGTGGGTTGACGGTTCGTACGAAGACGTCGCACCCCACTTGGAGTGGGAGATGTGGCATAGCGCTTTGCGTGCGGGGAACCCGGACGCTGCGGTGACGTTTAATCCCGGGCTTCTGCAAAGAGGAAGGGCGATTGTTCTTCATCCAGACCACGATTATACTGCGGGGGAGGTTTCATTTCTTGTCAACGGGGAAATAGAAACGTCTTTTTCAAAAGGCGAAAACTCAAATGCGTTTCTCCCTAAAACGGCCTATTACACTCCGACAAAAACTCTATGGCATGCGCTTATTCCAATAGATTCTTTTTGGGCGGCGTATTCAAATTGGCCGGATGATTGGCTGAGGCTTCCAAAGCACTGGAAACCTTTCGATTCCCAAAAATTGCGCAAAGTCCGCCCGCCGTTATATTCGGAGAACGAACTGTTTAAGTTTGCCTCAGCTTTTACCGGACGGGGAGGTGCTGTCACATTTAACATAGGAATATACGAAAACGGAAAATTGTCAGACGAAAGCGTAGAGCTCGTAAAAAAAGTCGGGAAACGCCTTGTCCACGCCGAAAAATAAAAGCGACCATCCCGATTAAAATCCCGCGCATTCCAATTGGATGCATATTTTTATTGTCAAGACCGATGAAAGACATCAGCGCGGTTTGAGAGATTTCTTTGCGAAAATTTCTCCGGAGATTTTGCGGACAATTGCTAAGTCTGCTCCGTATTTTTTTACGTTCTTAGTTCTCTGGAAAATTTTTGTACGCGCCTGCATGCGGTAGAAAGCAATTTTTTTAATTGGCTGTTTCCCGCCCAACCTGCAATTTTCCGACGGGACGCATCTGGCATTTTTTACGGGAATGTGGGCAATCTAGAAAATGGATTTAAAAAAGTTCCCATTGTATTGTTAAAGCACTTCAAATAATGACGGGTCCACCCCATTTAGAAAACGGCTTTGTTCGCGCATTTCATAGTCGCCTCCGCTTGTTGAGACCCGCGGATAAGCTATGATCAGGCAGTCCTTAGCGCGGGTTGCCGCGACGTAGAAAAGGCGTTCCTCCTCGTCGGTGCTTCCGTCTTCAATGCTTCTTTTCGTTGGGAAAAGCCCGTCTGCCGCGCCAATTACAAAGACCACAGGGAATTCCAAGCCTTTGGCTTGGTGGACGGTCATTAAGCGCACTCTGGAAGAATTTTCCGCAGGCCTGCCTTCGGCTTCCGAAATTTCAAGGGTTGCGTTTGCAAGAAACTCGTCGAAGTTTTTATATCGCGCTGCATATTCCACAAGTGCGTCGAAATCGTCGGCCCTGTCGCGCCAATCTTCATAGGCTGTTTTCATTGCGTCTTTATACCAGCCTGTGCAGGCTGCTTTTACAATATCTTTGATTTGGCAGTCTCTGACGATTCTTATGTTTTCTGGACAGGGCTGCGCGGGAGTTTCATCCAACATTGCCGACAGGAAGTCGCTTTGAACGGATTTAGTTTGGGCGTGGGAATCCCCTCCGCCTTTTAAGCGCTCTCCGGATTCGGTTTCAAGCGATGCAAGCATTTCTTCAAGGACCAGCAGATCCTGAGCCATTTTTTCAAATATTTCCCGCGCGGCCGACGGAACCTTTGCCGCAACTTTTTTATCGGCTAAAGCGGCTATCGGCGAAATATTCCTTTTCTTTGATATTTCCAACGCAGACGAATAGATTTTCATTGCGGTTTTTCCCCCGACTTTGGGAAGGAAATTTGCAAAGCGCGCAAACGACACGCTGTCGCGCGGATTGGCTATAAACTTTATCTGGGCGACAACGTCCTTAATGTGCGATTGCTCGAAAAATTTTACTCCGCTTGTCATCACGAAAGGGATATTTTTGTATTGCAATTGCAGCTGCAAATCCATCGCCTGGAAGTGTGAACGGTATAAAACTGCGATGTCGTCGTATCCGTACTTTCCTCCGTCTTCAATTTCCCTGATAAAATCGGCGACCTGCCTGCCTTGGGATATTGCATCCATAGCGCGAATTACCACAGGCTTCATCGAATTCCCGCGCGCCGAAGACAATTCTTTGCGGTAGTCTTCATGGACGGGCATATTTTTTAATAGAGCGTTTGCAAAATTAAGTATTTGGGGGGTGCTTCTGTAATTGCGCTCTATTTTATATATCAGCGCGGCTGGGTAGCGTTGGCGGAAGTTGCGTATGTTTTCGATTTCGGCTCCCCGCCATGAATATATGCACTGGGCATCGTCTCCGACGGCGCTCAGTTGCCCGCGGTCGGCGAGCAAGTCTATTATTTTTGACTGCAAAAGGTTTGTGTCTTGATATTCGTCCACCAAAATATTTTTGAAGCGAGCGCGGTATTTTTCGAGAACATCCGCGTTTTCCAATAGCAGTTTATGCCAAAGTTCCAGAAGGTCGTCGAAGTCGCACAAATTTTTCTCGCGTTTTTTTGCGCTGTAAAATTCGGCTATTTCAAAAATTTGGTTTGAGGGAGTTTCTATCCAGTCGAATCTGTCGCACATCGCGGCCGAGTATGAAGCGCATGTATTGCGGGCGTAGCTGATAATTTCTCTAAGAAGCTTGGGGCGCGGATTTTCTTTATCGGAAAAAAAACGCGGAAATTTTTCATCCACCGTTTCTTTTATCAATTTGTCTGAATCTTCCGAGTCGATAATTGAGAAATTTGGATCAAGCCCTATTTTTTCGCCTTCGATTCTCAGAAATTTATTTCCAACCGAGTGGAATGTTCCGCCCCAAAAACGCCAACTTTCGCAGCCAGTCAAGTCTTCTA
>FR901610.1:71716-84471 GCA_000438015.1 Coraliomargarita sp. CAG:312 | reverse complement strand
GTAAAAGTAAGCAAAAGGATATCGCTCGGGGCAAGCCCGCATTCTGAAATAAGCCATGCGACCCTGTATGTAAGCGTGCGCGTTTTCCCGGATCCCGCCCCGGCGAGAACCAAAGCCGGCCGGTTGGGGGGCGATGTGACCGCGGCGAGCTGGTCGGGGTTTAAATCGCCTTCAAAATTTATGTCGAGTCTTCTGGCTTCTTTAAACATTGCGGCTGCGAAGAATAGAAAACGTTGCCCACGATTGTAAATGCGCGCTTAGATATTTTCCGCCAAGTAGTCTAGGGCAGCGCGGTAGCCGTATATTCCCAATCCAGATATTTGCCCTTCGCATACGGGGGAGGTCATGGAATTGTGGCGGAATTCTTCCCGCCTGTAAATATTGGAAATATGCACTTCGACAAATTTAATGCCGCTTCCGGCGATACAGTCGCGGAGGGCGACGCTCGTATGGGTAAATGCGCCGGGATTTATTATGCCAAGCTTTACTCCAGCGTCGGCAAATTCGTAAATCTTGTCGATGATTTCACCTTCTGAGTTCGATTGGAACGCCTCTATCTCAAATCCAAGTTGCGCCGCGCGCTTTTTGAGAGAGTCTATAATATCGGATAGCTTTGTTTTGCCGTATATTTCAGGTTCGCGAACACCCAGACGGTCTAGGTTGGGCCCGTTAATTATTGCTATTTTTTTCATCGGTTGTCTCTTGGGTTTTGCGGTGTCCGAGTTTATTTAACAAACAAGCGCTATACAAATTTTCAGGCTCTAGCAAATCAAATCTCCGAAATTTGAGAAGTCGGCTTTAAATCCACCGGGCCTTCCCTTGCAAATTACGCTCACGGCGTCGTGCGAATGGAGGCTCTCAAGATGTATGCAGGCTATCTCAAAGTCTTTTATGCGGGCGTCTGAATTAAACTCCCCATAAAGAAGGCGCGCGGCGTCCTCTATAAATTTCACATATGCGCCGTTTAGCTCGGCAAACGCCTGCTCGTCTTCGCGCCTGACCATGGTTTGAGTCTCTGTTTTTAGCGCTGCAAGGCATAGGGAATGCATGTCCTCTATCGGCACATGCGCGGACTTCTCAATCTCCGCGCTTATGCGCGCTTTGCTCCGCTGGGAGTGCGGCACGCAATAAATGTTGCGCGTTCTTCTGGCGTGTTCGCTTAGCTCCGCTGAGCATGGGCAGGCGGAGGAATATACGAAATCGAAATGAATTGTCTTTCTGAAAATATCGAGGTCGTCTATATTCCCCTCGTAGGCGCATTTGTAATACTGCCAGGCTTTGAGTTCGCTGCGGAGGCTCGTCTGAAGGATTGGGTATTCAAAGTCTACGCGTATGCGTGCGCGCGATGTCTTGAGTTTTTCCTTCATCTTTACAAGTATTTCCTCGAGGGTGTCCGGAGTGAAAATTCTGTCGGAAAATAAATAAAATACCCTCATAATTCGCGACATATTTATCCCTTTGCAGTCTGCCGCCAAAGATACTGTCGCCGTGACAGACGCCTGAAGCTCGCGGACTTCGCAATCTTTTGTCAGGAATTTCAACGGCAGCTTGAAATTGTGCATGCCTACCTGCATAATCGGAACGTTTGCGCCGCGGATGGCGTTTTTATCGGCATTTTGAACGTCTGGGAGAGAGGATTTATATTCGCTGCTCATCTTAAAATCCTCCTCGTAGCGCGATACCGGCGCAGTTTGCTCGCCGCGGGCGCCGGTAGTCTGGTCTTGTTGTTTTTTGATTTCGCTCATCTCTAAAAAAACATTGTATAATCGCCAATAAACGTCTTTAGGCAAGCATTTTTTGGCGTTCCAATAGCTCCTTAAGCGGTTTCTCCATCCTGGATTTCCTGCTTGCGCATCCCGCTTATTACAAACCAGATTATGCCTCCTGAAATCAGCGCGTAAATATAGTCCGGCATAACTTCAGAAACAGCAGCCATAAGCAGAGTATTGATAATTATCGGAGGAGTTATTGAAATCATTGCGATTTTTATGCAGCGCGCGGCCCCTAGCGACGGCATCAGCGACGCGGATAGGATTATGGCTGCCACCGAAAGCAGTCCGACATACATAAGGTTCATTATAAGGACCATTGTGAATGCTACTGCTGGAATTACAGCCCATACCACCTCGTCGACTTTGGGGAAAAGGCTTAAAAGTTTTTCCCCGCCAGGGTCTAAGTCGCCAATGTCTTCAAATCTAAAAGATGTTTCCCTCCCGTTTTGGTAGGCGGTAAATCTGTCGTTTTCAAAAGCAAAAACCAGCCCGCCCAGTTTGTTGGCGTCTACATATTTTTCCGTCACGACGGCGAATGTTTTTCCGTCTTTAGATTTTAGTTCGATGTCAGTTCCGCCGGGAGTCTTGATTTTTCCGTCTTTTATTTCGACGTTTTCAAGCTTTGGCATGGCTGGTTTCAGGCTGTTTTCGTAAAAGTTTTCAAACGCTTTCGAGACCATGATAGAAGTGCCGGCCGAGGAAATAAGCGTCACTATTATAAAGTACAAAACAGCCTTCCATTTCCAATTGTAGGCTGCGTTTCTATATGCGGCTATCGAGCCAAACGATTTGAATATAGTAGAAATAATTTCCATAAAATTCTTTTTTAAGTTATTTGAAGCGCGGATTGTCGTTTAATTCAAGAATGTTTTTGAAGCTTTCCGGAGGCGGAACTTCAGCGCAGAAGCATATTTGTTTATCGGCAATATTTATTTTCAGTTCGGTTTTTGCGCAATGAAGGAAGAGCCTGTTTATTTTTGTGCGTGCGCGAACGAGTTTATTTATCTTAAAGTTCCCGTAAGTTGCGTCGCCGAGAATTGGAACTGCATGTTTAGCCGCTTGCACTCTAAGTTGATGGGTCAACCCCGTTTGCGGCGTAAGTTCCGCCAAGGTCAGCTCAGGATAGCCTTTGCCGGCGGCGAGGGCGCGGAAGCTTGTCAAAGCTTTCATTCCTCCCCCATGCTTAGACGGCGCGGAGCGAACAAATCCGTTTTGGGAGGTTTCTTTTAGGTAGTCCATCCAGGTTCCCTTTCCAGATTTTATGCGCCCGATCAAAACGCTGATGTACGTTTTTATTACCGACTTTTCCTTGAACGCTTTTTTTGCCGCTTCGGCAACTTCCTTTACAGCCGAGGCAATGACTATTCCCGACGTTGGAGAATCCAATCTATTTACAAGATACAGGCTCATAACTTGCCCGTTTTCATCCCTCCAATAGTAATATTCTCCTTTGAAGTTATAGTCTGCGCGGACCATAGGCGGTTTGGATCCGGTATGCCCGCCCGGGTTGGGATGGGTTGCCCTGCCGGCTTTTTTATTTATTGCCACCAGCCCGCAAGCGTCGAATTTTACGACAGAGCATCCCGTGGAAAACGGGATTTTTTCTATGTATTGCTCTATATTCATCGATAATGGAACGTTATTCTCACAGGTTGGTCTTGCGCGCCGAATACATTCACCATTTCTTCGGTCCATTCTCCATACGGGGCGGTTGTCAAAATGCACTGTTGGCAAAGCGCGGTCGCAGTGTTTGTGGAATTTGAAAAAGCCACCTTTAACCTGACTAAATCCCCGTGTACATTCAGATAAAATTCCACTATTACGCTTGTGCCGACTGCCGTTGCAAGGTCGTAGTTTGAGGCTATTAAATTCCATTGCCTGGATATTGCCTCAATCATTCTTTGCTGGTATGCCCCGAATTCGCTAAATCTTGAATCTACGGCCAGGGTGCCCTGCATGCTTGCGCGCACTCTGTTGTCGGCAAGCGGGCCGGCTGGTATTTTCATGCTCAGCATGGGGCGTCTTTTGGGCTTTGGAAGCTCTTTGGGCATTTCGGGAACAGCTTGGTCTTGGGCGGTTTTTGTAGATTCGTTTTGCTCCTTTGCGGGAGGGGCGTCTTGGGGCTTGTTTTGCGCCGGTTTGCGCTGGGAATCTTGGAAAGGAGTTTCAGACCTCCCATCGGAATTTTTATCCGATGTCTTTTCGGCTTGCTTTATTGAGTCTTTGGCGGGAGCTTGCGTTTTTTCTGCCTTGATTATTTGCAGGCTTGCGCCTTCGGATGTTTCGTTTTTTTCCGATTCCTTGGCTCCGGATTTTTCCATATTTTGCGTTTCGGTCTGTTTATTTTCCTGCTGGGCTGCTTGTTTTGGCCCATTGGAGTCTTGATGCGTGGATTCTTGCGGCCGACTTTGCGGCTCTTGGGTTTCGGCATGCGCGGATTGCTGCTCTAATGGCCGTTTTAGTGTATCCAAAACGCTTTCAGGCGACATCGCGTCTGTTTCGGAACTGGTTCCTGACACTATTTTGTTGCCGTCCTTTATTTCTCCCTCGACATAAGGTTTTTTTGATTTTGACGTCGGGTCTGGCAGTTCGTCGGCGGCGCGCTGGTTTGTGAAGGATTCCGGCGAGTCCGGCTGCGGTTCGAGCTGGTTCGCGTAAGGATTTGCTTCCACATATTCCGGGAGTTTTTTTGTGATTTTTGGCGGAAGGATCTCAAGTTTCAGCTCGTCGTTTTTTCTCCTGTCTTTTATGTGCTCGAACTCTGCTGGCACGGCGTAGTATATCCCCAAGTGGAATAGGATGGAAAGAATGAAAGCCGCGGCGATTGCAAGCGCGTCAGGCTTGGCCGCATCCATATAAAATTTTCTGTCTGGATTTGCCTGCATTATATTATGCACTAGAATATTTGAAGTGTCAGTATTGCAAATCGGAGAGCATCATGTCGAGTTCCTTTTTTACGAGCTTGCAAGGAAGCCCCATTACATTGTCGAATTCTCCTTGTATTTCTTCTATTATAAGGGAGCCGTGTTCTTGGGCGGCATAAGCCCCGGCTTTGTCTAAAACATCGACCTTCTCCAAGTATTCCTCTATTTTAGAATCGTCTAGTTTGCGAAATTTGACAAAAGACTCTTCAAAAGCCGTACGAGCTAGTTTTTGCCCGTTTTCAAAGGCGTAAATAAGGGCAATCCCAGTATATACAGAGTGGATTTTGCCCGATAGAGCCTTGAGCATTCTTCGCGCGTCGTCCAAATCCCGAGGCTTCCCGAATATCGTTCCACTATGCGCAACAACCGTGTCGGCTCCCAAGACTATTCTGCCCGCGTGGCGCGACGCGACATCTTCTGCCTTTATTCTTGCGTTTGCCAAGACTAGTTCTTCCGGCGCGTTTGCCAAGACGAGTTCTTCCGGCGCGGCAAGAGCCGCGTCGAGTTCGTCCGCGCGCGAGACCTCGATGTCGAATTCTATCCCGTTTTCTTTCAGAAGAAGGCTGCGCCTCGGAGACGCGGATGCCAATATAATCTTGCCCATTTTTTTAAATTGTTCCATTTATCGTCGCAGGAAAATCGGGAATTTCCCATAACAAATAGTTGGCGTAATTTCCGCAGGATGGGCGAAATTCCCCCGGTCCATTTTCCGATGATTTTTATAAATAATGAAAACAGTACCGCAAAAAGCAAAAAAAATAAAAAGAATTTTGGAATTGGAAAACTTGTCTTTTATAGCAGACAAACCAATCATAGACTCCATAACATGGAATGTTGACGAAGGGCAAAGGTGGGTTCTTTTGGGCGCAAACGGCGCTGGCAAGACATCGTTAATTTCCACGTTGTGCGCATACAACACGCCGTCGTCCGGCCGAATGTGCGTTGACGGGAAAGAGTACTCCAATTTCAACTGGCAAAAAGTGCGCGAGCGCATAGCGCTCGTTGGAAGCCAACTCCGCCAAAACATAGACCGCTCCGAAAACGCGCTTGAAGTTGTCGTAAGCGGAAAATTTGCTCAAATAAATTTTTGGGGAAAGATAACAAAACCTCTAATTATGGAGGCGTACAAAAAGATGAAGGCTCTTGGAGTCGGACATCTTGTAGACAGCAAGTGGGGGACGCTGTCTCAAGGCGAAAGGCAGAAAATTTTAATTGCGCGCTCTCTTATGACAAAACCGTCTGTAGTGTTCCTCGACGAACCATGTATCGGCTTAGACCCTGTCGCGAGAAAAAAATTTATCGCCTTTATGAAGAAGCTAGCCGACAATAAAAAAATTCCTGCGATAGTTCTTGCGACGCACTACGTTGACGAAATTCCGGATTCTTTTACGCATGCTTTGATAATAAAAAAAGGCAGGATTATAGCCTGCGGAAAAATTTCCGACGTTATGAACTCGCAAAACCTTTCCAAAGCTTACGGCGCAAAATGCGAACTATCCAAGGTCCGCGGTTCGTATTCGCTAAAGGTTTTGTAAATTTTTCGGTTTCTTGCTTTCCCTTTGAAGCCATTTCCCGCACGGATTTATGCCGTTGACTTTTCCGGTAGGTTGGGTATTATCGCGCTATGAATTTTACGGGGATGGTGTATGGATAGGTTTTTTTTAATTTTTTTTGTTTTATTTGCATTTATTAGCGCGCTAGCCGCCATTTCGCCGGAAGCCATAAACGCCGATTACACTGCGGGAGAAACCATTTTTAGGGTTGCGGACACCGATTGGAATCCGGATATGCGCGGCAACCACCGCGCAGTTTTAAGAGTGTCGGATTTGAAGTGCGGGGAAAAGTTTGTCCGCGCGCGCATAGGCTGGCGCAGGCCGGATTTGCGCGCTGAAACGAAAAAAATAATAGTAGTTTGCGCTTCCACCGGAAAAGAAGTCGAAAATGTCTTTGTAAAAACTCTGAACAACGAGTTCGGCGAAATAGTTTTCGAGGCGGTTTCGGGAGCCGGAGAATATTTTGCATATTATCTCCCCTACAAGTTTAGGGCTCGCCACGCCGACGCCCGGTATGCGAATTTAAACGATTACTTGAAACCGGAATACAAGAAATTCGATTTTGGCGATTTCTCTAAACTTCCGCTTGCCCAAACGCTGGCTATTGAAAGCCGAAACGCATTTGAATACTTTACCGATATGGGGACAATCGCCACATCTGCGGAGACTGAGGCTTTCCTGAAAAAATATTCCGCCCGCCCGCTTATTTTCACGGAGGACAGAGTTTTCCCAATGAGGCTTTCGTCTCGGCTTTGCACCCGGTGGCTTCGCAAAGGGCCTTCCGAAGAGTTCTATGGCGAGGCTATGAAAAACGAGTATTATGTTTGGCAAATTTGCGTATGGGCGGCAGATTCGGAACTTAAAAATGTGAAATTAAAATTTTCAGACTTGAAAAAATCTGACAACTCTGCGCGCGTAAAATCGTCGGAGATAACTTGCTTCAATATGGGCGGAACCAACTGGGACGGCAAGGCGGTATCTTTTAGAGTAGATGTTCCCAAAGGC
Source organism: Coraliomargarita sp. CAG:312 (assembly GCA_000438015.1). GTDB lineage: Bacteria > Verrucomicrobiota > Verrucomicrobiia > Opitutales > Intestinicryptomonadaceae > Merdousia. The sequence continues at coordinate 77,217 of FR901610.1, read as the reverse complement.
AAGTTCCAGGCTCTTTGGTGCGGCGCCCAAATTCCCGAAGACGCGCCGGAAGGATTGTATTCTGGAACGGCTTTGCTGACGGCGGATGGAATAGAAAGCAGGGAAATCGCAATATCAATAAAAGTTTGCGGGCAAATTCTCGAAGACAAGGGAGATTCGGAATTATGGAGGCATTCGCGTTTGCGATGGCTTAATTCTTCAATAGGAATATCCGATGATCCTGTTGCCGGATTTGAACAAATCTACCGAAACGGAAGCGAGATTCGCGCAGCGGGAAAGATTGTAAAAATTTCAAAAAATGGATTGCCCCAATCCATAAAAGTGGACGGACGCGAAGTATTGGAAAAAACTATGCAGTTTTCAGCGGTCGGAGATGGCGGAGAAATTGTTTTCGACGGAGGAGAACTCGCATTCGGAAAAGTTTCCGGCGGATCTGCGGAGTGGTCTTCGCGGCAGGCTAAAGGCGGGCTTGTATACGAATGTTCGGCGAAAATGGAATTCGACGGCTTTATTTTGTTCAAAGTTTCAATATCTGCGGAGAATCCTGTCAAACTCAAAGACTTGAAATTTAAATGCTCCTATACTCCCTACGCTTCTGAATATTTTATGGGCGCCGGATTTGACGGAGGATTGCGGGAACCTTTGCACGAGTGGGATTTTTCCGGCCGATGGGACAGCTGTTGGATTGGGAACGCGCTTGCCGGCCTTCATACCGAGTTTAGAGGCTCGACCTATCACGGCCCCCTCATAGGAGACTATTCTCCTAAACCTCCCAATGCATGGTTTAACGGGGGAAGGGGGATACTTCGCGTATCAGGCGAAAGGGGATCGTCCGCAACCTTGGAGGCGTCGCGCGGCGAGACTGAATTGCGCAATGGCAAGCTAGAATACGAGTTTGCCGTTTTAGCTACTCCTATGAAAAAGCTGAATACTTCAAAACATTTTTCCGAACGCTACGCGCATTGCCCTCCCAAACCTTTCGAAAAGGCGTTTTCCGAGGGCGCGAATATAAGCAATCTACACCACGCCAACGAGGTGAATCCCTACATAAACTATCCTTTCATAGTCAGAGACGAATTAATTGACTACATAAAAAAACAGCACTCAAGAAACTGCCGCGTTAAGCTTTATTACACTGTGCGCGAGCTTACAAACCACGCCGCAGAAATTTATGCGCTTAGAAGCCTGGGGCACGAGATATTTTCTGGCGGAGAAGGATATGACATGCCGTGGCAGTGCGAGCATCTTATAGACGACTATCGCGGCGCATGGTACACCAGAGTGACCAAGAAAGTGGGCCCATATGAGGCAGACTCTGCAATTCAGCTTTCCGGGTTTTCACGTTGGATAAACTATTATCTAGAGGGCCTGGATTGGATGCTGCGCAACTACGATATCGACGGCATATATATGGACGATGTCTCCTTTGACCGCACTGTGGTAAAGCGCATTCGCCGCATATTGGATTCGCGCAAGTCCAATGCCTTGATCGATCTGCATTCCAACACGGCGTATTCAAATGGCCCCGCCGTCCAATATGCCGATTTCTTCCCGTATGTAGACAGGCTTTGGTTTGGTGAGAGTTTCAAGTACGACAAGATGTCTCCCGACCAATGGCTTGTGCGCTTTTCAGGAATACCGTTTGGAGTTATGAGCGAGATGCTTCAAGACGGGGGAAACAGATTTTTAGGAATGGTTTACGGAACGACCGGCAGGCATTCATACACTGTATCTCCCGCGCCTGTGTGGAAATTGTGGAGGGAATTCTCGATAGAAAAATCGGAGATGATTGGATATTGGGATGAGCGCTGCCCCGTAAAAACAAGCGACATAAATGTAAAAGCCACTGCTTATGTAAAGAGCGGCGAGGTTTTAATATCCCTTGGGAATTTTGGCGACAACAACAGCAGTGTATCTTTAGAAATAGATTTTTCCAAGTTAGGGATAAATAGAAATTCCGCCGTTTTGTATGCCCCCAAGGTTGAGGACTTTCAAGATGAAAAAACGTATTCCCTTGTGGATAAGATTTCAATTCCGCCCAAGAAAGGCGCGCTGCTGATTTTAAAATAGCGCGCGCATATTTCGGCGCGTTTGCGCAGATTCTCACTGGTAGCTTGCGGAGTGTGCGCTGCAAGCCGACTGATAAACCAGAGAGTTTGGCTGACATTAAAATTTCGGGCGTTAAGCTTGCAGGGATGGCTTGCCGGAGATTGCGGATGCGCGGGGAAATTTTTTCTTTCTGCGCACCGGCCAGTGGGCTGACTGCATCAAATCGGCAGCGTAAGATTTTAAGAAATAGATTTTGCTTCCACTGGCTTTCCCGCAAATTCTGCAAATCTTTGCGCGACGGCAGTTCGGCCGGGGCGCAATGAATGCGCAGAATCGCGCTTTTCTTTAATCCCGACTTATCCGCCTTGCGCAGGCTTTGCGGGATGCGCGCTCATGCCGGATTAGACTGCTGCGGCTTTATGGCTTGACAAGAGCCTTAGCCGCTTTAAAAGTTAACGCACTAGCTTAAAAATGACTTTCTTGCAATGCCTCCCAAAAAACCGAAATATGCTTTAATAGCATCCTCGATTGCCCGCGACATTTGCGCCGGCCGCTTGAAGCCCGGCGCCAAAGTCCCGTCTGAAAGCGCCCTTATGCGCCAGTGGGGGGTAAGCAATACAACTGCGCGCAAAATCCATTTGGAGCTTGAATTGCGCGGGGTTGTCCGCCGCATAAAAGGCAAGGGAACGGTTGTTCTTGAAAATCCCAAAAAGTATATAACGCGCAAGGTCGGCTTGTTTGAGGTCATAAAGGACAGCTTCTCGCAAAATCTCATAAAAGACGGATTTTCGCCGAGAGTGGAAATAGCGGAGCGCAAAATGTTCCGAGGTTCCGAAAGCGTCGAAATAGACGGAAATTTTTTTGAAATAAGAGGAAAGATTTTTAAGATCCGCACATTGCGCTATGCTAATTCCGTTCTATTCAAAGACGAAACTCTTTTTATAGACGCAGGAATGTGCGCCGGAATTGAAGACGCGGGAGATTTAGATCCAGTCTTGGTTTCGCTTTCCGACAAGTTTTCAGTGGAGATAGATTCTGTTTCTAGAAGTTTCGGAGCTTGCTTGTCGGATACAGGGCGGACACCGTTCTTTAAGTCAAAAAAACCTTTGCCGCTTGTGTTTTTGGAGGGGGCAAACCGCACAAAGAGCGGCAAAACTGTCGTAATAGAAAAGTCGTTTTACCGCGGGGACAAATATAGATTTTCAGTTGAAAGTTCATCGTAGTATTTATGAAAAAATTAGTTGCTATATTATGGGTGTTTGCCGCGTCGGCCGCTTGCGCGTTCGCCGTGGATTTTGGGGAATTTAAAAACGTGTCAATGCGCGATAAGCCTTGGTGCTATTGGTGGTGGGTAAATGGGCATGTCGATAAAGAAACCATTACGGCAGACTTGGAGGCTATGAAGGAGGTTGGTTTCGGAGGATGCCTGCAATTCGACGCCAGAGGTTATTGGGAAGATTCCAACCATCTCCTGTATCCGAAACCGGCGTGCGAATTTATGGACGCCTATTGGCGGGAGCATTTTAAGCATGCCGTTTCGGAGGCAGACAGGCTTGGATTGGAATTCAGCGCCAATTTGAGCAGCTGCGCAGGCAGATTAAAAGGCCCGTGGTACGAGGGAAAGAATTCTCCGAAGCGCCTGATTTGCAAAATAACTCCGCTGGAATCGGGGAAGCTAAATTCTCTAATGCTGCTAAACCCGGATAGGGAGTTCTATTGGAACATTTCGACGTATTTAGTCAAGTATGACGGCGATGCCATATTGAAGCCTACGGATTGGCTAAACGGCGGCGACGGGCTATATTCAATGGGAGTTAGCGGGGGCCGCTTGGAGTCGGATAAAGACGTATCAAAAAATAGAACTGCTTTGGAGTTTAAAGACGTCACAAAAAAAATAGATTCAAACAATGTAATAGACGTAGACATCCCAGAAGGGAAATGGGCATTGGTGCAGTTTGTCTGCACGACAATGGACGGACACGACAACGACGTTGACGTTTTAGACAAATCCGCAGTATCCGCTTTTTACAATCGCATGGCGGGAGCGTTAAAGTCGGATTTGGGCGGCCTTTTCGGAAAGTCTCTAACTCATTTTTACAGCGTCAGCTGGGAGGGGGCAGTTCCTAGTTGGACTCTGGGTCTGAAAGAGCGATTCGACGCAGAGGCGGGATACAGCTTGGAGGATTGGATGCCGGTTTTAGCAGGCTTTACTGTTAAATCGAAAGCCGACAGCGACAAATTTATGACGGATTTTCGCCGAGTCAGAAATTCTATGTTTAAGACCAATTTTTACCAGGCAATGATAGACTTGGCACATCGCGACGGCCTGCTTTGGCATTCAGAATCGGGCGGCCCTTGGTGGCGCAAGCCCCAGATTTTCGGGGAGGCGGACCAATTGGATTTCCTGGGAATCAACGATATGCCACAGGGCGAATTTTGGGTGAATCCATACGGCAAGCCTGGGCGCTACATGAACAAGCCCATTGCCAACGCCGCGCACATTTACGGCAGAAATCTCGTTGCGATAGAGGCGTTTACTCATATGGAAATGCATTGGTCCATGTATCCCGCGCTGCTTAAGCCGTTTGTCGACCAGATGTTCTGCGACGGCGCAAACCGTGTAATTTGGCATACTTTTACATGCTCTCCCGAAAAATTCGGCAAACCTGGAATTGAATACTTTGCGGGAACGCATGTGAATAGAAACGTGACTTGGCATAAGCAGGCTGCGCCGTTTTTGGAATACATCGCGAGATGCCAGTATATGCTGAGGCAGGGAATGCCGGTTGTCGACTTTTGCGTGTATACCGGCGACGTTCCGTACCAGCATTGGGGGCAGTGGAAAGACAGGGCAGGCGAGAAGTCCACGGTAAAAATTCCGCGCGGATATTCCTACGACATTTTAAATAACGACGTGCTTATAAACGGCGCTGAGTTTGAAAACGGCAAATTGGTTCTGCCAGGAGGAATGGCGTATAAGGCTCTGATTGTAGATCTTGACTCGCAGCTTGTTTCGCCGGAAGCATTGGAAAAAATACTCGAGCTCAAGGATGCCGGATTACCCGTCATATGCGGCGGAACTCCGCCAACCGGTGCTGCCGGATTGGGCGAGGATTCCGAACTTGTAAAAGAACTTGGAAGGCGCCTTTGGGAAAATCCGATAACATTGGAGTCTTTTATAAAAAATTCAAAGCTTGTGCCGGATTTTGGCGGAGACGCTTTTGACGCCGTACACAGAAGCGCGGGCGGAGCTGAAATATACTTTATTGCGGGAGACGGCAAAATCAACGCCGAATTCCGCGCTAGTGGCGTTCCGGAAATTTGGGACGCGGTCTCCGGAGAACGCTATTCGCCAAGTTCATGGTCCGCGTCTGAAAACGGAACGTCCGTTGTTTTAGATTTGCCCAAAAATGGCTCGGCGTTTGTTGTCATAAAAAAGGCTGGCGATGGGG
>FR901610.1:58527-71662 GCA_000438015.1 Coraliomargarita sp. CAG:312 | reverse complement strand
AAAATATAGAAGGGAAGTGGAAGGTTGAGTTTGCCGACAATCTTCACGAGCCAAAGACCGTCGATTTAGACAGGCTCGTTTCTTGGACCGAGCTTGAAGATTTCGATTTAAAACATTATTCAGGAACAGCTACATATTCAAAGAGTATTTTTATCCCGAAGGTTGAGGGTAAAATATTTTTGGATTTGGGCGAGGTTTCCGCCGTCGCCGAAGTTTTCGTAAACGGGAAAAAATGCGGTACGGCTTGGACGTATCCAATGGCCNNNNTTGGACGTATCCAATGGCCGTTGAAATTACAAACGCATTGAAGGATGGGGAAAACGATATCAAAATAAAAGTCACAAACACTTGGGTGAACAGGCTTATCGGAGACGCCCATCTTGAGCCTTCAAAGCGCGTGACAAAAAGCAATATGGCTCTCTACAAGGGAAAGCGCACACGCACGGTTTACAGTGGCTTTGCCTCAGGGGACGAACTTCAGAAATCTGGGCTTTTCGGCCCCGTCTGCTTGAAAACATATAAACCCTCCAGATAATCCGGAGCCATTCCCGTTTTTTATATCGCATTCATTGAAGGCGGCGCGCAAAACTTTGCGCCGCCTTTTCTTGTTCCCTGTTGGGCGGAATTTTGCGGACCTTGCTTGTTTTGCTCCGACCATGGGAGTCATGAGAAATTTTTCTTGGGTCGGCAAATTGCAAATTATTTCGCAAGGCGATGAGTGCAAAAAAATAGTAGCTTAAAAAAACAAAATTTCTGCAATTGGATTCCAGGCAAGGCTATTTTTCTATTTCCAAGCTGAGCCTGTTAACATCGTCGGGCTTTCCCATTACGAGGAGAATGTCGTTGGAAAGTATTTTTTCGTCGGCTCCGGGAGTGCTTATTTTCTCCTGCTGGCGTTGAATCCCTATTACGGAAATTCCGAATCTGCGCGTGAGATTAAGCTCGCGCAGAGTCTTGCCTATATACTCCGGATTTAATCCGGCGACGAGGTATGAAATCTTAAAAGTGTTTTGTTTTATGTCTTCGTCCGTCAATGGCACGCGGGTTGTCAAAAGCCGTTCCGCGTCTTTTAGCGCTTCGGCGCTTCCTATCATAACGACAAGATCCCCGGGAAAGAGAAGCGTATTGGGATTTATGTCGTAGCGCACAAATCCCTCCCTTTCTATTGCCACTATATTTGCGCCGGTTTTTCGGCGGATTGAGAGCTCGCTTATAGTCTTTCCGGCTGCCTGGGAGCCGCGGTCTATGGGCGTTTCTGAAATATCAATGGGCCAGGGATATTTATTCAGTATATTCGAGCGCAGCTTTTCGCGTTTAAATTCTCCGTCGTTTTCCAGGTTTTTATTAAAGTTTTCTATAAACGCGTACTCGAGGCGGGTATTTATTTGAGTGAAATTTCTGTAAAATATTATTCCGATTGCAAGGGCGGTTGCGGCCATAAAAGAAAGGGTGGCGGCTATCGGAAGCCTCATGCTTGCGGCGGTAAGATATATCGAAAGCAAAGCTATGGATATTCCCAATGCGGCGGAATATCTCAATATTGAGGCCAGCCTTATTTTATAGCGCTGCATTTTTCTTTTTAGGGTCATGGCTATAAATGTCTCTATCATAATGGAGACTTTTCTTATTATAGCCACCCAAAAAGGAAGTGTCAGTATTCCCGCGGCCAGCCATATTATTGTTTTTGCGATATTTTCATGGGGGAGAGACTCGATGTATGCAGAGTCGGACGCAAAAGACGCTCCAAGTATGACCGAGTTGAACAGAATAAAATATACGGCTATTTCCGCCAACTCTCCGCGGATTGTCTTGAGCAGCAGGTTGGCGTCTAGATTCTTGCGGGCGATTTGAAGCAGGTTGCCGTACGCTTCCAAAGCCGATTTTAAAAAGCGCGGGGTTATCTTGGAAAACGTTTCCGCTATTGCCGAAGCTCTCGACGCTATAAACGGGTTTGCGAAAATCGTGACAAACGCCACTCCCATGGCAATGGATGCAATGGACGAATCTATTACTCCAAGCTTCATGCCAAGGGCCGCTATTACAAAGCTAAACTCGCCTATTCGCGCTTTGTTGATTCCGGCGAACCACGCCACCGCAGGTTCGACTCCTGCTGCAGTTGCGCCTATGAAGCAGCTGACGCTTTGCCCCGCTATTACAAGCGCAGAAAACGCCAGTATTGTCGGAATCAATCTGAATATTTCGGACGGAGTTATCATCATTCCCACCGACACGAAAAACAACGCCACAAACAGGTTTTTAAACGGGGTTATTATTTTTTCTATCTGGTTTGCGATTGCCGTTCCAGCCAAGACTGAGCCTGCCAAAAAAGCGCCAAGTGCCACTGAAAATTCAAGCTCCGCCGCCAGTTCACCCAGGCCGAAAATCATCGCGAGTGTAAATATCATCACGGTGTAGTTTGAGCCGCTTATGCTCATTTTGCGCAATAACGGCTGCAAAAAGACCTTCCCCGATGCGTATATTGCGACAACAAATGTTATCAGCATAAAGCACACATGCCATATTTTGTCCCATTGAACAGCTTTTGAAATTGCGACGCCCGATAGAAAAACCAGCATGAGAATCGCCAGCAAGTCTTCCAAAATTAATATGCCCGTAGCCAGATGGGCGTATTTTTTGTTTAAATCGCCGCGCGCGGATACGGTCTCAATGAAGACAATCGTCGAACTTATGCTCAACATTCCTCCGAGGAACAATCCCACGATTGCCGGCATTCCCATCATTTTTGCGCCTGCCATTCCCACGGAACACATCGTGGCGGTTTGCAGGATTATGGCGCACAAAGACGGCGTTAAAACCTTGCGGAGTTTTGCGAGATTGAATTCCATCCCGACAAAAAACATCATAAAAAGTATTCCCAATTCTCCAAGCTCGATTATGACGCTGTGGTCGTTTATCATCTTGAAAACAGGGTCTATCAATATGCCGGCAACTATAAATCCCAGCAAAAGAGGCTGCTTTAAGCGAGTGCATACGAATGTGGCCGCCCCGACGGCTAAAATTACTATAGATAAATCCCTGCTGAGAAATCCAGTTTCCATAAATTGATTACGGGATAAAAGTCGCCCTGTATTGCCCGCTTTTGAGCCCTTTTAGAAGGTCTTTTGAGGTTAAGAGTTTTGAAAGCTTTTCATCGACTGCGTCGTTTCCGCTAGTCTTTCGCAGGACCGGCCTGCCTACCCAGCCGTCGCCTTCAACGTCAACCGAGAACTGTGCCGTGGAGAAAATTCCCTCCATTAACGGTTCGGGAAGCTTGCGGGATAATACTTTTTTGCCTGTGGATATGTCTATTATTTCAACTTCGGAGGCTTTTGCCTGGTCCGATTCGGGAATGTCCGCCCGCCGGTATCCTGAAAACACGCTGCGCATCACTGAACGCATCAACCCCAGCCTGGCGTCGCGCACGTCGCCGGCGAGAACTGACTCCAAAAACTTTGAGTCTATTATTTCGGATTCGTTAAAATAGTTTTTCCAGACCGATGTTTCCCAGCCTTCCGGTTTGGGAATGTTGGGAACGGTAGGCTTGTGGTTCCATCGCGTAGTCACAAACAATGGCGCGTAATCGGCAAGGTCGGCTGCGTTCGCGAAGTCTTTTGAATAGCTTTTATAGGCTACAAAAGGCGGAGGGGAAAAATCGGAAAATTCTTTTGTTCCCACATCCGGAAGGAAAATAAAAAACAGGGCAAACAATAGAGCGGAAACCGCAAATGCCATAGCAAGCGGAGAGTGCAGGGGCCCCCGCCCGCCTTCCGGCTTGAATGGATGTTTCTTGCCATCTGCGCTTTCCATATTCACTTGTCTGATTTTTGCGTCGCGGCAATTTGAACTCTTTTAAACCCTCCGGCTTTTGCGGCGTTGCAAATTTCCAGAAGCGTTTGGGTGTCCAGAGTCTTGTCGGTTTTTATGAGAAGTATGGAGTTCTTGCGGCTTGATTTTGTGGCTGCAAAATGTTTTTGAAGGGCGGGAATAGCAAATATTTCGCCCTCAAAAATCAGCATAGATTTACCGCTAGCGTTTACGACGCATATGTCCTCGTCAGTCAGCGCATTTTCGGGGGAGGATATTTCCGGCAGGGCGTCCGACTCAATGTCTATTCCCATTCCCGGTGAAAGAATAAACTTTGAGGAAGCCAAAGTCATCATTAGAGCAATTAAAAGAATGTCGAACAGAGCCACGGCATCCACGGAAATTTCCGTCTTTCTCACTCTTGAGGATGTGTTTACGATTGTCATGGCTTATTTGCTGCTGCCGTCCATATGCAGGTTTTCGTGTTCAGGCATTCCGCGCATAATGAAAATCATTATTTCGTTTGCCGACCAGTCAATATCATGGGCTATTGCCCTTACTCTGCTGTTCAAGAAACTGTATCCCAGCCATGCGAGTATTGCAATTAGCAATCCGAATGCCGTGGATAGCAACGCGTTGTAGATGCTGTTGGAAAATTGGGCCGCAGTTGCGTACGAACCGCTTTCTCCCATATCGAAGAAAATTTGGAGCAGCGCGATTACCGTTCCCATCAATCCCAGCAATGGGGCGAGCTTTGCCACTAAGGCCACGCTCGCAACCCGCCTGTCGATTAGCGCGAATTCGTTTGCGGCGGCGGCGTTTATAGACGCCGACATTACTTCGGCAGGTTCCTCCGCGCTGACGAGGGCTGATTTTACTATGCGTGGAATCGGTCCGTATGTCTCGTCGCATATGGTTATGGCTTCTAGAACTCTGCGTTTTTTTAGCGCCTCCTTTATTCCGGAGACGAATTCAACCGCTTTTATCTGCCCTTTATGCAGATACAAGAGCCTCTCCAAGAAAATTATCATTCCTATGAACGCCAAACCGGCGAGAGGAACCATCATAGGCCCGCCGATTTCCATCAAGTGAAGTATTTTTTCCATTATATTTGGGTGTTTTTTAGTTTGCGCTCCGCCGTTTGCCATGACGGGAGTTTATTTTTTACTATCAATTCGTAGGCTGCCCTTGCGTCGCGCATTTGGCCTTCTGATTCGAGCGACTTTGCCAGCGCAAAAAGGCTGCGGGCAATCCAATAGCACGCGGCCGGATGGGCTTTCGCGCCTTTGTCCGAAAGAATTTGGGATGCCGTAAGCCAGCGTATTTCGTTTGCCTCGCGTTCCCTTCCAGCCCTTTCTAGCGCGAAACTCCATTTAAAAGCGGCTTCCGATTTTGCATCCAGCGGCATTTCAGGAAGATAAAAAAGCCTCTCGAAAATGACCGCCGCGTCTGCGGCGCGTCCGCCGCGTCTGCGGCGCGTTTAGGCTGGGCCAAAATGCTGTCGCCAAGCCCTAGCCATGCGATATATATTTGGGGGTGGTCCGGAAATTTGTTTATGATTTCATTGTAAAGCGAGCGGGCTTCGGCGAATGCGTTTATCAGCCTTAGTATTTCCGCCTGGGACATCCTGGCATAAAAGTTGCGTGAGTCTTCTGGGTATTCGGAACAGAGTTTGTCCAATATTGAGAGAGCCGCCTTATAGCTGGCGTCCACGCCAATCATCCGCGAATAATGCGCCGCATCCGACATTGCCTCGTAGCGGTATTTGCCGCGCGGGTATAAGTCCGCCAATGTTTGGCATATCTTTTGGGCGGAAGCATAGCGCATTTCGGCGGCTTCCGACCTAGCCTGGTAAAGGTACGATATTTGGGCGGCTTGGGATTCAGGGTATTCGGAGCGCAGAGTTTTGTATATTTCGTAGGCAATATCGTTCTCGCCCAGAGATTCGTAGCAGCGCGCTTTCATAAGCATTGTGTTTGACGCAATTCTTTCGGCGCTAGTCGGGTCTTCAAATTTTATTTTGGGAAGTTCTTTCAATACTTTGTCGCAAATCGATATCGTTTTGCGGCTGTCGGTTTCCCCGTCGTTTAAGCGCGCGCGAAGCCAGAGCATTCTGAGTCGCACGGTTCCCGGAACGCCGGAATCGTCGGAAATTGCGCGCTCTATCCGCTCTAGGGCTTTTTTAGTTTCGCCGTCTTCGCGCAGTTTGGAAATCAATTTCCATTCAGCGTTCCAAAGGTCATTTTCGCTTATCCCGTCTAATTTGTACGAGGAATCTATTATTTTCTTTGCGGCCTCTATATCGTCTAGAATCAATAAGACCTCCACTGTTCTGTTTAAGAGGACTCCGCGTTCCGAACGCATTGTTTCAAAGAGTTTTGTATATATTTCCGCCGCAGTGGAGAAGTCTTTGTTTAGATAGTAGCAGTCGGCCGCCAGAAGCATTAAGTCGTTCTTGCGGTCCGCGTTCTTTTCCATATCCGCCAAGGCTATAAGGTATGTGGCGGCAAGCCTATATTCGGGCGCTTTGCCGCCTTTTTGGGAGAATGCAGCCCATGCTAAAATCCGCAGCGCGTCAGGCCTGTATCGCGACGCCGGAAAATCTTCAAGTAACTTTGAGGCCGTTTCCGCCGCGCGTTCGGCGCTGCCTTTTTTCAGGCGCAGCTTCGCTATTTCCAAAAGGATTCTGTCGCATATCCTTGGCGAGCCGTTTTTGGCTATGTTTTCCAAAAATTCCTCAAAGTTTTGCGGCTGTGTGTCTGGAGACTTCGCCAATAGGGAAAGGGCGTATTCTGCGACTCCCGCCGAAGATGTCGTATTTAGTATCTCCTGCAGCATTTCAGACTGCTTCTGGCGGTTTTTAGTCATCGCGGCCGCTATTACCCGCAATTCGTCTTTGTCTATATCCTGTGCCAGCTGGATTCCAAGCTGTTGGTTTATGACTTCTATGGCCTCGTCGTTTTTGCCGAGTTTAAACAGGACAGCCGCGTATTGCTTGGCGAATTGAAATCCTGCCGGAGTTCCCATGTAGAACCTGACTTTATCGGACAAGTCTTTTTCTATTTCGTCCAGCTTTGCGCCCTTAAAATCGTCTGACAGCTTGCATATGTTTATGGCGATTTGTGCGTCGGCGAGCGCGTACTGGGATTTAGCGGATTTCTTTGCCGCTTCAAATTCTTTCAAGGCGTCCTGCAATTTTGAGCTTTCAAATAAAGCGTATCCTTTTGCAAGATGGTACCATACAATGTCGTCAGCACCGACTTCCGACGGGTCTATGCCCTCCAAAAATTCATCCGCCAAGTCGTGCCGGTTTAATCCTATTGCAATCAACGCTTTTCTGATTTTGTTGCGGGGCGAGTTCGCGGCCTCTTTTATTTGGGATATCTGTTTTTGGGCCAGCTCAAAATTGCCTTGCGCAATTAGCGCGTCCGCATATACGGCCGTCAAGTCTTCCCTAAGATTTTCATCAGGAGAAGACTTAGACAAAAATTCTTCTATTATAGCCTGGGCTAACGCCGGCATCCCAGCCTCTAGCGAGCCTGTAGCCGAGCGTATTGCGGTTTTTGTGCGTTCCGAATTTTTATAATTGCCATCCGAAAGAAATGCGATTCCGTCAAAGTCTTCTGGAGTTGTCTTTTTTGCATTTTCAGGCGGGTTGTTTGCGGAATTCGGCGAGACATCCTCCGCGGCTACGCTTAAGTGCACTGCGCACATAGCGCAAATAGCGGCAGTTAACGCGGATATTTTCCCCAAGTAAAACATTTCCCGATACTCGCAGAGTCGGACAATTTTTCAAGCATAATAAAAGATTTTAATTTAATCTAGCAGGCTTTTGTTGACAATGGGAGCTTTTTTTCGTAGTTGCTTAACCTGTATTGGGGAAAAAAATATATATTGTTATGGACAAATCTTCAGGAAAAAAATTTGGAAGACGCGGTTTTTTGGCTTCCGCAGCCGCGTCTATGTTGGGATATTCCGTAGTAGTAAAAGCTCCGCAGGTGCTTGCGCGCCCTTTGCCGAGTGATGAAAATTCCGCGCGTTTGCAGAAAATTCAGGCGCCCAAAGACGCTAAGAATTTGGCCGGCGAGTTCTTTATGAAACGGGTGGATTTAAAGTGCGACCTTTTGGTTGCCGGCGGGGGATTGGCTGGCATATCCGCCGCACTAAGCGCGGCTCGAAAAGGCAAGAAAGTCATTTTAGTGCAAGACCGCTCGCGGCTTGGAGGCAATTCAAGTTCGGAGGTTAGAATGCATCCCCTGGGGGTCAACCCAGAGCGCGTAGGATGGCGCGAAGGCGGAATAATAGAGGAGTTGAAACTCGAAAACGCGGCGCACAATCCGCAGCTTGCTTGGGAAATGTGGGACTTCATTCTGTATGACAAGTGCGTGAGCCAGCCGAATCTCACCTTGATTTTGGATGCCACATTATATAAAACCGAGACCGATGGCGATAAGATAACAGCGGCATGGGTGCGTTCGGACACTACTCTTCAAGGATACCGCATTGAGGCGGAAATATTTGTCGACGCCACTGGTGACTGCCGCCTTGGAATGGAGGCGGGAGCCGAAATTATGACTGGCAGGGAAGGCGTTGACGCTTACGGGGAGTCCCTTGCAGACTTTGACGAGATCGGCACGCGGCAAGGTTCCACTCTTATGATTACCTCGCGCTTGCACGATAAGCCTATGCCTTTTGTCCCGCCGTCTTGGGCTAAGAAAATTACTCCCGAACAAATGAAGTTCCGCAGCATAAAAGGCGACGGGCTTTCCTACGGCTACTGGTGGATAGAGCTTGGGGGCGTTTACGACGCGATAAGGGACAACGAAATGCTGCGTTTTGAGCTTCTGTCCATAGTCATGGGCGTATGGGACTACATAAAGAATAGCGGCAAATACGAAGGCGTGGAAAATCGCGCGCTTGAAACAATCGGAATGCTTCCAGGACGCAGGGATACGAACAGGATTCGCGGGGAGCATCTGATGACACAGCACGATATCGAAGGCAAATGGAAGGAATTTGACGATTCAGTTGCAGTTGGAGGCTGGTCTATGGACGACCATCCGGCCAAGGGCTTCTATGCGTCCGACCGCCATCCCTGCAGGCAAAAAGGGCATGTGCCATGCTATAATATTCCATTCTCAAGCCTTTATTCAAACAAGGTTAAAAACTTGATGATGGCCGGCAGAAACATAAGCTGTTCGCATGTGGCTTTCAGCTCCACGCGCGTCATGTCCACGTGTGCCGCGGTTGGCCAAGCTGTTGGCACTGCCGCCGTAATATGCGTTGACGATAAAATAACTCCGGCGCAACTTAGGGCGAATCCGGAAAAGGTTAAGCAGTTGCAGCAGACTTTGTTGCGCGACGACCAAACCATTCTAGGGTTAAAAAATGAAGATCCTGCGGATTTGGCGCGCAGCGCCAAAGTGACGGCTTCCGAGTCAATAGCCGACTCCTCGCCGGAAAATGTCATAAGCGGAATAACGATAGACCTTCCAAAGCAAAATAAAAACCGGTGGGTTGCACCCGTTTCATCTAGCCCTTGGATTAGGCTGGATTGGCGGTCTCCACAAAAGTTTTCGCCGGGTCGTTTTATATTTGAGCCCGGAAATACTCCGCTGTCCCAGACTGGATCGGATTATTTGTTGAAGACAATGGTTCGCGGGCCTCAGCCTAAAATTGTAAAAGACTACAAGGTGACGGCGGTTTTAGAGGACGGTTCCGAGAAGGTCTTAGCCGATGTAAAAAACAATTACCAAAAGCTTGTTGTAAACAAGTTTGAGCCTGTTTTGGCAAAGGCTTTAAAGGTTCAAGTTTCCGCAACCAACGGAGATCCCAACGCTATTATAAAAGAGATAAGAGTGGAGGCGTAGGGATTTATTCCTCAAAACGCCCGCCGCAGAGTCTTCGGATTTTGCGGCGCGCTTATTGCCCGCTTTGCAACCGCTATACGTTTTTTTTTACTGCAATTGTATGGGGGGAACCTTGATGAAAGGTTCCTCCTTGTTTATATTTTTGCGGGAAACTCGATTATTAAATTGCGTTTCTGGCATTTGAAGCTTTTCCCGCGCCGGGTTTGTCCCCTTTATGATATTTAAAACTATAAAATAATCTCAAATATTGATGCAATAAAGTCGGCTTTTTTGTTGAAATCCCGAGATGTCTTAGTAAATTCAAATCATGAGCGAGTGGATTAAAGCTGTATTAGTATTGCCGTTTAACGCGCTGGTGGTAATTCCGGCATTGTTTTTATATTTTGGCGGTTATAAATTTGCGCTGCCGTCGAGCTTGTTTTTGGCTTTGGGATTTATATCGTTTTTTGCGGGTGCGGCGCTGGCGGTCTGGACGATGGTTCTATTTTGGAAAGTCGGCAAGGGGACGCTCGCGCCATGGGCTCCGACACAGAATCTTGTTGTAAAAGGTCCGTATTGTTTCGTTCGAAATCCCATGCTCAGCGGGGTGCTTGCGATGTTGTTGGGCGAGTCGATGCTGTTGGGGTCGTTCCAGATTCTAACTTGGACGGTTGTTTTCTTCATAATAAATACGGTTTATTTTATTTTTGTTGAGGAAAAGGGGCTTGAAAAGCGTTTTGGAGGAGACTATATCCTTTATAAAAAATCGGTTCCAAGGTGGATTCCGCGCCTTTCAAGGTGGGAACTTCCCGATGGTGAAAAGCGGGATAACTAGCCGGCGGATAATTTTTTCATGAGGCGCATAAAAAAAGTTTTATTTGCGATTTGTTTGCTAGCGTTTGCGGCAAACTTGCTGGGAGCTTTGGATAATGCCAGAAAAAATGTCGTCTTTGTAGGGTCTTACCACGACAACCATATTTGGACCGGCAAAGTCAGGGATGCATTTGAGAAGGCTTTGAAATCTTCGGAATTCGATGTGGATTTAAGAAACATCTATTTGGATTCCAAAAATATATCGGATAGGGATGTCAGGCGCCGCATGCTGTCGGCGATTCTCAAGAGCGGCTCAAAGGCCGATGTAGTTGTGGCTTCGGACTTGGAGGCTGCAGAGGCTGTCGTGGATGTTTGCAGGGATGGTGGATGCGCGCTTCCGGTTGTTATAGCCTCTGTCTGGGAAGGCGGCAGCCCGGCGGAAAATATTGCCGTTTGCGCGGCGGAAATAGGGGTTGATAAAACTTTTGAAGCCGCAAGAAAGATGCTCCCGGAACTCGGCAAGGTTTATGTTATTTCCGACAAAACCGACACTGGAAATTTTTACATCCGCGCGGCAAAGCGCCAGCTTGAAAAATATTCGAAAACGGTTGAATTTTCATACGGATTAGACGCCGATTCCGCAGAGGATTTTTTGGAGTCCGCCAGCGGGTTCCCACAAGGAAGCGCGGTAATTTTGCTCACTTGGCAGCGCGACGACAAAGGGCTGTACCACAATCCGCAGATAATTTATCCCGCGCTTGCGAAAGTCTGCAATGTTCCCGTCTTTACGGTGATAGACAATCTTGTGGAGAGCGGATTTGTCGGGGGATACTTGGTAAATGCTTCCGAAAATGGAAGGATTGCGGCCGAAAGAACCCTTAAAATCCTGCGAACGGGAGGTGTTGGCGGCAGTAAGGCCGAATCTATTCCGCCCATTCCAATATATAACTATGAAGCCTTGCTTAGATGGAATATAGACGATTCCCTTGTCCCTGGCAGGGCTGCGATAATCAACTCGCCTCCGTCTTTCTTTGTCCGGTATTTCCCTCCAATTGTGTTGTCTGGCGCTTTTATCGCGCTTTTGTTCGGAATAATAATCGGAGAGTTTTTCCTAAATAGGAAATATAGAAAATTGTCGGAGAAAAACAGGGCGCTATACAAGCGTCTTGGCGCCACATTAAACTCTCTTCCCATTGGCATAGAGATTTACGACGATTCAGGCTTTTTAATTACCGCCAACGATGCCGACAAAATTATATTCGGAATGTGCGGAAGAAAAGACTCTCTGGTGGGCTCTCTAAATATTTTCAAAGATCCAAATTTATCCGACGAAATAAAGTCTGCCGTAAGAAGTTCAAAGCCAGTTGACACAATATTGATGTACGATTTTGATTCGGTTTCCGATTCAGGATATTTTGAAACATCTCTAAGCGGCAAAAAACGCATTGTATGCCGCGGCGCTCCGGTGTTTTTTGGAGACGGCGAAAAATGGTGCTATATTTTGGCATTTTTGGATTTTACCGAACAGCTGGCGAGGTCGCGCTCTCTTGAGAATCTAAAGAACAGCCTCGATTTGGCTATGAGGGCGTGCGGGGCTTGCGTTTGGTATATGGATGTTAAAACTTACGGTTTTGAAGTTATAAGCGGTCCGGACGATATTTTGCCCTTTAATAACTTGGAGGATTTTTTCGATGCAATTGTGCCCGAAGCCCGCGCAAACACCAGGAGTGTTTTGGAGGAAATTTTATCCGGAAAGGTCGATAGAAAAGTATTAATATTAAGCTATAGCGACTCTGAAGACGGGGAGCTGCGCATTATGGAAATATCTATGGCTGGAGTCTTAAAATACGGAAATATTGTCGGGGTTGTCGGAACATTTAAAGAGCTTTCCGCCGGGATATCTTAAAAGCCGCTTGTTAATGGGCGGTCAGAAAAACTTTGCAAAGATTGCAAATCCTCCGATTAAAAATGTTGCAAACAATAAAATCATTGGCATGATATAAACTATTATGAAAAAAATAATATATTTAGCCCTTTCATCTATCGGGATATTGCTTTGTTCCTGCACGACAAATGTCGTTGTTGACTCGCCGTCTTTCCCAATGGCTTCTTACGATGAGATTTCCGGGACTTTCAGCGGAAAGGTCGTGGGAAATATAAATACCGCTTTTAGAGCGACCAATTTGGCGTTGGAGGACTTGAAATATTTTAGGGTGGGACAAATTCCCGGAAACAACTCCTGGCTGGTATACGCAAGGGCGCTGCTTGACGAGCAGATTGTAGTATCGCTTGAGCAGCTTCCGAACGAGGAGGTTGCCATAGAGATTAGTTTTGGTTCTGGAAACCTGATGAAGAGCCAGCAGATATTCAACGCTATTACAAAGAATATGCGCTTGCTAGAACGCCGCTAATCCGCAAGCAGAAGATTTTTTTTAAAGTCTTGCCGTAGGTTGCGGCAAGACTTTTATTGCATATATGGACATACTCCAATTTTTGCCGTACTACCATCATATAAAGCTTGGCGGCCATATGGCTACCGCCCTTGCGGGCGCTTTTGCAGGAGGCGCAGGAATGTTGGCTGCGGTGTCTTTTAGAAGTTATGGGAATTTTTTTGCGCCATTCGGATTTTCTTTGTTTGCGTCGTCGGTTTTGTGGATTGCGCCCGCCGC
>FR901610.1:56360-58521 GCA_000438015.1 Coraliomargarita sp. CAG:312 | reverse complement strand
GATTGCGCCCGCCGCCGCAACATTGGAAAGCGGCCCGGCGGGGCTTTGCGCCTGCGCTTTAATGCTTTTCTTCTTGCCGCTTATAAAGTATTCTTTCCGCGTAGCCTGGCGAACGGCGGCTTTGGCGTGGACTGCGTTTTTGCTTTCTCAGGCGGCTGTATTTCTGGGAGTATATTATTTATTAAAATGAAATTTGACACACTAAAATTTATATCCGACCTTGTTAAGTTCGAAAGCGTTTCGGCGGATTCGTCCCGCGCTTGCGAAGTGCGCAAATGCGCCGAGTTCCTTAAGGATGCGTTTTCCGGATTCGGGTTTGAGGCTTCTCTTTTTGAAACGCCTGGACATCCAATTCTAATAGCCAAGCGCGACTGCAAGTCAGGTTCGCCCAGAGTTCGAGTGTTGTGCTACGGCCATTACGATGTGCAGCCTGTTGATCCTGTTGGGAAGTGGAAAACTCCCCCGTTTGAGCCTGTTGTATGTGGCGGAAAGGTATGGGGCCGAGGGACGGCGGACAATAAAGGCCCGACATCGTGCGTGATTGGCGGCTTGGTAAATTTCTTGGAAGAAAATCCCGACGCCCCTATTGATGTGGCCTTTATGCTTGAGGGCGAGGAGGAAATCGGAAGCCCAAGCATGTCGGATTTTATAAAGGAGCATTCCGATTTTATTTCGGGGTACGATTTTGTAATGTTAAGCGACACTTCAAGCGCGTCACTAGACCAGCTTGTCGTCACAATCGGATTGCGGGGAACGGGCAGTTTCGATGCGGTTTTTAAGGGGGCAAATACTGATGTCCATTCGGGAATGTTTGGAGGCGCTATATACAACCCCATCCAGGCAATGACAGAAGTTTGCGGCAGTCTCCACTCTCCAGACGGCCTTGTTAATATAGACGGATTTTACGACGGCCTTGCAAAACTTTCGGATTGGGAGCGCGCGGAGATTAGAAAAAGTCCTTTTAACGAGACTGAAATAAAGCGCCATTTGGGGATAAAGGAGCTTTATTCCCAGCCAGGACACACTCCTTCCGAGGCGTTGCGCGTGCTGCCTACTGTCGAATTTGTCGGAATAGGCGGAGGATATCAAGGCGAGGATTCAAAGTCTGTAATTCCCTCAGAATGTTTCTGCAAAATATCGTGCCGGACAGTTCCTCCGCAATCGACAAAGGATGTCGTGGAAAAAGTTAAATCCGCAATGCGCGCCAGAACCCCTAGCCAGATAAAGGTGGAATTTATAGATTACGACTCCTGCGGCGACCCGTATTTTGTCGATCCAAAGGCTACCCCTTCCGATGCGAAATCGGCTGCGCTTTCAAAGGCTTTCGCTAAAATGGAGGAGTGCGTAGAGGCGGTATTCGGCAACAAGCCCATATATTTGAGGGAGGGCGCGAGCATTCCATTAATGTCGCAAATAAAGAAAATAACGGGGTTGGACTGCCTTATGCTGGGGCTTTTTACTCCGCAGGATAATCTGCATGCGCCAAACGAGGGTTTTTCACTTGAGATGATTGAAAGGGCGGTAAAATATTACGGGATGTTTTTCGAAAAACTGGTCTTGCCGCAATAGCGCCTTTGGGATGTTTTTTCACAGAAAATTTCGGATAATCTCCTCGAATCTTCGCAACCATATATCAACCCAAAAATTGAAAAATTATGCTTACATGCCGCAAAACATACTTCGATATACCTTTTGCCCACCGCCAGCACAGGCACGACGGGCATTGCTCTTTTGTGCACGGGCATAACTGGGATATATCCGTGACTTTTGCATGCTACAATACCGATGAAAACGGTTTTGTAGTTGATTTTGGCAAGCTGAAATTTCTAAAGGCTTGGATAGATGAACATTTGGACCATGCGTGCGTGTTTTCTAAGGATGATCCCGTAGTAGATAAACTGCGCGCTGCGGCGCCTGAGGCTTGGAATATATATATTGTTGACCAGTGTTCTTGCGAGGGGCTTGCCGCGCATCTGTATAAAATTTTCAACAAAATGGTGCGCGAACACACCGATTCACGCGTGCGCGTAGTGGCTGTCGAGGTCAGCGAAGACAAAAAGAACACCGCATACTATTGCGAGGAAAATCTAGCTTGATATTTTCCGTATGAAGAAATATCCCATTGCCGAACATTTTCTTTCCGCACAGGGCGAAGGCTGCC
>FR901610.1:55804-56352 GCA_000438015.1 Coraliomargarita sp. CAG:312 | reverse complement strand
ACAGGGCGAAGGCTGCCATATGGGCAGGCGCGCCTATTTTGTGAGAATGTTCGGCTGCAATGTGAAATGCCCATGGTGCGATTCAAAAACAGCATGGGAAGGGAGACCTGCCTGTGGGATGTCGGCGGAGGAAATCCTTGGGGCTGCGAAGTCTTCGCGCGCGGAAATTGTCGTCATTACCGGAGGAGAGCCGTGCATTCACGATTTGATTCCGATATTGAAGCTTTTAAATTCTGAGGGCATAAAAGCCCATCTTGAGACATCCGGAACTTTGCCGATTTTAGAGCGCGAAGGAGCGCGTTTTGATTGGGTCGCGCTAAGCCCTAAACTTCTTTGCCCGCCCTTGGAAAAATCTCTTTTGAGGGCGGACGAACTTAAGCTTATAGTTTCTTCTCCGGACGAGTTGGACGCATATTTGCGCATTATTTCCGCCGCCCGGGCTTCAAGCGTTTGGCTGCATCCGGAGTGGGGCATGGCGCGCGACAGGTCGCTGCTCAAAGCCCTTTCGGATTTTGTGGAAAAAAACGGCGGCCCGTTTAGGTTGGGGT
>FR901610.1:55604-55793 GCA_000438015.1 Coraliomargarita sp. CAG:312 | reverse complement strand
GCCCGTTTAGGTTGGGGTGGCAGCTGCACAAGAATTTCTTCGTGCGTTAAGCTGCAAGCTTAATAGAAGAAACGCAAAGTCCAAGCTTTTCGGAAAAGTTGTTAAAACAAACTTTGTCTTCGGCTTATAAATGAAGATGGTTGCTTTTTTTGATATAGCGCCAGCACAGATATAAAAAAAGGGACCCCC
>FR901610.1:40173-55546 GCA_000438015.1 Coraliomargarita sp. CAG:312 | reverse complement strand
CCTCCTAAAACGAGGTGGGTGCTTCCGATGCGACTTTTGCCTTCCGTCTGAAAACGGCCTGACAGCCATCGCCTCAGGTCAAGCTCCCTAAATATTGTCATTAAGGCGGGGAACCGGTAGGGCAGTCTCGAACACTGCAGAGGTCGTATTTATTATATTGCATACGCCGTCTGAGATTTCAAGTTTTTCTTGGCAGCGGAATTTTTTAATAGGTTATTCTCCAACATTTATTAATGAATAATGGCGCAAAAAAAAGCGCGGATTTTCCCGCGCTTTTTCCCTAACTTGGCGCAATTTTTAGAATTTTATTTCCGTCGCGCCATGATGAAATCGTATTAACGCATGTGTATTGCGCCTATTTTACAGTGGGATATTATTTCTTTGCGGCTTGCGAGGCAAAGAACTTTGAAAAGAAAAGCGTCTGGAAATCTATCGCGTTATTCCAATACGGATGGTTGTGCGCTCCGGGTCGGACAGTGTAGTCGTGCGGAATATTGCGGTATAGAAGTTCCCTATGGAGCTTTTCGTTGACTTCGTAGAAAAAGTCTCCGGTTCCGCAGTCTATGGCTATTTGAAGCTGTCCAGGCCGAATTTTGTCAAGCTGAGTCATTACGGTGTGGTCGTCCCAGTTTTTCTGGTTGTCCCATTTTTCTCCGAGAGATTTTGCCATATCCCAGTTGTACGGGAACGGTCGTATGTCTACTCCTCCGCTTAATGATCCGCAGGCTCCGAACAGGTCTTGGTGCCTTATTGCAAGCCATAATGCCCCGTGACCTCCCATGCTGAATCCGGTTATTGCCCTGGCTTTGCGGTCGGATATGGTGCGGAAGTTTTTGTCGATCTGCGGTATTAATTCGTTTGCGATATAGGTTTCGTATCTTAGCGATGGATCCACAGGGCTGTCCCAGTACCAGCTGCGCGCCCCTTCCGGGCATACGAAGATTACGTTAAATAGCGATGCCAGCTGCTGCAAATTCGGCTTTGTATGCTTTGCCCACGTCTTGTAGTCCCCGCCGAATCCATGTAGAAGGTATATTACAGGATACCGCGCGCTTTTGTCCGAAGCGTAAGAGTCTGGAAGCACTACATACGCCGGGATTTCCTTATTCATTGCCGCGCTTGTGGAATTAAAGACCAGCTCCTTGTTTTCTTGAGCGAACGCAAATGAAACCGCAAGCATTGCGGTTGCCGCCAATATAATTTTTAAAGATTTCATAATGTAATATTTGTATTTGCTCTTGAAAAATTTTCAACAAATATTGTCCGGTATTATTAGAGCGCCCGGAAGCAGTGCCCATGCCTTTATTGCTGGGCGTTGGGTTGCTTGAAGGTGGAAACTGTTTTCTGCGCCACGGAACGCAGAAATTTGGCGTCTTCTGGGCTGATGCCATCGGGAACAAACGTTATTTCCTCGGCGTTTTTCCCGAAAAAGAACGCGAACCAAACGCATGCTTGCAGATATTCACCTCGTTCGTTCAAGTGTATTGAATCACGGTTTATGCGCATTTTGCCGTCTTTGCCCTTTGCCCATCTTAGCTTTCCAACGATAGAGCCGCTTTGGTCGGGGAGATCGGGATATTTCATTTTCTTTAAAGCATCGGCGCCGTAGTCTTTAAATTTTACTTTTTGTCCGTTGCGGGCGTTTTGCACTGCTAGCCCCATAGGTATTATCCGCAAATCAAGTTCTTTTGCGCATTCGGCGTAAGCTTGTTCCAGGCGCTTGAACATTTCTGTTTGGTCGATGTTCCATTCTCCGCCTTTCCTTATTCTTGGATCGTCTGAGCGGTAAGACCAGGTTTGTTGCAGTACTACTTCAGCGGACGGAGCGTTTTTATTCACATATTCTTTGATGTTTTTCGCAAAAGGCTGGTAGGTTTCGGGACGCCAGCTCTTGTGGCTTGCCTGCTGGATTGTGACAAAGTCCCATTTCTTGCTTTTTAAAATTTCCTTAAGCGAGGCGGTGGATTTGCGGTACAGCTTGACATCCGGGGAGCTTTCCTCGCGCAGTATGTAAGACCAGTGCCTGTCCAATTCGCATCCGCCATGGTTTGCCCGCTCCATTACCAGGTCGCAATCAGGCACGGATGCGGCGACTTGCGGAAGGTATTTAAAGGCGCTGTCGGCAAAACTGTTTCCTATTGTCAGGAGTTTTACTTCTTTTGACCATAGCGTGGAAAACGCTGCGGCAAAGAACAGCGCTATTATCAATAATTTTTTCATGTCAGTTTGATTTTTCTGTTTTGTATTTGAATAGTGCGAAAGAGTTTTTGTCCGGCAACTCTATACTTATCTTGCCGCCTTCTCCAACTTCGCAGTTAAAGGAATTCGCCTCTCCTAGCACAGAGGCAAGCGATACTTTAGTTCCTGCCGGAAGGAATGTGGAAAGGCGCGTTTTGGCATCGGGATTGTTTTCGCGGTACACAAGCAGCCATCCTGAATCCGGAGACGACACGGACTGGAATCCTGTCCAAGATTTTCCGTCGGGTTCTTCGCCTATTGGCAGTATTATGCCGTTATGGAAGTTGTGGCTGATTTCATTGTATTTTTTTATTAGAGGCGCGAGTTTTTCCAAATCCGAACCGTCCAATCCGCTTGCCTCCATCCACGCCAGCGGTTGGGCAGCCATAGTTATGGCAAAGAGGTAGCGTATGTCGTAATTTTTCGGCGCGAATAAATCTTTTCCGTATTTATCGGCGTTGCGGCGGTTGTTTAGAAATTCTATCTGGAGGCGTTCGGCAGGGACATATTTTGAGAGCATCCAAAGGTTTCGGAGAGTCCAATACGGATAGTAGTTTTGCCAGTCGGTATATCTGTTTTCGAGGAAAATATTGCCGTATTTGGTGAAGAAAAAGTATCCTCCGCGGCGGCCGGCCGTGGCGTCGACATTAAATACAGCCTCGTTGTTTGTATGGGCGAGAACTGCATCGAATATCGCGCGGATTTTTTCCTGGGATTGGTGGTTGGGAATGTGTAGGCCGTCTATTTTAAACGTCCGGATTCCGTATGAATCGTAGAGTTTGTTCATGGCTTCGGCGTCTTTTTGCCAGTCGGCGTAATTTTCCTGCGCGCTGGGATTAAACCAGAGGCAGAGTTCAACACCGCGCTCTTTTGCCTCTTTTGAGACTTTTCCGAGCCCTTCTGGATATTTGCTTTTTGACGGAGTCCAGTAGTCGGGGTTGCTCCATATATTTTTAAAAGAGCCGCCGTATGCCGAATTGGCGCTTTTGCCCTCCTGCCAACCGTCGTCTATCTGGAAATGCGTTATGCCCATCTTTGCGGCGAGGCGGATTTCATTCAGGCAAAAGGATTCAGTCACCTTCGTATCTTGCGCGCGGTCTCCCCAAGTGTTCATCATTACCATTTCATCGCGCTTGGGGTAGAGCTTGCGCAGGTTTTTTTGGTATTTTCTAAGCGCGCAAAGGCGCTCAAATTCGCCGCCTTCCCAAACTCCGAACGCGTAGCCGTATGCGCGCGTCCACTTGCTTTCGGATATGTCTGCGGAATCTATGCCGGCTCCTATTAGGGAGGTTCTTCCGAAGTCAGTTATGAAATCGGCGCCCGGATATGCCAGTTGCACGCTTGAACAAGGGGCTTCCTTTAGAACGAAATAGCCAAAACCGCTCTCTGCGTCTTCGGCGAAAAGCAGGTTGCCGCGCATCGAGTTTTCCCTGTACGATATGGTATTTCTTTCAAAAACCAGGTTGTTGTTGTGGTCGGTTGCGTCGAAAAATTCCACTGTTCTGACCTTCCAGTGCTTCCCGCTGAAGTCTAGCATGTCTAAGACCGCTATTTTTGACCGCTCTTTGGCGATATTTACGCTTTCAATATTGCGCTTGTCGGCAAAATTTTGCGTTTTTCCCGTTAGTGGGGCTGGAGCTTTGCCCTTAAAATAGATGTCGCAAGATATGGCGGGAGAATCGTCAAAAATTTTGAAAATCCTTTTTATTTCCAAATCTCCGCGCCGATATCCGACTTCGCATTCCAGCATGCCGTTTTGGATTTTAGTCTCCGGGATTTTGCGCGTTTTAAAATATCCTCCAGTCGCGTTTTTATCTTCTTCCGGAATCATTATGTCGGGCTGTTTTGCGCGGGCGGAAATTGTTTTGCCCGAGATTTTATTTGAAAGGCTTTCGGTAATCAGGCAGCCGCCGTTAAACTTAAATGTCCTTTCTATGTAGTCGTTGCCTATTTTGACGGCGTCTCCGTCTTTCACCGCATACGCCCCGCCCGCAAAAGCGGAGAAGGCAGATGCAAAGATTGCGGCTGTACAAAAAAACAGCGTTTTGGGGGTCATTTATATGTCCTCTTTGAAATTGCTATCGTAAAAATCGACTATGGATTCTTTCACACCCCCGGAAACGGATTTTTCAAACTCCATTGCAATGCGCGGATGGCGGTTTGACAATCCGCTCATCATATAAGGATAATCAAATCCCCAGCGGAAATGTTTTTTCATCGGTTCTATAAAATTCTCTATTGTTTTAAGGATTGGGCGCAAGCCATAATTTCTGCCGACATATTTTGCCAGCATTTCCGTAGGGCAGTTCCCGGCTCCCTTCCCAAGCCCCGCAAAAGTGCAGTCGGCAATATCTGCGCCGTGGGCTATCGCGGCTATGGTATTTGCGAAAGCGCATTGGAGGTTGTTGTGGCAGTGTATCCCAAATAACTTCCCCGACGTGTGGGCGGCTTGGCGGTACTTCTCGGACAATATTTCAACTTGCCGGGGCATTAGGGCTCCAAAACTGTCCATCAGATAAATTACATCTGCCTGGGTGCGCGCGAAATCTTCAAGCGCGCGGTCTATGGTTTGTTCGTCGAGGGTGGAGGCGGCCATCATGCACAAGGCGGTTTTATATCCTTTATCTGCGCAAGAGTTAACGATGTCAATCGCTTCGTCTTTTTGATTCTCGTAAAAAGCGCACCTTATTATATCAGCGGGGCTTGCTTCTTTTTTGGGAAAGTCCCGCCAGTCGGAAAGTCCCGCCAGTCGCATTTTCCAGCATCGGCCAATTCAGATATGGCGACTTTTTTTTCTCCATCCAAAATTTTCTCCACGTCGCCGTCGTCGCAAAATCTCCATTTGCCGTATTTGCCGCGCGGGAAAAACTTATCGCTGTCCCTAAAGCCGATTTCCATTATGTCTATGTTGGATTGCGCGCAGGCTTCATAGACCGAACGCACGGTTTCGTCGTCGAAGTTGCTGTCGTTTACGAGCCCGCCGTCGCGGATTGTGCAGTCCAATATTTTAAAGTTTGGCGCAGTTTGATGGATCTTGTACACGTTATTGCAATTTAACATATTACAGGCAAAGAGTTTTGCTCTAAATATAAACGCAAATTACGTTTATATTGTTTCCTCTTAATATTTTATTGTATGCGTTTCTGTAAACTAAAAATATTGAAAATTTAGAATATGCATTTCAAATAAATAGGCATGTTGGAAAAAACAGGTCTTGTCCTTGAAGGCGGTGGTATGCGCGGCGTTTTTACGGCGGGCGTACTGGATTGCTTTATGGACGAAAAGATTTATTTCCCATATGTAATAGGAGTCTCTGCCGGAGCTTCAAATGGCTTGTCGTATGCTTCCCGCCAGAGGGGCAGGGCGCATTTTTGCAATATAGAAATACAGGAAACACATCCGTACACGGGCCTTAGATTTATGATGACGCAAGGGTGCGTCATGGATTACAACTATATGTTCGGCGATCTTCCGAAATCCGTATATCCGTACGATTTTAACGCATATGCGTCTTCGGGGAGATTCGTTTTGGTCGCAACCAACTGCCTGACCGGCAAGGCTCAATATTTTGAAAATCCGGAATCTATCGACAAATTGTTGAACATTTGCAGAGCCTCTTGCAGCATGCCCTATGTATCGACTGTCGTGTATGTAGATGGAGTCCCCTATTTGGACGGCGGCGTTGCCGACGCAATTCCCTTGCGGCGGGCAATCTCCGACGGGTTTAAAAGAAACGTTGTTGTGCTTACCCGAAATGCGGGGTATCGAAAGCGGGAGGCATTCCCGGCTCTAATGAGTTTTCTTTATGGGAAATATCCTAATTTTGTGAAGACTTTAAAATCTAAAAACGATTTGTATAACACGGCGGCCGAGTTTGTGGAGGATCTAGAGCGCAAAGGGGAAGTCTTTGTTATCCGTCCCCAGAAAGTTTTGCGGGTAAATAGGCTCGAGAGAAATCTTGGCAGGCTGGAGGCCCTTTACCGCGAGGGCTATTCAGTAGCGGCGGCGAATATCGAGAACCTGAAAAATTTTATTTCAAAGTAAAAGATAGGTTTTGCTTTTATCCGGGAAATTTTTCCGCAATGGGATAATTTAAATCTTTATCCGGCCGTTAATTTGCGCGCTCAAGAATAATAGTCGGGCGGATGGCTATTGTGCGCCTAATCAAAGTATAAACTCATATTGCTGTCTGCTAATTTCTGATTTTTCTGGCGCATATTTAGAGAAATTTTAAACGCCCATTGTTTCGCGCCATGGAAAATGCTGCTTTTGCTCATTAATTTTCGGATTGGCGGCATCGGCAATATTTTGGAAATAAAATATTCTTTCAAAAGTGATTGACTTTTGAAATAAAATTTTAAATATAAAACAAGATTTCAAGTGCGATATGCCTTGCGCAACTTGCATTTTTATATAACATTCATTTTTGAAATAGAAAGTTTGCGAATTAATAAATATAAATTTCAACGAAAAGCACGCCCATGAAAATGAAAAAATTTATCAATAATCCTGACAACTTGACTTCCGAGCTTTTGGAAGGCATGGTTGCAGCCTATCCAAATAAAATAAAGCTGGAGGAAGGCAAGCTCGTGGTTCGCGCCCGTCCAAAACCGGAGGGCAATGTTGCAGTCTTGACTCTTGGAGGTTCCGGACATGAACCGGCATTGAGCGGTTTCGTCGGGTTGGGAATGTTGGACTGCAGCGTTGTAGGGGACATCTTTGCCGCGCCAAATGCGGTTTCCCTCTTGAACGGCCTCCGCAAGTTCAAGCGCGACGCAGGAATATTGCTTATAGTGCTAAACCATGCCGGGGATGTGATGAGCGCCAATATGGCTATGAAAATGGCGGAGCGCGAAGGAATTAAAGTAAAGAGCGTCTTGGTTGCTGACGATATAAGCGCGGGGGTGGAAACTCCTGCCGCCGACAGGCGGGGGCTTGCGGGCTGCATACCTCTCATAAAAGTCGCGGGAGCCGCGGCGGAGGAGGGGAAAAGCTTGGACGAAGTTCTTGAAATAGCCCAGAAGTTCAATTCCCGCATAGCAACTTTGGCTGTTGCGATGAGGGGTTGCACCCATCCCCAGAACGGGCTTCCCATAACCGAGCTAGGCGAGGATGAAATGGAGATAGGCATGGGGCAGCACGGCGAAGGCGGTGGAGGTAGATGCAAAGTTTTGTCTGCCGACGAGACCGCAAAAATAATGTTTGGAGATGTCTCCAAGGCCTTAAAATTGAAGACAGGCGAGAAAAT
Source organism: Coraliomargarita sp. CAG:312 (assembly GCA_000438015.1). GTDB lineage: Bacteria > Verrucomicrobiota > Verrucomicrobiia > Opitutales > Intestinicryptomonadaceae > Merdousia. The sequence goes on along the minus strand of FR901610.1, from coordinate 48,060 downwards.
TTTTGTCATGGCAAACGGTGTAGGGGCCACTACCCCCATGGAATTGGCTATCGTTTTCAGGGCGGTAAAGAAGCTTGCGGAAGAAATCGGAGTCTGCGTAGTTGGCGGCATTGTTGACGAGATTTTGACCGTCCAGGAAATGGCGGGATTCCAGCTTGTCGCCTGCGTTGTAGACGAAGTGTCGGAGAGGTATCTGTACGCCAAGAGCGACGCGCCGTATTGGACTTGCCTTGGAGAATGAATTTAAATCGCATGCAAGGCGCATTAAAATTGTATGAATCTAAATCTTGAGAATTTAAAAAAGATGTTTTCCGCCGCAACGGCGGAAATATCTGCGCGCGAGAATGAACTGTCGGCTTTGGACGCGGTCTGCGGTGACGGAGACCACGGATCCGCCGTAAAGGGGGCAATGCGGGCGGCAAACGATGCCGTGTCAAAGGCATCAAATTTAAAAGACGCTTTTTTTGACGCCGGGTTTGCTGCGATGTCTCATTCCAACGGTTCCACAAGCACGCTTTTTGGCTCTTTTTTTATGGGGATTTCCGATGGCATTAAAGCTGGGGCTCAAGAGCTTGGGGGGGAAGAACTGGAGACAGCGTTTGAAAGCGGCTTAAGCTCTTTGCGGTCCAATACAAAAGCGGATGTTGGCGACAAGACTTTGATGGATGCCCTCGTTCCCGCCGTCGCCGCTATGCGCGGAAGCAAGTCTGTTGAATCAGCGTTTTCCGCTGCGGCAGAGGCCGCGGAAAAAGGGGCAAAAAGCACCGAATGTTTGGCTGCTAAATTTGGAAGGGCTAAAAATCTTGGGGAAAAATCTGTTGGGAGTTTGGACGCCGGAGCGGTTTCAATATCGATTATTTTTAGGGAATTTGAAAAGGCATTAAAAGAATAATATACGAGGAGAAGAAAATGGCTGACATGGATGGCTTTAAAGAGGCCGAGAATTTCGGGACGGACAAATGCGAAAAATCAGAAGGATTTTTTCTTAGGGGAGCTGCTCATGCGGATTGGGGCGTGAAGTCGAGGCTTTCGAGAATATTTAATCCCAAGAGCGGCAATACCGTTATGCTGGCGTTCGACCATGGATACATAATGGGGCCCACGAGCGGTTTGGAGCGTATGGATATATCGATAGTTCCTTTAATACCGTATGCGGACTGCATCATGTGCACCCGCGGAGCGTTGCGCTCAATCGTTCCTCCGGAATTGGCAAAACCTCTTGCTTTGAGGTTTAGCGCGGGATCAACAATCCTTACGGAATTAAATAATGAGTGCCTTGTCGGAATAGACGACGCAATAAAACTCGACGCTTCGGCAATAGCCCCAATGGTTGCAATCGGAAGCACTTTCGAGGCAAAGACCATAGAGAATCTCGCCCGCTGCGCAGATTTCACCGCAAGGTACGGAATTCCAACTCTTGGAGTCACGGCAGTCGGTAAAGATCTTGTGCGCGACGCCCGCTACTTGGGGTTGGCAACGCGCGTGTGCGCCGAAAACGGGGCGACATTCGTGAAGACATACTATTGCGATGAGGGATTTGAGAAGGTCGTTGCGGGATGCCCCGTTCCTATTGTCATTGCTGGCGGGAAGAAACTTCCGGAGCAAGGCGCTTTAGAGTTGGCTTACAAAGCAATCTCAAGCGGAGCAAGGGGCGTGGATATGGGAAGGAATATTTTCCAGTCGGAAAATCCCGCCGCGATGATTCAAGCCGTGCGTGCGGTAGTCCACGACGGCGCAAAGCCTGCGGAGGCTTTTGAAATGTATAGGGATTTGTCCGCTGCGCGCTGATGATGCGTCACGGCGGGGGAGGATTTTCCGGCGAAGAACGCGCCGTTTTAGGAAAAACAAAATAATAGAATATTGCCATGAAAAAACTATTGCTTATGTTGACGCTCGCTTTATCCGGTGCGTCTTGGCTTTTTGCCCAACCGTGCGCGTCCGAAGCCGATGCAAAGGCTGCCGCAGACAAACTTTACGCAAAAGGGGAAACTTTTGCCCAAACTTTTGAAAAGACGCGCCCGCAGTATGCAAAGTGGGCGGAGGAACAAAAGAAATCTTTGGCGCCCGAAGTTTCATTTGCGCCTTGGCGGGCTAGCGTCAATTTGAAGGCTTTCCCGGGGAATATTGCGGAAGCTTTAAACCCGCTTAAAAATCCCGTCGACGAAAACGCTGTGTACGGCGGCGGCAAGGTATGGGAAATTGCCGAAATTCAGGACGGAGAGCCTTTTAACCTGCAAAAATACAATCCCCGCTTTACCGGGAACTATTTGATTTTTCTGGAAAGGGGCATAGAGGCGAAGAAAGATATGCGCATAGCAGTTTCCTTTGCCCATATGCAGGTTGCCGAAGTATTCTTAAACGGGAAGTCGGTTTATAAGGCCGGGAAATATTGGAACGGATATGTCGCGCCAAGCATTTTGACGCTAGACTTAAAAAAAGGTAAAAATACTCTCATTTTTAAATTTGAAGGGGCAGGGGACAAGGATTTGAAGCTGTTCTATTTTAATCCTTACGCCGATCCTGCTATATTCTTGGCTCAAAAGGCGGAAGCCGATTTTCCCGAATTTGCTCAAGCGCTAAAAAATGTGCACGGAATGTCGAATTCAACGGTTTTGCCGGCGTTGTTTGCCGCCTCCGACAACAGAGGTTCGCTCTCTTCTCCTATCGATGCCAAGTTTAGGCCCACAGATTTCTATGCGTATCCGCTGGATTTTCTTATAGAACGCTCAATGTTCTCCGCCGGGGAATTGGAACGCCGTTTCAACGCCTCAAAGCGCAATGCTGGGGAATCGGCTTTTATAGAGAGGATAAAAATTTTTGAAGACGGAGTAAATGCGCTTAAGGTAGAGTCGCTTTTGGGATACGATATCGCGAATGTGCGCCGGGCGATGGAGGATATCGCGCGGGACTATCCGGATTACGGAAAGGATAAGCAACTGTTTGGCAAGCTTGCTGATTTTGAAAAGCGCATTCCCGCGATAAAAAAAGGAATTCTTTCGGGAGACGCCCAAGCATTGAAAGATGCTGAGGATTTTAGGAAGTTTGCGGATTCGGCGCTTTTGGCAAATCCGATTTTGAAAAATTACAAAAATTGGATTCTCGTAAAAAGGCATGGCGGAACCCGCAGCCTTGGACTGCCTCAAAATTGGCAGGGCAATTCCGCCTTGCTTGCAAAATCTTGGAGAAGCAACGGCAAGAGGGATGAAAACGCCATAAAGAGCTTTAAGGATGAATTGTGGAGTATGGATATTTCCAAACCCGGCGATGCAAAATTGCTTTTCAAGCCCGAAAAAGACAATGCAATTATGGATCTAGACGTGTCGTACGACGGTAAAAAGGTATTGTACTCCACTATAGACGACAGGGGGCTTTGGCAGATAGACGAGCTTGATTTGGATTCAAAGAAAGTTCGCAATATAACGCCGCGCATACACGATAAAATAGACAATTACGACGGAGTGTATTTGCCGGACGGCAGAATTCTTTATTGCAGCACTGCGTGCTTTGTAGGCGTGCCTTGCGTTACGGGGATAGACTATGTGCCAAATCTATACGTTCTGGATCCGGATGCCGGCTCGCCTGAGGACGTAGACAATACCATAAGGCAATTGACTTTTGAGCAGGACGCCGACTGGATGCCTGTCGTATTGGACAACGGGCGCATACTTTACACACGCTGGGAATATACCGACAACTCGCATTACTTTGCGAGAATTCTCATGCATATGAATCCCGACGGAACCGCCCAGTCTTCGTTCTACGGCTCTACAAGTTATTGGCCTAATTCATTGTTCTATTGCCGCCAGATTCCGAACGATCCCAACAAGTTTGTTGGCATTGTAAGCGGTCACCACGGCGTGGCGAGGGCGGGAGAACTGCATATGTTCGACGTTTCAAAGGGCACGAAAGAAGAAAGTGGTAGAGTCCATAAGTTCCCTTCCTACGGCAGGGATTACGAGGCTAGAATCGTAGACCAGTTGGTTGACGGAAAGTGGCCCAGAGTTTTGCATCCTTATCCATTGTCTGAGAAGTTTATCGTTGCTTCTGTGCAGCAGGCTCCGGGAACGCCCTATGGGATCTACCTAATAGACAAGTTTGACAATATGACTTTGCTCAAGAAACACGATTCCGGCGGGCACATGTTTGAACCCATGCCAGCCCAAGCCCGCAAGAAGCCGACCGAAATTATGGATAAAACAGATCCGGATATCGACTACGGCTATGTGTTCTTAAATGACATTTACCAGGGCGAAGGCCTGAAAGGCGTTCCGCGCGGGACCGTTAAAGAGCTTCGCATATTTGAATACCATTATTGCTATCGCGACACGGGCGGCCACGATTTAATCGGCAACGAAGGCTCGTGGGATGTAAAGCGCATACACGGCACAGTTCCTGTGGCCGAAGACGGATCGGCGATGTTTAAGGTTCCAGCTAACAGACCTATTGCGATTCAGCCGCTGGACAAGGACGGGAAAGCGCTGGCTTTAATGCGCAGCTGGTTTACTGTAATGCCGGGAGAAGTTCAAAGCTGCGTCGGATGCCACGAGGGGCAGGGAATGTCCCCGACTTCGGCGCCTGCCCTTGCGGCGAGAAAAAAACCGGCTGACATAAAAGAGTTCATAGCGGGAGTAAGAGGATATTCTTTTGTGCGCGACGTTCAGCCTGTTCTTGACAGATATTGTGTGGGATGCCACGACGGCTCGCAAAAAGGCCGCCCAAATTTTGCGCGCAACTTGAAGGGATGGCGCGGTTTCCCGAAATCTTATCTTTCGCTGCATCCGTACGTCCGCCGCTCCGGGCCGGAAAGCAATCAAAATATGCTTTCGCCCCTTGAATTTTACGCTGACACAAGCGAACTTATCCAAATGCTCAAAAAGGGTCATAACGGCGTAAAGTTGGACGCCCAGTCTATGAAAATCCTTACTACTTGGATAGACTTGAACGTACCTTGCTACGGTACTTGGACGGAGGTTTATGGTAAAATTCCCGACAATGGAATAGAACTCCGCAAGAAGTATTTGGCAAAATACGCCAACCGCCATGAAAACCCTGAGGAGATAACCTACGACGGCGGAGTCCAAAAATTCCAACAGCCCGCACCTGCCCCCAAGCATCCCAAGACAGCCTTAAAAGCCGACGGATTCCCGTTTGACGCAGAAAAAGCAAAGGCTATGAAGGCGACGGCGGATCTGCCCGAAAATCTTGCGATAGACTTGCCTAACGGCATTTCAATGCGTCTAGTCCTCATTCCGGCGGGAGGCTATGTCATGGGAAGCAACGACGGATTCTTCGACGAAGGTCCTGCGAGTGTCCAGAAAGTGGAAAAGCCTTTCTATATGGGGCAGTTTGAGGTCACCAACCTGCAATATTCCGCTTTCGACAAAAACCATTCATCCGGGCATTTAGACCGCCATTACAAAGACCATATAAACAAAGGCTATCCCGCAAACGAACCCGACCAGAGCGTAATCAGGGTAAGTTGGAACGAGGCCTCGGAATTCTGCAAGTGGCTGTCTGAAAAATGCGGAGTAGAGGTTTCCCTGCCTACTGAAAAACAGTGGGAATGGGCTGCAAGGGGAGGCTCGGATAAAGACTTTTGGTTCGGGAAACTCGGCGACAATTACGGGGCGTTTGAAAATTTCTGCGATGCCCAAGCTGTGAAGTTTGCGGTAAACGGCATCGACCCCCAGCCGCGCGTAAATCCGGAACCGGAACTTGCCTTTGTTCCCTATGACTCCGATGTTGACGACGGCAATCTCGTTATGGCGAATGTAGGCTCTTACAAACAGAATCCGTTTGGACTTTACGACATGCAAGGCAATGTTTGCGAATGGACTTCCGACAATTATTCCGAAACATTGGGAGGCCGGCCGGTTGAAGGCAAAAAAGTGGTCCGCGGAGGTTCATGGCGCGATAGGGCAAAGTGGGCGCGCGTTTCAATCCGAAAAGATTATGCTCCATGGCAGAAGGTTTATAATGTCGGAATTCGCGTTGTTGTAAACGACGCCGCCGCCGCCGCAAAGAAATTGCGTTCCGTACCTCCCATGCAGGATTCTAAATTAACCCGTTTGACGGTTCCGTTAAAGGATAATGTTGCCGTCTCCGACGGAAACAAACCGAAAGGAAAATAATAAGGCGATGAAAAAAATAAATAGGATAAAAGTTTGCCTGGTTGCATTTGCCGCCGCGGCTGCGTTCAGCGGATGCGCTTCCAGCGGGGCGGACGGAACACCATGCCAGACGCAGAGTCCGGCATGCGCCGCACAAAATCTTAAAACACAAAAGAAAATGACAAAAGATATGTTCTATAAAAACGGAAAATTCGATCAAGAGGCCGCAAAGCAGGCATATTTTGATACGATGGAAAAACTCGGATATCCGATTAGCGATAATCTGCGCGAAAATATGTGGGTCACAGATTTCGATTTGGGCGATTTCCCCAATGTCGGGATGGCTGGCATATTCTGGGCGCACGAAAACAAGCATGGAGTGTTTGGGCACGAAATAATACTCCTTCCAAACCAAATGCTGATTGAGCACGCCCATGTTGCCCAAGATGGCTTGCCCGCAAAGAACGAATGCTGGCAGGCGCGCGCAGGAACCACTTATTGTTTCGGAGAAACAGGAGAAATGGACGATACCCAATTGCCGGAAGTGAAAGTTCCTGAAAGCCAGAAAAATTTTATAACTGTCCACAAAGTCACAAAGGCCGACTCAAAGAAAGGAAATGTCGTATGGCTTAGCCGCATAGGGTCTTTCCATTATCAGATAGCCGGACCTGAGGGCGCTGTTGTGACGGAGTACGGTTCATACCATAACACTCCGGGCAATAGATACACAAATCCAAAAGTCGGATTCTAAAAGTTTTTTATTGAATCGCCGGCGGTATTTTTCCGCCGCGGTTTCTTAAGCAAGTATGAGCAAAAAGCGCAACCATTTTTTAGGCTGCGCTTTTTTGCATAAAGCTGTTTTTTATCTCCGTATGCCGGGAAATTTTTGAAATTAAAGTTTTAATTACCGCTGAAATGGTCTGGTACAAGCCATCTGGCTTTATAGAACCGCGCCCCTTTTAATGTTCCGGCTGGAAGCATGCCGGCTCCCGCAAGCCTTATAGACTGAGACCACCAGCTTTCGTCTGCGCGCATTACTATTACTGCCCCGTTGTTCATTGATATGCTTTTTAATTTTTCTATGTTGGCTGAAAAATATATTTTTCGCTCATCGGGATCAAAAATGCTAAGTCCTTTCCCTGTCATGAAAAGGAGATCCAATCCCTGGACCGCGCATAGGTCGTGACCGTCATAGGCCGCGCCGGAAAGAGGTATTGAATCGACTTTTTCGAGAATTGGTTCGGGCTCTTGGGCATATTTAAACGCGGCAATCTCATCAAGACCCATTGCCCAGAGCAGTTCGCGTTTCTTGTCCCATACGACGGCATGGGCGAATTTTAAGTAGTAGATTTTTTTCTTCGCGCTTTCGGGGGAAGGGCAACCGTTTTTTATGTCGAACAGGCAAATGTGGTCGCCGTCCGAGGATGCCGTCACGATATTGCCGTCTGGAAGAAGGCACGCTGAATGCATGTTGCCTGAGTCGAAGGCATAAAACGAGGCTTTATTCTTTTTTATGTCCACTAGCGCCACGCCGCCGCCCGATGCCGTCACCAAAATTGCTGTCGCATTTTTTACAGGTTTTACTTCGCTTAGGCAATTGAACCATTTTCGGTGTTCAGGCGCTATCGCAGTGTCGCTACTGGGAGACCATTCCCATAGAATTGCGCCCTCTTTGTTCCAGTCGGAAATTGAAGCGTCGCATATTAATACTCTTGACCCCTTTTGTTCGGCGCAAACTATTCTTGAGCCGGCTGGAATTTTTGCGGCGGATTTGCTT
>FR901610.1:36370-40162 GCA_000438015.1 Coraliomargarita sp. CAG:312 | reverse complement strand
GATTTGCTTTCAAACTTTTTGGCGATTTCGAAAGCAAAGTTTTGGGCTTTATTGCCGGGCGAAGAACACCCAATTGCAATTCCCGCAAAAACGGCTGCGGCAATTAGAGTTTTTAGATTCCTACTTATCATACAGTCAAAAAGCATTTCAGTCGATGCCTATTCCACATGCGGAGAGCGATGCTTTGCGCGGAAAAAGGCTAATACCATCCGCTGCGCATCGGAGGATTTATAAAGTCATTGGCGCGCTTGGAGCCTTTGCATTCCATCTTTTCCCAGTCCCAATAAATATCTTCGCCGGATTGCAGCGCCAAGTTTCCAAGCTGCACAACTTCCGTAAGGGGTTGCATGTCGGAGAAATTCGACGTCGTATTTTTTATGTCAGAACGTACGCCTTCTATAAAGTTTAAGAAATGGTTTGTATATTTTATCCTTGGCTCGGTCTGGCGAATAGAGTCTTTTATGTCATCCCAGCGCGATTTAGGAAGCAATACGGGTTTGCCCATTAAATGCATTGTCGGAGAGTATATTACACCCTCGCTGCCCATAAAGAAAATTCCGTCCATAGACAGGTCTTTGTATCCCCTACCTAATTTTGTAAATTCTTCCGGAAGCGGTGGCAGAAAAGATTTATCGTAGCCAGGCTCCCAATTGCCGTTTTTATCGGGCTTTAAAAATCCGCTGTACCAGGTGAGCTTGACTTTTTCGCCCTGGTTGTCGCTATCAAAATAATAGACAACTTCATCTTGGAGCGGAACGGATATATGCGTGCCTCCGCGTTGGCGCGAAGTCACTCTGGAAGGATATCCGAGCCCGAGAGCATACATCGGAATGTCTATCATATGGCATCCTATGTCCCCAAGAGATCCGCTTCCGTATTTGAAAAACCTGCGCCAGTTTAAAGGAACGACTCTTTTTGTAAATGTTGCGGGAGTGGCTGTGTTTTGCCATTTATCCCAATCGAGAGTTTCAGGTATGGGATCGGCAGGCGGCCACTGCTTAAATCCTCCTGGGCGCTCATTGCAGCCAGACAACGGCCTGCAAGTCCAGAGGACTACTTCTTTTACTTTGCCTATTGCGCCCGCCGCAATCCATTCTTTTGTTATGCGGATACCGTCGCCGGAGTGCACCATGTTGCCCATCTGGGTGGTTAGCGCTTTTTGCTTTGAAAGTTTGGTAAGCTCCCTTATCTGGTATATAGTATGGCACATTGGCTTTTCGAGATATATCGGAAACCCGTGATTTAGCGAGCTCATTGCTATCGAGAAATGCGAATGGTCGGGAGTGCTTATTACAAGGGCGTCTACTTTGCCTTTTATTTTGTCGAGCATTTCTCGGTAGTCGACGAATGTCTCCGCGTCTGGGGCGTATTTTTTTGCGTTGCCGAATCCGTATGCACCTGTATCGACATCGCAGACTGCGGTTATTTTTTGGCCTAATTGCAGGGCGCGCCGCATATTTTGCCCGCCCATTAGCCCGCAGCCTATGAATCCAAGCCTTACAGGGTCTTTCTCGTACGGTGCGAGTTCGCGTTCCTTTTTATTTTTTGCTTCAGCTTTGTTCGCGGCTTCTGCAAATGCCATCGGCGATGCAGCCAGAGCCAGGCCTGCGCATCCTACATCTCTTAGAAATTCCCGTCTGCTCCCCATTTTTAATCCTTCCGTATTGTTTCAAGCACTTTCTATATATAAACTTGGTTGATTAAAATTTCTCCGTTGATTAAAATTTCTCCGGCGGAATTTTTCAACATCCAATTTATATATTTTGTTGGACAGTTTATAATGCAGGTTTCATTGCGCCGCGCCTCGCTGCCAGGCAATGCCAAAAAAAAAGCGTTTTTTTGCGGGCGGAAGTTTTTGTTTGAAAGGAGCGGCGTGTATGCTAAAGTGCAATTATATTTTATTATGAGACTTTTGGACAGGTATGTGTTTTTTGAATGGCTTAAGATTTTTGTCATAGCCGTAGGCGTAACGCTTGGAATATTAGTGTTGCACGACATGTACGGACATTTGGGGGATTTATTGAATTGGGGAGCTTCCACCCGCGAAATTTTACTGTATTACGCCCTATTTATTCCCACTCTTATCCCGGTAATTTTGCCTATAAGCTTATTGTTGTCCCTAATATACGTTTTGGGCGCGATGCACAGAAACAACGAAATAACTGCTATGCGCGCTGCAGGCATGAATGTATTCAGAATAACGCGTTCTCTGTGGTTGGCGGGCGCGGCTTTGTCGGGAATTCTGCTCTGGCTGAATGCGGATCTTATACCGTTTTGCAAAGAAAATTCCAGAACGGTTTTCGACAACGCAAGAATGGAAAAACAGGTGCGCGATGCTAAGGATTTGTCTGAAGTCGGTGTGGTCAACCAGCTGTGCTTTAACAATCGCAGCGACGGCAGGCTGTGGTATATGAACGCATTTAGCCAGGCTACAAACAAGGGGCGCGGCGTAAGGGTTTCAATATTGGACAGGATGGGGCGCGAGATTTCCCGCATAATGGCGCGCGAGGGAGTTTACGACGAAACGGAATTTTGTTGGTTCTTTACCGACGGACAGGAAATTACCTACGCTCCCGATACCCACCGGCCTATAAAAGCCATCGGGTTTGACAAAAAGTATTATAAAAATTTCGACGAAGAGCCTAATATAATGATACTCTCTATGCGGCGTCCAAAAGATTTGTCCCTTTTTGAGGCTAAGACTTTAATCGATTCGATAGGGGCGGAATCCAGAGAGGCTTTGCCTTATCTAGTGCGTTGGTATTCAATTTGGTCTAGCCCGTTTGCATGTTTGATTGTTGTCGCCATTGCGATTCCTTTTTCGGTTGCGGGAGTCCGAACAAATCCGATGGTGGGCGTATCGAAAACGTTTGGATTGTTCTTCCTTTTCTATGTAATTGACAGTGTGATGACGGCGCTTGGCGGCAGGGGTATAATATCAGCCGAGGTTGCGGCAATAGCGCCTAATCTAGCCATGTTTATATTTGCAATGTCTCTCTACAGAAAAGCAATTTAACAAACAACCTCTTAGAAACAAAGCTTTTGGCAATGCGCCTAAAAGTTTAAAAATCGACATTTATGGAAAATAAGAAATTGAATGTACTTATAGTCGGCAGCGGTGGACGCGAACATGCCCTCGTGAAAGCCGTTAAAAAATCTCCCATGCTTGGGAAATTGGTTTGCACTCCGGGCAACGGCGGCATATCCAAAGACTGCCAAGTAGCCGACGTAAAAGCCGAAGATATCGACGGAATCGTGGATTTGGCAAAAAGCGGAATGTTTGATCTTGTAATATGCGGCCCTGAAATTCCTTTGTCGATGGGATTGGCCGACCGCTTGCGCTCTGAAGGCATTCCGGTATACGGACCCTCAAAAAACGGGGCTGTGTTGGAGGCCAGCAAGGCGTACTCAAAAGATTTTATGAAAAAATATTCCGTGCCGACGGCGCAGGGGACTAATTTTGTAGATTTCGATTCGGCCGAGAAGTATATTCGTTCGGCTCCGTTTGACGTGGTGATAAAGGCGAGCGGATTGGCTGCGGGCAAAGGTGTTATAATTCCTCAAACCCGCGACGAGGCTGTTGAAGCGGCAAGGGAAATGCTTGAGGGCGAAGCATTCGGAGACAGCGGAAAGGAAATCGTCGTTGAGGAAAAGATGCAGGGCGAAGAGGCAAGCATCATGCTTATGGTTTGCGGAGACAAATATATCATGCTTCCGGCAAGCCAGGATCATAAACGCGTAGGAGAAGGGGATACCGGTTTAAATACTGGCGGAATGGGCGCGTATGCGCCC
>FR901610.1:24723-36350 GCA_000438015.1 Coraliomargarita sp. CAG:312 | reverse complement strand
GGCAGTTGCAACTCCGGAAGTCTTAGCCGATGTTCGCAAAAATATTGTGGAGCCTGTTCTTGCTGGGCTTAAAAACGAGGGAATTGATTACCGGGGCACACTTTACGTTGGAATAATGATTACCGCCCAAGGGCCTAAAGTTGTGGAGTTTAACGTCAGATTCGGAGATCCGGAATGCCAAGTCCTGATGCCTCTTATAGAAAGCGACGTTTTGGAGCTAATGAATGATATTGCAAACGGAAATCTCGATGAATCAAAAGTAAAGATTTCCGATAAATTTGCCGCCGTAGTTGTCATGTGCGCGGAAGGTTATCCGAATTCCTACCGCAAAGGCGACAAGATAAAACTTCCCGATGAATCCGAAATTCCTCAAGGCGGATGGATTGTGCACGCAGGCACAAAATTAGACGGCGGAGAACTAGTGACTTCTGGAGGGCGCGTCTTGGGGCTCACAGGAACAGGCCCGACATTGAAAGCGGCTCTTGATACTGCATATAAGCTTTGCGAAACCGTTTCGTTTAAAGGCGGATTCTACCGCAAGGATATAGCCCACAGAGAACTGGAGCGGCAAAAGTAAAAATAAATTTGTCGAATAAGAGCGGCGCCGCTGGTTTTTTTGAGCAGCATAGCAGCTTTTTTTTATTCGATTGGAGCAAAAGCAAAGGTCTGTTTAGAGCCTAATTTATATGGATGGCTATGCAATTTCCTTTGCACGCCTCGATGCGCGGCAAATTCATGCACCAAATGATTTGATGTTTTTTGCGAAATTGCCTTTTTCTTGGGCTTGATTTGTATAACAGTTTCTCATACTGTCGTTTCTCAAATATGTTTCAAATTATAGAAAGTTCAAGCGCGGGCAATTGCGCTTTTCTTCAGTACGCCGGCATTAATATTCTCGTTGACGCGGGGGTAGGGGTGCGCCGCATAAGTGCATACCTGGCTTCAATGGGGCTTGAAATCGGTGATATTGACGCAGTTTTTATAACGCATGAACATTCTGACCATTGCAAGGCTTTGAAGAATTTTACAAAATATTCCGGCATAAAAGTATTTGCAAACCGCCTTACCGCCGAATCCATCCGCTATCTTATGCCGGAAACAAAAACTCTCAATTGGCAAATATTTGAAACAGGGAGTTCTTTTGATTTTTACGGGATTTCCGTTGCGCCTTTTTCCATACCACACGATACTAGCGATGCAGTGGGGTATTGTTTCGGATGCGGAAATAGAAACTTGGTTTGGATGACAGATTTGGGAAAAGTCACTCTGGCGGCAAGGGATGTGGCGTCGCGCGCAAATGTTCTGGTGCTGGAGAGCAATTATTGTCCGGTTCTCTTGGACAATTCTTCGCGCCCATATAGCTTGAAAATGCGCATTAAAAGTTCGCACGGACATCTGTCCAATGCTGACGCAATAGAGTTAATGGCGGCTCTTGACGCCTCTAAGGTGGAGAAAATTTTCTTGGCGCACATTTCGAAAGAGTGCAATAATATGGACCATATACGCGAGCTTTTGGAATCTTCCGGCAGGCTTTCAGCTATCTTAAATAAAATAGAAATAGTGTCTCCATTTTCAAAGCGGAGCTCTGTTTTCGAGTAAGATTGAAGTTGGCGCAATCTGAGGTGGCAAAATTTAAATGCTGAATTTTTTTGCGCTCCGAAAAATTTTCACGAAAGAAATCCCTTACTTTTGCGCCGAATTGCGTTCTACAAATGTGCGCCATACTTCTTCGTAATATTCTTTGTCGGGGCGTTCATCTTTGGTTATTTTTGAAGCAATTTCATCATAGCTTATGGATGGCGATTCAAAGCCTTCTGGGGGGATTTCAACCCCTGAGAGCCACGCGGCGGCGTTTAGCATCAGTTTCCTGAAGTCTTTTTGGGCAAACGCCCATATTGAGTGGCCCCCCGCGTATCCAAACCCGCGGGTTGAATCGGCATTTTCTGCCACCCATAGCAAAGTTTCCAATTTCCCCTTGTTGTCGCGCACATATTGGTTTCCTGTATGTGCTCCAAATCTGTACATGCGGACCTTGTCGGGAGGAGCAGCTTTGGCTACGGGTATAACCCTTTGCCCGGGCATTTCGGAAAATCTTATATTAAAATAGTATTCGTCTTTTATTGAAAACGGTTTTACTCCGTTTGTTATGGGGTGCTTTTCTAGGACAAAATTGGCAGTCCAAGTCGGATTCACAGACCAAAAAGGCTCGTAATGGCCTCCTACTGTGGAATCTAAAAATTTGTAGTCTTTTTCGTCCGAGAAATGAAGGGCGTAGTGGATTACTCCCACATTGATTTTCCGCCTATTAAGTTCCTTTAAAAAAGACGGATTGTCTTTAAGCGGATGATTTGTTTCGCCTTCTCCAATTATTATTACAGCGTCTGGAGCAGCGCCGTCCAATTTGACGGGTGAACCTTTTGACGCGTCTAAAACTTCCGCTTTTATATCATTGGATGCTTTTGTTAGAAGGTCTTTGTAGAGATTGCACATTAGCAGATTTTCATGGTCTCCCCATCTGTGTATGCTATTGCCTGCAATAAATACAATATGGACTTGCTTTGCATCTAGCGTTAGCGCAATCGTAAAATACATTAAATATATTAAAGCCTTTTTCATCTCATCTGCGGGCAGTTTAGGTTTATAAAAAAAGCTCGCACCATTTTGATGCGAGCTTTCCACGAACAATAAATAATTAGTATTTTACAGCAAATGTTATATCGACCAAGTGTTGGTTGTAGGTCGCATATGCAACATTTGAAGAGTTTGCAAAGTAACGATAGTTTGCGCTTACTGTTATAAACTTGTTGGGGAGATAGGATATGCCCGCGCGAGCTATATAAGTGTCGTCGTCACGATCTAGTCCGCCAAGATTCATTTGGTATTGTGTGTTCAAGTATACGAAACTTGCCGTTGTCACAATCTGTTCAAAGGGTCTGTAGTTTATGCCGAATTCGCCAGATGTGTTGATTGAAGACTGGCGGTTTGCAGCATTGCCAAAGTCTCTTGCGCCTTTTGCGAACAAACCTATCTTTTCTGTCAAAGCATAACCTAATGTTGCGTTAAATGCAAATGTCGTATCGTCTTCACTCTGGACATAAACCGAACCACCCGGATCGCGATATGTGACACCCGCATAAACGGTTGCCGTGAGTTTCGGGAGAAGTTCTCCGCGAACAGTCAAACCGCCGAAATGGTCATTGCGGTTTGTGCCGTAGTCGGCATTGTAAGAAGTCAAACCACCTGAGAATTCGCTGTAGCGATATTGATATGTGAGACCGGCGGAAATCTTTTCTGTAATTCTGTAATAAACGCTTACCGGAATGGAATAAACGTCAACATCGGAGTAGCTCTGAGCCCAATGACCAAGATATTCTGTATATTCCCAATTGCCACCAATTTCACCGTCAATCTTGTCGGTAAAGTCATAGGCAACTTTTATATTGGCTCTATAGTCATTGTAGCGAACCAATTCTCCTACATTATTTGCATTGATTGTATCGCTCTTATTTTGGAAGAGTTGTTGGAAAGAGAAGTTTGCTGAAACCGTAAGAGCTTTGTCTGAATAGGATGCATTTGCAAATACGCTCGAAAGGTTTGAATTAAATTTCTTCTGCTCAAGGTAGCGTGTCATGTCCTCGAAGAACTTGACATTTGCCTTAAATTTGCTGTTGCGGCCGTAATCGGCTTCCGCTCCTAAACGGAACACCGCCGAATAGTCGTCAACTTTTTTGTCTTTCATGGCGGCATAAGTGATGTTGCTGTCCCACTTTCCCGTCACAGCGCCCCTAAAAAAGAGGTCAAGCTGATCGCCGATAGTTACCAACGGTGCCGCATTAGCTGATAACGCCGCCGCAGCCACTACTGAGGATATAATTATTTTTTTCATTGTTCGTTTTGTTTTAAATTAAAATGTCTGTACAGTTTCGATTTCTATTGATTGATGAACATTATTTCAGAATTTTTGCCTCTTTGTCAAGACATATAACTCATAATTTTTCTTTTTCGGCATTAAATTTCTCTATTGATCGATATTAAAAGGTCTAATTGCAAAATTTAACGTATTATATCTATACGCATTATTGGCGGTATTGCAAAATAAATAAATTCCTTTTCAGCAAAAAGCACCCTGCGAGAGGCTTAATTTTGTGGGGTTAAAATCTTCTTGCATAGATCGTAAATTTTATTCATTAATTATTCATTAGCATTAGGCGCGGTTCGTGTGGATTTCTTGCTGCTCGTGAAAGCGCTTTTGCCTCTCTTTATATATAATATAGTTTTTATGGCAGAAAAAAATAAAATTGTCGGCGGAAGTAAGCCTAATTACTCCTACGCTCTTGCCGGATTGGCCAAGAGAGTCCAAAATCCCAACGGGACTTGGTCGTTTAAGATATTGTGGGGGCGTGTTTTTATAGCTTTTATATTATTCATGGCTCTTTTGTGGGGCGCAATTTCCAGCGCGATTTATTGCATATTTAAGTATGGAAGAGACTATGATGAAATGACTTTCTACCAGGCTTTGATTGCGCCTTTAGACATGCAGGCCCACCGCGAGCGGATAGGTGAATATAACGCCAGAAAAGCTAAAGAATACATAAAAGAGCGCAAATATAGGGAGGCGTATATGAGCCTTGCCAATGCGGTCGGGCGCTCGCCTAAAAATATAGAGGCGCGGCAAATGCTTGCCGAGTTTAATTTGTCTTTTGGTCGTCCGGATATAGCATTGGAAATCATGGAGGTTGGGC
This sequence comes from Coraliomargarita sp. CAG:312, assembly GCA_000438015.1. Classification (GTDB taxonomy): domain Bacteria; phylum Verrucomicrobiota; class Verrucomicrobiia; order Opitutales; family Intestinicryptomonadaceae; genus Merdousia. The sequence continues at coordinate 31,608 of FR901610.1, read as the reverse complement.
TTATATACGCTACGGAAAATACGAAATATATTCGCTTGTATATGCGCCTTTTAATAGACCAGAACGAAGACAAACGCTTGGTTTTGGTCGCCGAACGCCTTCTTTCAAAGGGCAATATAAAAAATCCGGAAGTTGTCGCGTATTTGGCGATGTCGCTGTCTTCTATTTATGCGCTTCATGGCAATTACGACAAATCAAAGGAGTACCTTGTAAAATACAAGCTTGATAAGACTCTGCCTGGAATCTTGCGGCTGTCTAAAAACGAATGGGAACAGGGCAACCGCGATGCTGCCATAAAGGTTATTGCCGACAATTTTGATTATGCGCATAACAAGGAGCCGTTGTATTCCTTGCTAGTGAATTATTATACCGTGATGAAAGATTTGGACAAGGCCCGGCAGTATTCAATGCTCAGGTCTATCGAAAATCCTTTTTCGCTTGAACAGCGCATGGAATATTTGAACCTCCTAAAAAAGTCAGGGGATGTAGAAAATCTGAAAGCAGATTTGGATAAATTGTTCAATCAATATAAGAACAACAACAAGGGGATGTTGTACCTTGCAAATTACGCCGCAGACAATGGTGATGTTGAATTGATGCGCAAGATTTACGACACTGCAATTACAAACAATTTTTCCATAGCTCCGTATTGCCTTCTATCCCTTGAAACAATGCTGACAAACGGTGAATATAAGGCTGCGAGCGATTTTGCCGAGGAGATTCTCAAAGATAAACCCATGTGGATAAAGCGTTATGAGGACGTATTAAGCTGCTTGCGCGCCATAGCTTATTATGGAATAGGCAATAACAATATGGCCGATATTCTATTGCGCGATGTAGTAAAGCGCGGAACTTGTTCCCCCAAAGTTTTGGTGGCGACAGCTAGAAGATTGGATAATTTGGGCGGGACTCTCATGGCGCATCGGTTGTTGGAAAATACGGTTGATAGATATCCGCGCCACCAGCTGGCTTTGGCGAGGCTGGTTCAGATGGAGATAAAAATAGGCAATTCGACAAATCTTGAAAAGCATGTTTTGAAGTTGCTGCAAATGCGCAGGCCGTCGCGCGAGCTTATAGAAGACGCCCGGAGAAAGCTTGCAAGCGATAGATTTATATTTACAAGGGACAGGGGCAGGATTCTCGCCGAGATAGACGGGCTTATAAAGAACAATACGAGTTTTGATCTTGGCGGCGAATCCGAGTCCGACAGAATAACCGATTCTGACGAGCCTTTGGATTTTTAATATGTATTTTGCAGATTTAAACGGAAGGCGTATTTTTGCGGGGCAATGCATATGCTCGCTTGGTCTTGCTGGCAAGCTTAGTTTGGGAGGCTAATTGCTTCTGTTTTATATGCAATTAAGCATATGTGTAAAATTATCTTGGATATAATAGGGCTTTTGGGGGGGGGCGTTTTCCCGCGTAAAAATTGCAATAAGAAAAAAATATCCGTAAAAATTTTATTTAAAGGAAAAATTTTGTTGATTTTATGGAATAGGTGAATAAAGTGCCTACCTTTTAATCGAAAGACGTATTGTCGAGCGGCGGCGCTTGGCATATTCGGAATTTTATATTTTATAATATATAATTAAGATGAAACAGATAAATCTCAAGACAACCAGTAGAACACAAGTGGGCGGCAATTCGGCAAAGCGCTACCGCAAAAGCGGTCAAGTTCCCGCCGTCATTTACGGCGAAAGCGGCGAAAAGCATTTGCTTATAAACAATAAAGACTTGTCTGCCGCCCTCAAGAGCGTTGCGGGCAAGGCTGTTCTCATAGAAATGACGTTTGACGACGGTACGGAATCGCGCTATGCAATGCTTAAAGATGTTGAGCGCCATCCTATTTCAGAGGCTCCTTTGCATGTCGATTTTGTTGAGGTTGTCCGCGGCAAGCCGATGCATGCGGTTTTACCGTTGCATTTCACCGGCGAAGCTTACGGCGTGAAGAATGAGAACGGCGTGATAGAAATTCACGAGCACGAAGTGCGCGTAAAATGCCGTCCCCGCGACTTGCCTGAAATGATAGTCATAGATATTTCGAATCTAAAGGTTGGCGAAGGCATACACCTTAAGGATGTAAAGGCTCCGGAAGGCGTAGAGTTTACTTCCGACTTGGAGGATCTTCTGGTGACATGCAACTTGATAAAAGTCGAAGAAGAGCCCGCTCCGGCAGCGGAAGGCGCTGAGGACGATGCAGCAAAGGCTGCGGCTCCGGCTGAGGCGGATTCTAAATCTGCGCCGGCGGCAAAGAAATAGCAATTTTTTGCGGCCTAATCCGCAAGGAAAGGGTTCGCGGCAACGTTCTTTAAAATGTCTATAAAACTTGTGATAGGCTTGGGCAATGCCGGTGCGCAATATGAGCGCACTCGCCATAATGCGGGCAGGATTGTTTTGGCAAGATTGGCGGGGGAAATTTCCGAGAGATCCGGGAATAGCGTAGTTTTTTCCTCAAATAAGTATTGCGCAGCGGCTCTGGCAAAATGCAGCATAGGATCGCAAGAGCTTATTTTGGCTTGTGCGGACGGTTTTATGAACAATAGCGGAGTAAACCTCAAAAATATATTGAAGTTTTTGAAGCTGGACATATCTGAAACCGCCGTAATATACGACGACATAACATTGGACGTCGGCAGAATGAAACTATCCAAAGGCGGGTCTGCAGGCGGCCACAACGGAGTTCTCGATATAATGGAGCATTGCGGGAACGAGTTTGTCAGGATACGCGTCGGCATAGGCGGCAAGCTCGATAAACGCATGGATCTGGCTGACCACGTCTTGGGGCGTTTGTCGCAGGAGGATTTTGAGAAAGTCTGCGGGGCCAAGATTTTTGAGTGCGTTTCTTTGCTTGTTTCAAAAGGTTTGGAAGCCGCCCAGAATGTCGTAAACAGGACGTCGCAGGAACATTTGAAGAAGGGTTCTGCAAAAGCGCGTCCTGATATTTCTTCGAATGGGGTGGCTGCAGAATTGTCGGTGGCCGGGAATTCTAGCGGCACAGGCGGATCTGAAGTTTCCAAGTCGGGCGGAGACAGCTTGGACAAGTTGGCTTGCGATATCGAGGCATCTAAAGAATCTTCGGGCGAGCGGAAGTAGACGAATAAAATTTAACAAAAAATAAAATATGAATAACAAGAAGTACAAATCGACATTTATCCTCGATACTAGAGGTTATACCGAACCGGTTGAAACGCTTATAGAAAGGCTGAAATCTGTAATCGAATCAGTTGGTTGCAAGGTAAGCGGCGTTGAAAATTTAGGGCAGAAGACTTTCGCGCGCACGGTGGACCGTACATTCCCGGCTGGATTGTATGTCCAATTTTCCTACGAAGGCCCGTCGTCTTCAAATGCGCAAATAAAGGAAAAGCTTCGCCTCGATAAGACGGTAAACCGCATTTTAGTTATCGCCGAGTAATTTAAACGGAGCGAAGAAAAATGGCTTCATTCAACAAAGTTATTTTGATGGGCAACCTCACTCGCGATCCGGAATTGAGGCAGACCCAAAGCGGCACCAGCGTATGCAGATTCTCTATTGCTGTAAACCGCTCATACAATGCGCAAGACGGCTCTTCTCGGGACGAAACTTGTTTTGTTGAAATAGATTGTTTTGGCAAATCGGCCGAAAACATAGCCAAGTTTTTTAGTAAGGGCAAACCAATATTGGTCGAAGGGCGCTTGCGCCAAGATTCTTGGGAAGACAAGCAAACAGGTCAAAAACGCACAAAACTGATGGTCGTTTTAGAGCGTTTTGAATTTGTAGGGTCTGCCCGCGACAACGGCAGCGGTGGTTCTTACGATGTCGAATATTCGGCTCCGCAGCCAAGAGGGGGCGCATCGCGTCCGGCCCAGCAGAGGCAGCAGGACGAGCTTGAGGACGACGATGTTCCTTTTTGATTTATTCTTTCCGCGGCAATTTTATAAAAGTTAAAAAGTAAAAATTATGGCAACAAGCAAAGTATTATTGGTAAAACCTGTTGAAGACTTGGGCGGCGAAGGCGATCAAGTCGTGGTAAAGGCAGGCTACGCGCGCAATTTTCTGTTCCCGCAGAAACTCGCAATGCCCGTAAACAAGGCGAATAAAAAGCAGATAGAAGCTCTCTTGAAGGCCCGCGCTCTCCGCGAGGCTAAAGAACTTGAAAACGCTCAAGCTCTCAAGGCTGCTCTTGAAGGGATGTCCATCGCTTTTGCGGTTAAGACGGGCGAAGGCGGAAAAATGTTCGGTTCTATTACGGCTCAAAATCTCATTTCTCGCATTGCGGAAAATGGAATCGAAATGCCGAAGAAATCTGTTTCTCTTGCCCATCCGGTTAAGGAGCTTGGCAAGCATACAGCCCACATTAAGCTTCACAACGATGTGAAGTTTGATTTTGAGTTTGAAGTAGTTTCTGAAAATCCGATTGAGGATTCTTCAAAGAAAGACGCATAAGTCTTCAACTATATATAAATACCTAAAAAATCTCCACGGTTTCGCGGAGATTTTTTTGTTTTATTTAGCTGTAAGATTTTTGCCAAACGTCAATTTTTAGCGCTTCTAGGCAGATTTGACGCATCGGATATTTACGGCTGCCCGCGGAACGGGCGAAAGCATAGAGATGTTTTATCGCATTGCTATTTTTGCCGGTTTTTAAACAGCGGTATTTTTTGCCGCTTTTGTGGCGGCTGGCAATCACTTTGGGTGTTTCGTTTCTATGCTAGCGTGAATAGGCGCGGCAAGTTCTTGCGCGGCATTAAATCTAGTCGATTTCTATTGTATTGCATCCGCGAAATCCTCCGGAGGTTATAATTGTAGATATAGCCTTTGAGACAAAGAAATGGGACATAGAATTTTTACAGTGGGTCAAAATGGCACACAAAAAGTTCCATATAAAGAAATTCGATTTTGCCAAATATGATCCTAATTTTATAATTTATTGCAGATTAGTCAATTGAGGGAATGGCGTAGAAGTTGGCACGGAGTATGCTTAAAAAATGGCATATGAGTAAAATATTAGGAATTGACTTAGGAACAACAAACTCCTGCATGGCTGTGATGGAAGGCGGCGAAAGCACCGTTATCCCGAATAGGGAAGGCGGAAGAACAACGCCGTCTATCGTAGCTTTTACAAAATCGGGCGAAAGGCTCGTGGGGCAGGCTGCAAAACGTCAGGCTGTCACCAATCCGACGAATACCATTTATTCTGCAAAGAGGCTTATTGGTCGTAAATTTTCTGAAGTGCAGAACCTAGCAAAGACTCTGCCTTATAAAGTTATAGAAGGCCCCAACGGCATGGCGATGATTGAATGCAAAGTGGGCGACAAGACTGAACGTTTCTCTCCCGAACAGATTTCCGCGATGGTTCTTCAGCAGTTGAAGGCTGACGCAGAAAGTTATTTGGGTGAAAAAATAACCGAGGCCGTCATAACGGTTCCCGCTTATTTTAACGACGCCCAGCGCCAGGCAACAAAGGATGCCGGAACCATAGCGGGTCTCGATGTAAAGAGAATTATAAACGAACCTACAGCCGCTTCTCTGGCTTATGGCCTGGACAAAAAGAACGACGAAACAATAGCTGTTTACGATTTGGGAGGCGGAACATACGATATTTCTATCCTTGAAATTGGCGACGGCGTATTTGAGGTTAAAGCGACAAACGGCGATACCGAACTCGGCGGAGACAATTGGGATTCAGCTATAATAAATTGGCTTATAGAAGGTTTCAAATCTGAAACCGGAATCGATCTGCGCGGCGACGCAATGGCGATGCAGCGTTTGAAAGAGGAAGCTGAAAAGGCTAAAATAGCGCTTTCTTCTGCGCAGGAAACGGAAATAAATCTGCCCTTCATTACCGCAGACGCCAGCGGTCCTAAGCATTTGAATGTAAAATTGACGCGTTCTAAGCTGGAACAGTTAACCGACAGCTTGGTCGAGAGAACTATAAAGCCTTTTGACGACTGCTTGAGGGATGCCGGACTTTCAAAATCGGATATAAACGAACTTGTTCTCGTAGGCGGAATGACGCGTATGCCCAAGGTAGTGGAAATAGCCGACAGGCTTGCGGGCAAAGAGGCGCACAAGGGCGTAAATCCCGACGAGGTCGTTGCGCGCGGCGCCGCAATTCAGGGCGGCGTGTTGCAGGGCGACGTAAGGGATGTCTTGCTTTTGGACGTCACACCGCTTACGCTTTCCATTGAGACTGCCGGAGGCGTTTCAACCCCGATGATTGAGCGCAACACTACAATCCCCAAAAAAGCCTCGCAGATATTCTCCACATATTCTGACAACCAGACGGCGGTGGACATCCGCGTGTTGCAGGGCGAACGTCCTATGGCGCGAGACAATAAGCTAATCGGAAACTTCCGTTTAGACGGCATAGCTCCCGCTCCGCGAGGCCTTCCGCAGATTGAGGTCACATTTGATATAGACGCTAACGGCATATTGAATGTCAGCGCCAAAGATAAATCAACCGGCAAGGAGCAGAAAATTACAATAACCAACTCAAGCGGCTTAAGCAAAGAAGAGGTCGAAAACCTCCGCAAGGAAGCCGAATTGCACGCCGCCGAAGACGCTCTCATAAAAGAGACTGCAGAGGCGCGGAATGAATTGGATAATATTATATATAGCACTGAAAAGCAGCTGAAGGAATTTGGCGACAAGCTTCCGGCTGATTCAAAGAGCGATTTGGAATCTGAAATCGCCGCGGCGAAAGAGGTTCTTGCCAAACAAGATGCGGCAAAGGACGCCTTGAAGGGCGCATCTGAAAAGCTGATGGGAGTTTTGCAAAAGCACGCCCAACACTTGCAGGCTGCGGCTTCGGCAGGCAACGGGGGCGCAGCTTCCGGGGCATCGGGCGCCGCCCAGCAGGCTTCCGGTTCTTCGGCTGGCTCTACGGCTTCCGCATCCGGCCCGGG
>FR901610.1:17841-24704 GCA_000438015.1 Coraliomargarita sp. CAG:312 | reverse complement strand
GCATCCGGCCCGGGAGATTCGGTTGACGCGGATTTTGAAGTTGTCGATGACGACGACTCTAACAAGAAATCATAAAAATGCGACGAGCGTTTGCCGTCCGAATTGCAGGTCTTCTGTAAATTCGCGGCGGCAGACGGCTTTTTTCTTTTAAAATTCCAGATTTTCTGGCAGTATTTTAAATTCAACCTTTTTTAACAAACAATAACACATAAACAATTATGGCAAAAGTAAAGATTCAACCTCTGGGAGACAGAGTTCTCGTAAAACAAGTAGAAGAAAAAGAACAGGTAAAGGGAGGCATAATTATCCCCGATTCCGCAAAAGAAAAGTCGCAGGAAGCGCAGGTTGTCGCCATTGGCAGTGGCCGTTTGGACAGCAACGGCAAGCGTTTGCCTTTTGAAGTAAAAGTGGGCGACAATGTCCTCATTTCCAAGTACGGCGGCACAGAAATAACTTTCGGAGACGAAAAGTACACTCTTCTGCGCGAAGACGACATCGTTGCAATTTTAAATAAATAATAGAAGGAATAAAATTAATATGGCTAAACAGATTATTTTTGACGAATCCGCACGCAAAAAGATTCTCGCGGGTGTGACCGTTTTGGCGAAAGCAGTTAAGGCGACTCTCGGCCCGAAGGGCAGAAATGTCGTAATAGACAAAAAATATGGATCTCCGCTTATTACAAAGGACGGAGTGACAGTCGCCAAGGAAATCGACTTGGAGGATCCTTTTGAAAACATGGGTGCCCAGATGGTAAAGGAAGTTGCCAACAAGACTTCCGACAACGCAGGAGACGGCACTACCACCGCAACTGTTTTGGCAGAAGCCATCTATCGCGAAGGCTTGCGCAATGTCGCGGCGGGATCCAACCCGATTTTTGTAAAGCGCGGCATAGACAAGGCTGTAGAAGTTGCTGTAAAGGAATTGGCAAAGACCTCAAAGCCCGTTAAAGACCGCGAAGAAATCCGCCAAGTTGCTACGGTTTCCGCAAATTGGGACAGCGAAATCGGCGACATCATCGCCGAAGCCATGGATAAAGTTGGAAAAGACGGAACAATTACCGTTGAGGAAGCAAAATCTATCGACACTACTCTCGACGTAGTAGAGGGAATGCAGTTCGATAAAGGATATTTGTCGCCCTATTTTGTCACCAACACCGACACTATGGAGTGCGTCCTTGAAGATGCTTACATTCTTATCCACGAAAAGAAAATATCGAATTTGGCGGAACTTCTGCCTATTCTCCAAAAAGTTGCCAAGACCGGCAAGCCCTTAATGCTTATAGCCGAAGATGTCGAAGGCGAAGCATTGGCGGCTTTGGTTGTCAATAAACTCCGCGGAATGTTGAACGTTTGCGCTGTAAAAGCTCCCGGATTCGGAGACAGGCGCAAGGCTATGCTCGAAGATATCGCAATTCTTACAAACGGCAGGTGCATTACCGAAGATTTGGGGCTCAAGCTTGAAAATCTTGAATTGGCCGATTTGGGCAAGGCAAAGCGCATAACCGTTTCTAAGGAAAACACGACTATCGTTGAAGGCGCAGGAAAATCTGCCGACATCCAAGGCAGGGTAAAGCAGTTGCGCAAGGCCATAGAGGAAACAACTTCCGACTACGACCGCGAAAAATTGCAGGAACGCCTCGCAAAGCTTGCTGGCGGAGTTGCTGTAATAAATATCGGCGCGGCTACAGAGCCTGAAATGAAGGAAAAGAAAGCCCGCGTTGACGACGCCCTGCACGCTACCCGCGCAGCCGTCGAAGAAGGCATAAGCGCCGGCGGTTCAGTGGCTTTGCTCCGCACGGCAAACGCAATCGACAAATTGCATGAAACTCTTTCTGGAGACGAGGCCGTAGGCGCCCAAATCGTGCGCCGCGCAATCGAAGCTCCGTTGCGCCAACTTTGCGCAAATGCGGGCGAAGAAGGCGCGCTTGTCGTCAAGGAGGTTCTAAAGTCAAAGGGCAGCGTAGGCTACAATGTGGCGACCGGTAAATTTGAGGACCTCTTCAAAGCTGGCGTTGTAGATCCGACTAAGGTCACGCGTTCGGCCTTGCAGAATGCGGCGAGCGTTGCGTCTTTGCTGTTGACCACAGAATGCATGATTACCGACCTTCCCGAACCAAAGCCCGCAGCTCCGGCTCCGGGAATGGACGGCGGAATGGGCGGAATGATGTAGTCTTGCCTTTCGAGATTAGTCCGGGGCGGAAAGCGGAAAATTAAACTGCCCGAAAGGGCGGAGAAAATTTCCAATCCGCCTGCCTGCGGACGAAATCGAGGTGCAGCATCTAAGGCTTATTTTATTTGATCGACACGCTTTGGCGTGTCGATTTTTTTAGTTAATGCGTATTTTAGGTGTAATTTAAAACTGCGGCTCTCAATTGAAACGTTTTGTTTTTTTCATAAAAAGCTTTTAATTAAATGAATTTTTTCATTTAATTGAGCTATGAAAAAACTGTTTATTGCCGCCTTTTTGGCTTTTGGGGCGATTGCGTCTTTTGCCTCGAATGCTACAGTTTATAAATATTCTCCTGATGCCCCAAAGTCAAAGCGCTACGTTTTGACTTTGGACTCGCAGGACTGTCATGTCTATCCTACTCCATTGGCGGATATCGCTCCGTTCGATATTGCCGGAAAGACTGTCGCCGTGGTAAAAGTAAACGAGCAGATAAAGTCTTTCGATATTCGTCCGCTTTCAAAGAAAATCGTTTCTAAGCTCTTGGACGACAAGACTCTTCAATTTGAAATTTCGGAGCCGTGCAACCTTAGCGTGGAAATAAACGGCATAGGGCACCCGCTTTTCATCTTTGCCAATCCTCCAATAAAAAATCCCCCAAAAAAAGGCGACAAAAACGTGATGTTTTTTGAGGCGGGAAAACTTCACGACTTGGGATTGCGCAAGCAGTTGCCGTCGAACACCACTGTGTACATCGAGGGCGGGGCGGTCGTTTACGGCTCATTTAGAATAGGCGACAGGGAAACAGGCTCGCAAATGGAAAATGTCCGCATTTGCGGCAACGGAATTATTTCGTGCGAGAAAATTCCGCCGGCAATTGAGAAGCGCGGACCGTCGTCGCAGGGAATAGAGTTTCACAATACTTCCAATATAAATTTAGAGGGGTTTTGCATAGTTCAAAGCCCAAACTGGACAATCCCCATGTTCGCTTGCAGGGATGTTCATATAGACAATATAAAAACTGTTAGCGAAATAGGTTGGGACGACGGCATAGACGTGGTTTCATGCAAAAACGTTTTAATAGAAAACTGCTTTTTGCGCAATAAGGACGACTGCATAGCAATTAAAGCAGGGGTGGGATATGCCCCGAAATATTTTAACCACTCCCTGCCAAACAACGTCGAAAATGTCACAGTGCGCAAATGCGTCGTATGGAACAGCATTTGGGGAAATGGATTGGAAATTGGCTTTGAAACCCGCGGAGACGAAATTAAGAATATAGTTTTTGAAGACATCGACATAATTCACACGCAGAGAAATCCGAAATGGAAGGAAGGCAAAGAGGGGACTTTTACGATCCACAACGGTGACCGCGCGAAAATCCACAATGTTCTTTATAAAAATATACGCGTTGAGGATCCCGAAAATTATCTTATAGACATCCGCATAATGTTCTCAAGATATTCAAAGGATAAAACCCGCGGTAAAGTTTGCGATATCCGGTTTGAAGATATTTACGTTACGACAAAAGAGCCTCTTAAAAACATATTTGAAGGCTTTAGCGAAGAATGTTCGGTTTCCGGAATTACGTTGAAAAACGTTTTCATAAACGGCAAGCCTTTTGCAGAGTCTAAAGACATATCGGTGGAAATCGGAAAATATGCCGAAATTCCATTGGTAGAATAGGGCAAAAGGAAAGACTGCATAGCAAAACTGCAGAACAAAAAAAAACGGCGCCGCTTTTATGTTTTCACGGCGCCGTTTTTTTTCAAAATATAGATTAGTCTTCTTTTATAGAAACATCCGCCTCAAAACTTGCTATGTCCACATTTAGCTTGTTTGCAAGGGTATTTGCCATGTTTTCTTCAAAACCCTTCTTTAGGAGTTCCGTATAGAAATAATCCTGCATAAGAGCAGCCATTACGGATTCGTCAGAAAGCTTCCCAAAAATCTCTGTGACGAGCTTTTCAAAACAAAATCCTTCTCCGCCTCCGCATTTGCAGTCGGATTTTCCGCACGAGCATTTTTCTCCGGATTTCTTGCCTCCGCTTTTGCAGGAGCACTTTTTACCGTCCTTTTCGCATGAGCATTTCTTGCCGCCCTTGCTGCAAGAACATTTTTTTGCGGTTGCTTTTTTCTCTGCTTTGACCGGAGCCGACTTCTTTGCCGGAGCTTTTGCCGCTTTGGATGCGGCTTTTTTTACCGCCGGCTTTGCGGATGAGTTTGCTTTTTTTGTTTCTTTTTTCATATTGCTTTTAGTTTTGTTTGATTGGATAAAATCTAACTCTTTTAAAGCTCCTTGCAAGTGTTTTAATGGAATTGCCAAATTCTTTTTATATTTAGGGCGCGATAAATATAAGTTGCGCTTTTTTGCGATTTAGTATTTAAAAGCTAACCGATTTTTATGAAAGTACCTCTCTTAGATTTAAAAAAACAATATGCGGGCGTTCGCGATGAAACTAAAAGAATGCTCGAGGATATACTCGAATCGCAGTATTTTATAGGCGGTCCGTATGTAGCAAAATTTGAAGAAGCTGTTGCGGAGTATTCGGGGACGAAATTTGCGGTGGGCGTTTCCAGCGGAACCGATGCGCTCTTGGCGTCTTTGATGGCCTTGGGAATATATCGATCGCCGCTTGATGAAGGGGCGCCGGACGAAGTTGTTGTTCCGGCTTATACATTTTTTGCAACCGCCGGATGTGTCTGGCGCGCGGGCGCGCGGCCGGTATTTGCGGATATAGACGCCGATACGTACAATATCGATCCAAAGTCTTTTGAAGCAAAGATATCCCCCCGCACAAAAGCCGTCATGCCCGTCCATCTCTATGGGCAGTGCGCAAGAATGGATGAAATTTGCCAAATAGCGCGCGCGAATGATATTAAGGTTGTAGAAGACGGGGCGCAGGCTATAGGCGCAAAACGCGACGGCGTAAGGGTCGGTAATTTTGGGGATTGCGCTTGTCTTAGCTTTTTCCCGTCGAAGAATCTCGGCGGCCTTGGCGACGGCGGAATGGTCATAACAAACAACGCCGACTTGGCTCGTTCCGTCCGCGAAATGCGCAACCATGGCATGGAGCCTAAATATTTCCACAAAAGAGTGGGCGGAAACTTTAGGCTCGACGCCATTCAGGCGGCGGGATTATTGGCAAAACTTCCTTTCCTTGACAAATGGGGGGAAATGCGCAGGGAAAATGCCAAAGTTTACGACGCGGGTTTTTCAGGATGCAAGTCTATAAAAACTCCAGTAATAGAGAGCAGAAATTATTCTATTTACAACCAGTATATAATTTCGGTCCCCAACCGCGACGAAGTTTTGGCTCATTTAAGAAGCAAGGATATCGGATGCGAGATTTACTATCCGCTGCCGTTGCATTTGCAGGAATGTTTTGCAGCGCTGGGTTATAAAAAGGGCGATTTCCCGAACGCCGAATATGCGGCCGAACACACGCTTGCTTTGCCGATTTATCCTGAACTTGAACGCTGCCAGCTGGATTTTATTATAGAATCAGTTCTTGAATCGGTTTCAAAATAATGTAGTACTTTAAGCATGAAGATATTGGTAAGCATATTTGAGGTTGCAAGCGTTGCAGTGCCCCTATTTATAGCTCTCTTATTCTTGGCGCGCTCCGGGGAGTCATACCGCGAAAAATACGATGTTTCCAAATTCAGGTTTTGGGGTTTCTCCAGACGGCAGTATGTGCTTTTTTTCAGGCTTGTTGGAGTGCTTTTTCTATTGCTGGCGTGTTTTGCCGTTTATAAAAACTATATAGAAGAACCTTCTGCCGAATATAACGAAACAAAAGAATTTTGGGACGAAATTAACAAGCGCTCCGGCGACGTGTTTTCCATGGCGGCGCTTTTGGGCGCTGCTATAGCGATCCCCGCGCGAATGGCCTCCACGCGCTTTCCGGGAAAACCTCTTGCGCTGTTGGGCGGTAAAGCAGTTATAGAACGCGTTTACCAAGCGTGCAAAAAAAGCGAATTCGCCGAGAAAACAGTTATTTTGACAGACAGCATAGAGATTGCCGAATTTGCGGACAGTATTTCCGCGCCCGTTGTTATGACATCGGAAAAATGCCGTTCCGGCACGGAAAGAATCATTGAAGCCTTTGAGGAAATAGGTGCGGAATTTGTGGTGAACGTCCAGGGCGATGAACCGTTTATATCGCCAAAGCTTATTGATTCGGTCATAGAGGCGCACCGCGCCACAAACAGCGATCTTGTCACTGCGGCCAGTAAAATCGGCGACGCCAATATGCTTATAAATCCGAATGTCGTAAAGGTCTTGCGCGACGGGCAAGGTCGGGCGCTTTATTTTAGCCGCAGTCCGCTGCCGTATGTCCGGGGGCAAAGCAATCCTGCAAAATGGCTTGAAAGCTGCGATTATTGGCGGCATATAGGCATCTACGGATATTCGGCGAAAGCGCTTGCCAGATACGACTCTTTGCCGGTTTCAACCATGGAAAAGTGCGAAATGTTGGAACAGCTGCGTTTTGTGTCTGCCGGCTATAAGTTTGATATTGTAGAGACAGACTATTGTTCCATTGGAATAGATACTCCGGAAGATTTAGACGCAGCGGAAGAATATTTAAAATCTTTAAGTTAACATGGAAGACTCTGAACTTATTGCGCTTGGAAAAGCCGTATTGAATTGCGAGGCAGACACAATAAAAACCGCCACTTCTCGGGTCGGG
>FR901610.1:13157-17829 GCA_000438015.1 Coraliomargarita sp. CAG:312 | reverse complement strand
CCGCCACTTCTCGGGTCGGGGAGAGTTTTGCCAAGGCCATTAGGGAAATTCTTTCCCATAAAGGAAAACTTATGGTTAGCGGCGTGGGAAAGTCGGGGTTGGTTGGACAAAAAATAGCCGCGACCCTTTCAAGCACGGGGACTCCTGCGGTATTTATGCACGCTTGCGACGCCGTGCACGGAGATTTAGGCGTATACGAACCGGGAGATCCTACTCTGCTAATTTCAAATAGCGGTTCTACGGTAGAGTGCTTGCGTTTGATTCCCATCCTAAAAAAATTTAATTCGACGATAATTGCGCTAATAGGCAATCTAGACTCTCCAATGGGGCGCGATTGCGATATAATTTTAGATGCGTCGTCGTGCGGGGAGGCCGATCCGCTTGGAATAGTTCCAACAAACTCAACAACACTTGCGATGGCAATGGGCGACGCTATGGCCTGCGCGTTGATGAAGGCGCGCGGATTTTCCAAGGAGGACTTCGCCAGATTCCATCCTGCCGGGCAGCTTGGAAGAAATCTACTGTTGAACGTCAGGGACATAATGAGTCCGCTTTCCCATTGCGCGGTGGTAAATGCCGCAAATACTGTGCGCGAAGTCGTTATAGCAATGACTCGGTTCCCGTTGGGGGCGGCTTGCGTGCTGGATGAAAACGGGGTTTTAACCGGCATCGTGACCGACGGTGACGTCCGCAGAATGCTTCAAAGCGTCGTCGACTTGGACGCTCTTACATGCGGCGAAATGATGACAAAAAAACCGATATGCATAGAGCCGGACGCTTCGTTGGGAAGGGCTGTGAAACTTATGGAAGAGCGCAAATCAAAAATATCCGTGCTGCCGGTGGTTGACGGCGGCGGGAAATGTCTGGGGCTTTTGCGCTTGCACGATATTTACCAGCCACAATAGCTTCCAATGCTTATTCTGAGTTTTATTTTGAAAGTATGAAAATATCTTCGACTTTAAAATTTTTGTGCAAGTGGATTGCGCATCCGAAATCTACGGGAGCTGTATGCCCAAGCTCTGGATTCCTTGCCCGCAAGATGGTCGAGGGAGTAGGAAGTATGCGGGATGGCGGAGTGGTTGTCGAATTGGGCGCGGGGACGGGCGCTGTGACAAAGTATCTGGTTGAGGCCGGATTCGATAAAAACTCGTCGCTTTACAGCATTGAGTTCGATTCGGGATTGGCGGAAACTTTGAAGAGGGATTTCCCCAGCGCTAAAGTAGTCAACGACAGCGCCGAAAACATCCGCAAAATAGTTGGGAGCGATTTGCCAAAAGTTTATGCCATAGTTTCCAGCCTTCCTCTGTTAAGCCTCCCATGCGATATGGTCGGGCGCATTTTAAAAGAGGTTGAGGAAACTCTCCCCGCTGGCGGAAAATTTGTGCAATACACTTATAATTTGAAGAGAAATCCAAATTCGATAGGCTTTAAAAATATGAGGCACATAGGGGTTTCAAAAGTGTATTTAAATATTCCTCCGGCTCGCGTTGACGTGTTTGAAAAGATTTAGTGCCCCAGATGCTTGTGCTTTGCGTGCTTGAGTTATTTTTTCCCGAGAAGCTTTAGACAGGAACTTGCAATTGACGATATTTGTGGAAATCCGCATTTCAGCGCGCAATCTATAAGGCTTGAAAGAGCCGGCCGGAAATAGTTCTCGTATTCCGCCAGCCCCTTTTTCCTGGATAAAAATCCGTACGCCCCCAGTGCCTGCATAAGGCGTTCAACCGCCGCAATGTTCAAAGATTTTTCGGCCTCCGCAAGCGGTTCCCGTTTTTCGAAAGCGTATTTTTTCAGAAGTTCGCCCCTCATCTGCGCCGATATTTCCGCATAAGGGTCAAACAGCAAAGACGCCAAATCGTAATATGGGTTCCCAAGCCTCATTCCCTGGAAGTCTATAAAACTAATTTCTCCTCCTTGGCCTAATATTATATTTTGCGACTGCAGATCCCGATGCAGCAAAGAAGGAGCCTTGGCGGTCAGAGTTTGTCTTATATGCTTGAATTCGCCTTCGGGGAAAGGCTGGTTAATGCCAAAGCGCCCCTTTACGCATTCTTCCATAAAATACTTTTGTTCCCATATGTATAGGTTGTCGTCGAATCCGGGCGAGAGTTCGAACGGAGACAGATTATATTTTTCGGTTATTTGGGTATGGAGGCGGACTATGCTAGCGACAACTTTTTCGTAAGCGGATTCTTTTTTGTCTTCGGAAATTTCGCACAGGCTTGTTTCCCCCGCGTCCCTCATCACTATGGAGCGGTCTTGCTTCGAGTCGTAAAGTATTTCGGGTACGGGAAATTCGCTGCCTTTTAGAAATTTTGCTATAGGAGCGTACAATAGATTCTCGCGTTTTTCAGGGGAGTAAAAACACGCCACAAGCTTGCCGTATTTGGGATCCTCAAATTTAAAAAATTCGCGCATTGAGCCGCCTTTGTCTATTTCGGAAGTTTTTTCCGGAAAGAATCCGTAAGACAATAGTTGCGCCAATCTAAAATTTCTGTCCGGAGCTGCGCCGCCGTTTATTTTTATGTATTCTGGGGGGCTTCCTATGTCAGTCCAAATGCCGCTGTTTTCAGCGAAAAAAAACACCTGGTTTTCGTTTTTTCTGATTGCTTCCAATAGCGTTTCGACGATTGAGAATGCTTTATTTGGTTCTTTCTCCAGAAGATTAAATAACGGCGGGTTCGCCGCATAAAAGCCGCAAAATTGCATAGCGGCATCGAAGGGCTTTTTCAGCTCAAAGCGCATGTCGACAACATTGTTTCCGCGCACGCAAACATTGCTTAAATTTCCTCCGCCGCGAAGGCACAAAGTTGCGGAGCAACTGGGGTAAGTTTTAAAATTCTTATAGGATTGGGCTATGAACGGTTTGGGATCGGCGTCGAAGAAAATGTCTCCATTGTGGACTAGAATCGGCTTTGAGCGATCTATTAGGCTTAGAATATTTTTAAGGGCTCCGCCGGTATCGAGAATTTCTCCGCGTTCGCGCACGAGAATAATTTCGGCGTTTTTGTAATGGCGTTTGCCGTCTGAGGACAGGGGAAACTGGGAGTCGAATTTTTCGGCCAGATGGAACGTGTTTATAAAGAACTTTTTTATTCCGGCGCCGATTAACTTGTCGAGTATATTGCAAACCATTGGCTTGCCGCGCACATTTAAGAGAGGTTTGGGCGAGTAGTCGGTAATCGGTTTAAGGCGCTTTCCGTAGCCGGCGCATAATATTAGAGCTGAGTCTATTCCCATATTTTTGGAAATATTGCCTAAAAACGCGCATTTTACAAGCTAAAGCGGGCGCGGTGCAAAAAAACAAACTTTCTAAAAAACAAACTTCAAAGATTGACATACACAAACGCTGGCCTTAAATATGTGCTTTTAAAAAATTTCAGTATGATTACTTGGATTCAATTAGTATTGCAAAAACACCACAAGTCGGTCTTCAGCGTTTTGTTGGTTGTTATCATAATAGCTTTTGTCTTCACGATAGGGCAGGTGCCGTTTCTTGGCGACAGAAACAGCGCATGGGACGAACACAAGGATTTCTACGGATTCGACTTGTCCAACCAGGCTGTGGTTTCGCAGCTCCAAACATGCGCGTTTTACGAGGCGATTCTGGGCGGAATGCAGATTCAAACCCAGCAGCAGCTTACCCGTATGATTTTGCGCCAGGCATATTTGCTCTCTCTGGCAAAAGATCTAAATATCCGCCAAGTGTCGGAAGCCGAGTTGCGCGATTATGTGCAAAAGGCTCCAATATTCTTGAATCCCGACGGAACATTCAGCACTCAGCTGTGGAATAAATTTAAGCAGGAGCGCATTGGCACGGGGAGAATCAGCGACGAATCCCTTACTTTCATAATCGCCCAAAACGCTTTGGTTTCCAAGATGTCAAAGCTGCTTGGCGGTCCAGGATACGTGTTTAAAAGCGAAGTTGAACGCGAGTATAACCAAAGCTACGGAACGTGGGATTTCAATCTGGCTATCCTCGAATATGACGATTTTAAGCCTGAAATAAAAGTCGATCCCGCCGCGCTGGAAAACTATTTTAAGGCGAACATAGAGAATTATCGCGTTGGCGAAGGAGTTGTTTTGGAAACGGCGTTTTTCCCAGCATCCAAGTACGCTTCGAGCGTGAAAGCTCCAAGCCAAGAAGAAATAGCCGCATTTTACGGTGCAAATATGCGCAAATACGCCACCCAAAAAGACGGCAAGCCGTTTGTTCCTCAACTGTCGGACGTCAGCGAAAAAGTTAAGGCAGATATTCTTGCGGATGTAGCCTTGAGGCAGGCGGCAACCGCAGCCGAAGAATTGGCGATAGCCATTTACGATTCCGGCGCAAAAATGAATTCGCCGGAGGTAAGGAAGATTTTTAGCGACGCAAAAGTTGAGCTTAAAAAGTCCGACGTAATTCGCACAACCGATAAGTCAGCGCCCAAAGGCATTCCTGAAAATGTGGCGGCTGCCGGATTGCAATTGGATGAAAACTCTTTCTACACCGATCCCATTCCTGTTTCCGACGGCGTATGGTTTGTAATGTTGGTTCAGAAAGTTGACTCTTACCTTCCAAAGTTTGCCGACGTAAAACAGCAAGTAGAGAAAGATTATTTGGAATCGCAAAAACAAAAGCTATTCGCCGAACGCGGAGCAACTCTTGACGCCGCGCTCGCGAAGGCTGTTG
>FR901610.1:12089-13124 GCA_000438015.1 Coraliomargarita sp. CAG:312 | reverse complement strand
TGCGGATGTTGCAAAAGCTTCCGGCGCAAAAGTTGAGGCTGTAAAGAATTTCTCGCTCACAAAATTCAGTTCCACGGCTCCTGCCGTAATGAACGCATACAGTGTGATTCGCTCGGAACTTCCAAAAATGAAAGTCGGCGGAGTTTCCAAAATGCAAACGCTTTCAAAGAACGGATATATAGTAAATCTTGTAAAGTTTACAAAGCCTTCCGAACAGGCAACTGCTGCGGACTACAAAAAATTGGCGCAAAATATAGAAATGGCGTTCAGCGCATTCAGTTCCAATACGGTAGTCGGAGACATGATTGAAAAAGAATCTGGCGCGGCAGAGGCAGTTGAATAGCGTAGAATAATTTATTGAGAAGCGGAGCAGCCTGCAATCTGGTGCTCCGCTTTTTTATTTTATAAGCACTGGATTTTTACGATATTAATTGGCAATGTTTTTTTAATCTTCTCATTGTTAAAAATTTGAAAAAAAAACTTGTAATCGCATATTATTGCGTTTGATAATATATTCATTAAGGCGGTAAATACCCATTTGAGATTTCCGCCACAGCAATTGAAAGGAATAGAAATGGCTGCAAAAACATCAAAGAAACTCGCGGGCGTAGCATCCCAACCTGCAACAAAGAAGACCGTCAAGAAGAGCGCGGCTTCAAAGAAATCGGCGACTGCTCCCAAAGAGGCAGCGGAATCTAAGAAAGCCTGTTGTAAAAAGGGCAAATGCTCCGATACAAAACTGACTCGCGTCATAGTAAAGTTCGATGCGGGCTGGGGAAACCAGCTCTATATTCGCGGCATAGGCGCGGGGCTTAACTGGCAAAAAGGAGTTGTTATGCAGTGCGTCGGAGACGATGAATGGCTTTGGGAACAGTTGGTCCCCAAGGGCGACGTATCTTTTAAAATCCTGCTCAACGACCAAGTTTGGAGCCAGGGAGAGGATTTTGTCGTCGCATGCGGCGACACAATCATATGCCATCCTGTGTTTTAATTGAATTATGCATTGTTTGCGCGCGCATCCCAATAAGGGAGGCG
>FR901610.1:0-12075 GCA_000438015.1 Coraliomargarita sp. CAG:312 | reverse complement strand
ATCCCAATAAGGGAGGCGCGCTTTTTTTTTCACAGTTTTTGCGCCGCTGCCGATTTTTCCGCACAACTTAGGTTTTATAGGGATAAAACTATTGAATTTTAAAGCGCGATAAAATAAAAACGTTGGCGATGAAAATTTTATATTACGATTGTTTCGCCGGTATAAGCGGAGATATGAATCTTGGCGCTCTTGTAGATTTGGGGGTTGACGCAGGGGAGCTTGTGCGCAACTTAAAAAAACTTGATGTAGGCGGTTGGGAGCTTTCTTTTAAAAAAACCTTAAAAAACGGCATAAGCGGTACATTGGCAAATGTCGATGTAAAACAATCGCATCACGAAGAAGGATCCTGCGAAATTCATAGTCATGCGGAGCCGCACGCAGAAGCCTGCCGCAGCGTGGAATCCGGCGCCGCCGGGCATGGGCATAAGCACCGCTCTTACGCAGATATAAAACGCATAATTATAAGTTCAAGCTTGCCGGAAAAAGTAAAGTCTTCGGCAATTGGGATATTCGATATAATAGCGCGCGCGGAAGCTCAAGTTCATGGGAGAAATATTGACGAAGTGCATTTTCACGAAGTCGGGGCGGTCGATTCAATTATTGATATAGTTGGGGCTGCAATTTGCATGGATATGCTTGGTGTTGATAAAATAGTTTCGTCGAGCGTGGAGCTGGGCGGCGGAACTGTAAAATGCGCTCATGGAGTATTGCCCGTTCCTGCGCCAGCCACGGCGATAATTTCAAAAGCGTTTCCGTCTAAAATCGGCGGGGTTCGCCACGAAGCAACAACTCCAACCGGCGCTGCAATTATTGCGGCTTTTGCGGACAGCTATGACGTTCCGGTTTCCGGGAAATGTCTGGGTACAGGGATTGGAATAGGGCACAGAGAATGTTCCGAGCTGCCTAACATTTTGCGCGTTTTGCTTTACGAATCCCCCGACAAACCAAACTCCGCAGAAATGGACAGCGTTAAAATGTTTGAGGTGTGCGCAAATATAGACGACATGACTCCGGAGCATGTTTCTGCGTTGTGTTCACGCTTGTTTAAAGCAGGTTCTCTGGACGTCTGGCAGGAATCTATCGCCATGAAAAAAAACCGTTTGGCCGTAAAAGTATGCGCGCTTTGCAAAACGGAAAAACTCGAGGAGGTCCGCAGGGTGTTTTTCGCTCATTCCACAACTTTGGGCGTGCGGCAATATCCGTTGGCGCGGTTTAGCATCGCAAGGGAGTCGATTAAGAAAAATACAGAGTTTGGCGAAATTTCTTTGAAAAAATCCTGTTTTAACGGAGTCGAACGCATTAAGGCTGAATTTGACGATTGCGCGAAAATTTCGGAGCGCACGGGAAATCCGGTCGATATAATAGCAAAGAGAATAGAAAACCTATCGGATAATGGATAAACTGTCCGGACAGATTTTACCGCTAGGCAAGGCTGCAGTTGCCTTGTCGGGCGGATTGGACAGCTCCGTATTGCTGGCTATATGCGCGGATATCTTGGGAGCCGAAAACTGTCTTGCTGTAAGCGCCGATACTCCTTATATGATGGCTTCTGAGCAAGAGTCAGCAGATAAACTTTGCAGAAAAATCGGCGTAAAGAGGATTTCCGTAAGGCTTTCCATTCCCGATTGCATCAAAAACAATCCTCCCGACAGGTGCTATCTGTGCAAGCGCCTAATTTTTGGGCGCCTTATAGAAGAGGCTTCGGCGCGCGGTTTCGAAAAACTCTTGGACGGGACGAACGCAGGGGATTTGTCCGACTATCGGCCGGGAATGCGCGCTCTCTCAGAGCTTGGAGTTTTTAGCCCGTTTCTTGAGGCTGGATGGGGGAAAAAAGAAATTCAGGAGTGCGCTTTGGAGCGCGGAATGGACGTTGCGGGAAAACCGGCTTACGCATGTTTGATGACGCGGTTTGAAACAGGGGCAAGGATTGATGAAAGCCTGCTTAAGATGGTTGATGAAAGCGAGGATTTCCTGCGCTCTTTGGGGTTTTCGAGCGTCCGCGTTAGAATACACGGAAAGTGTGCCCGCATAGAAGTATCTCCGGATTTGCTGCAAAAATTTTGCGTGCCGGAAAATATGGGCGTTGTAAGCGCCCAACTGAAGAAGATAGGCTTTAAATACGTCAGCGTAGATTTGGAAGGATATAGGCGCGGAGCAATGAACGCGCAGATTTGAATATGAAAGGCATATCTGAAATACTTGAGGCTTTTAAGAAAGGCGACATATCGTTAAACGATGCCCAGGCAGCAATAGAGTCTGCGGGCGTTGTGAATATTTCCCATACTCGCCTTGACATTGGCAGGCGTTCGCGCACCGGAGTCGGAGAAGTCGTGTACGGGGCAGGAAAAACTACGGAACAAATATTGGATATAACCAGAAAAATCTCCGATATGGGCGAAAACACTCTAATTACCCGGGTCTCAAAAGAAGCTTCCGACGCTCTTTTAAGCGAATTTCCCCAAGCGCGCCACAATGAAATTGCCCGCACCGTTTCTGTAATTTCCGATTCGTCAAAGCGCGCTTTATCAGACGGTTTTGTGGCTATTGTCACGGCTGGCACTTCCGATATGTACGTAGCAGAGGAGGCAAGGGAAACTTTGGATTTCTTGGGCGACAAAGTAAAAACTTTTTATGATTGCGGCGTGGCGGGGCTTCACAGAATACTCTCGGTGGCGGATGAAATCCGTGCGGCAAACGCCGTTATTGTGATAGCCGGAATGGAGGGCGCCCTCGCGAGCGTTGCGGCGGGACTTTTAAAGGTTCCGGTAATCGCCGTTCCAACGAGTGTCGGATACGGCGCAAGTTTCGGAGGACTTGCAGCTTTGCTTTCTATGATAAATTCCTGCGCCAACGGCGTCAGCATTGTCAATATTGATAACGGATACGGTGCCGCATACAACGCGCATCTTATAAATTCAAGACGCAAGTAATATGGATAGCGTTCAATCTTTTTATACTCTTGCCGGGACTGCGGTTTTTCTGGGATTTCTGCATACCGTAATAGGCCCCGACCATTATCTGCCTTTTGTGGCTTTGGGCAAGGCTCGCAATTGGAGTAGCGCTCATACTTTGCTAGTCACTTTCTTATGCGGGTTGGGGCATGTCTTGTCTTCTGTTATATTGGGCTTTTTGGGTATTGTTCTGGGAGCGGGCGTAGGCGCTTTAGAGTCTATTGAGGGAACGCGCGCGGACATAGTTAAATGGATGCTGCTGGTTTTCGGAGTGTGCTACATGATATACGGCGTGAAGTTTGCTATGCTTGGAAAAGTTCATATGCATGAAGACGGAATCGTACATTCCCACGGTTGCGTTTCGGCTGGACACACCCATGCTGCCCCCATTGGGAAAAATGCCGGATTTTGGATTTTATTTATTATATTTGCATTCGGCCCATGCGAGGTTCTAATACCCTTGGTTATGTATCCAGCGTCTGAATTTAATTGGCTGGCAGTATTTGCGGTGGCGTTGGCATTCTCATTCTCCACAGTTGGAACGATGTTGCTGATGGTTGGAGGCCTTTTGTATGGAATGCGGTATATGGGGAATTGGACTGGCAAATTGGAACGATGGAACCATACAATAACGGGAGCGGTTATTGCAATTTGCGCCATTCTTATGTTCGTAGGATTGTAGCCCTGCAAGATATTAAAATAAAGAAGCGCGCGAGGGGTATCGCGCGCTTCTCTTAGAATGGGAACGGATTGTCGCCCGAAGGCTTTACAGCCGCGGGAGCGGATTTCTTCTTCTCCTGGTGCTTGTAGATTCTCATTGATTCGTCGAATACAACCGCTTTTTTATGCACTTTTATTCCTTGCACTACAATCGCCTTATGAGGGGTCACGGGGCATATGTACTCGCAAGCTCCGCAGCCTATGCAGACATCCTCATGAACGTGCGGTATATACAGGCTGTTTTCAAGTTTGCCGAAAGGAATCATCTCGATTGCCTGTACCGGGCAATGTTCCGCGCAGGCTGCGCAGTCGGTACCGTCGGTTTTTACAACGCATAAACTTTTCTTGAATTTTGCCGTCCCTATTTTTACGCGCAGTTTTTCTTTTGATGTTAAAAACTTTATTGCGCCTGTAGGGCAAGCCTTTGTGCAGGCGTGGCATGTATGCAGACAAAATCCCTGCGAGAAATCCATAAATGGCTGCATGAAGCCGCTCAATCCCCATTCGGTAAGCGACGGCTTTAAAATTTGCGACTTGCATGCTGCAGTGCAGATTTGGCAGCCTGTACACAAATTCAAAAAGCTCTCAATGCTTCCAGATCCCGGAGGCGATGCCAGGCGCTTGTCCGGGCGCTCGCCTTCAAGCATGTAGGGCGAGGCGTCTTCGTCGATTTTGCAGTTTCCGCCGATTCCAGCTCCCGCATTGCGATTTTTACCTTTCCCCATGCCCATTCTCATTCCAACGCCGGCGTCTTTTTTAGCGGCAGAGCATAAGATTGCGCCTAATCCGAGAATTGCGGCCGGAAGCGCTCTACGGGATATTCCCCTTCCGGGGAGGGATTTTTTTCCGTTGTTTCCTGCGTTGATAGCCAAGGCCTGGTTTTTAGATGCCTTTTCTTCTCCGTTTGAAAAGAGTTTTTTCAATTCCGGATTAAGCCGCAGGTATATTGCCGATTTAGGGCATTGGGCGGCACAGTTGAGGCACATTACGCATTTGGAGAAATCTACGTTTTTGTTTTTCGACTCTATGCATTCCGCCTTGCAATTGCGTTCGCATATTCCGCACGAGACGCATTTTGACTTGTCGAAAGCGATTTTAAAAATGGAGAATCTTGCGAACAATCCCAAAAAAGCTCCGACCGGGCATATTGTATTGCAGTATAGCCTTCCGCGCAAAAGAGTGGCGATAGAAATGGCCGCCAAAATAAAAAGTGCAAATCCAAACGCATACAGAGCGACAGCAGGATTGCCGTCAACCGGCTGCACGGAATATATTCCTATATTTGAGAGCGCAAGGCCTATGCCGTTTACACTTTCAGCCAAGAGCGGAGTGACAATGCACCCCATTATTTTCCCGTAAAGAGGATATGGATCTATAAAACCCAGCAAGTGCTTATATCCAAAAGCTATTGCAAGAATGGCTAATCCCAAAAAAGAGTACCTTAAAACGTTTCTGGCTTGCGCGTATTTCTGTCTCTCAAAATTTTTTGCGCAGAACTTTCCAAGGCGGGTTTTCTTTAAGGCTGATATCTTTGCTGGAGCAAGCCCAATGCGCCTGATGATGTCCATCAATATTCCAAACGGGCAAAAGAAAGAACAGTATATTCTACCAAACAACAACGCGCAAATGGTAAACGTTATGAAAGCCGAACCCGCGGCGATGCTTCCGAGCGCCAGCATCTTAGAAAGGGATGGCGCGTAAAGCGTAGCGGTTGGATTATACATATAATAGGGTTTGGGCAGCGAATGGTAAATATCCAAGAACTGCGCGCTTATAGCAAAAAATATCGCCAAAGCTATCAAAACTCTAATTTTCTTAAGTATTTTAAAAACTTTATTCATAAATGCGTTTCCGGTATTAAAAAAACCGCGCGCAACACAGGCTGTGCGGCGCGCGGCAAATGTCCAGGTGGAAACCGTTTACGCCATTGATATTCTTTTGACGTTCAATTTGCTCAAGTCTGTCGTTCCAACTCCGAGCTTCTCCGCGGCTTCGATGTATTTTATGTCGTCGAGCTTATAGGGAACTCCCATGCCGGTTGCTTTGGCGACGCTCGCAAAAATTTGCGTTGCAGCTACGTCTGCGGCTACAATATCAGTGGAAATCAGCTGGTATTTCGCTATCGGAGAAAATTCCGGAGATTTTCCGCGCGGGCCGTGCTCTAGCATGACGCGGTACGCGTCGACAATCGTCAGGGTTGTCTTCTGGTAGGACGCATAGTCTGCGATGCACTGCGGCATGTTATTCCTATGCCACCATTGCCTGTCCCAAATGCATCCCATATAGTTCTTAAGCGCGCAGGTTATTTTTGCCCCGCCATGGTGCTTTAGCACGGGAATATTTATAAACACGTCCGGATTTATTGCAAGTTTGTGTACTTTGCAGTCTTTAAGAGACACTCCCTTGGGGACTATTTGCGGTTCGTACATGTTTTCCGTATTTCCGGGAACCATTTTTCCGCCATTTGATTCAACTGCGGCAGCTATGCCGCTAACTTTGTAGCGGTTGTCCCAGTCGTTCCCGCATGTGTGGTCGAAACAGAAAACTTCTTTTGCTCCCGCATCGAAGCAATGCTTTACTATCTTTGCCACGAGTCCGGGGTCTGTATTTGCGCCGTATTCCGGCGGCCTGTCCCAGCCGATGTTCGGCTTTATTACGACAGTCTGTCCTTTCTTTACAAATCTGGACATTCCGCCCATTTCGGCTATGCCTTTTTCAAACATATCTGCGGCCGTTCCACCATGGATTGCAACCATGTCGGGAAGTCCGGCTTTTTCTTTTGTGTCGGCGAAGAGTGTTTTCCCCGCGGGCAATGCGGACGCCGCCGCGCCGAGGGCTACTTTATAAACAAATTCTCGTCTTTTCATATGGTCGATTATGGTGTGTATTTTGACAAGGTAAAGTATTTTTACGCAAAAATGCATATTTTTTTAACGGCTGGAATATAAAAAAGTTTCGTAAAGATTATTGCATTTTTTTATGCGCCAAACATCTTTGTTGTTTTTTCGACAATATGGAAGCTGTAAAAGAGTTTTTATCGTCTCCGTTTCAAATGTCCGCGCTGTTTGGGTGCGCGTTTCTAATAGGCATGTCTAAAACGGGAATCCAGGGGGTTGTAATGCTTTCAATTCCGATTATGGCGCTGGCTTTTGGAGCAAAAGAATCGACCGGCGTCATATTGCCGATGCTATGTTTTGCGGATATTATAGCGGTTGTTTACTATAGGCGCGAAGCTAGATGGCGATATATATTGAAACTTGTTCCGGCGGCAGTTTTGGGATTTTTTGCGGCTATTTTTGTGGACAGTTTTGTTCCGCGCGAAAGTTTTAAAATACTGATGGGCGCATGTATTTTATTGGGACTGTTTATAATGGTGCTTTCGCGCAAATTTGGAGACAATTTGGAGGGGATTTTTCAGTCGCGCCTGTACGCCCAATTTTTCGGGCTGCTCGGAGGATTTACGACGATGATAGGCAATGCTGCCGGCCCCGTTATGTCGATATATCTATTGTCGATTAGGCTGCCGAAGTTTGCGTTCGTGGGGACTAGCGCATGGTTTTTTATGATAGTAAATTACCTTAAAGTCCCCCTGCAAATTTTTGCATGGGACAATATTTCATGGAATACGATAGCGGTTGACGCTTTGGCGGTGCCGTTTATTTTTTTAGGGGCGGCAATCGGAGTTTGGGCAGTTAAAAAAATGCCTGAAGGCGGATACCGGACTTTTGTCGAGGCGGTGACCGCGCTCTCGGCCCTGGCGCTTTTTTTCTAGGATATTTGCACCTGACGAAATGGTTTGACACAGCGAAGCTTTTTTTTTGAAATTTTAAATGTTCTTTTATTTATCGACACAAACAGCGCAATACCGTGGAACGCCGTTAGAATCGGCGACAGTCGCGCTGCGGTAACGGGGAACGTTCGGGACTTTTATTAACGCGCTTTATGCGCTGGCCAATGAGCCGGTTTGTCGCGGATTCAATGCGCATTGCATCTGCAGGCGGACGGTTTGTGAAGGCGTTTCGGACGGCGCGGGCATTGGGCCCGCATATTACCCGGAGTCCGAATATTCGGTGTTGCTTGTAGGAAGGCGCAAGATTCAATGTTGCAGCGCGTATGGATGTCTGAAATTCCGCGCAGCCGCGGCTTGTTTTGCCTTTCCGAAAATTTCCGCATTTTAGCGTGTGCGGAAACTTCATCGCGCAAATGGAGCTTCAATGACTTTCAGATTATTTATAGCCGCAATATGTTTTGCGTTTATTTGTCCGCTTTCTTCACAGGCGGATGGCGGTTATTTTGCGGGCGGCTCTGGTGCGGTGACCGCTGCCGCAGAAGTTGGCAATGCGGGAAAAGAAGGCTCAAGCGAGGATTCTGAGGAGCGGCATGAATTGGAGGAAATAGTCGCCACGGGGTACGATTTTAAGGCGGATTCTTTGGAGGTTCCGATAAATATTTCAAAGATAGAGCGCGGCGATATAGAAAAGTCTTCGGCTACGAATCTTGCCGAACTCCTACAGAAAAAGGGAGGGGTGATGGTTCGTTCCACAGACGGCAACGCAAACTCCGGCGAGATTTCAATGCGCGGCTTTGGCGAGAATTCTCAACTGCGCGTGCTTGTTATCGTTGACGGGCACAGGCTGAACCGCTCGGATATGGGGGCGTTAAACTTAATGCAGATTCCGGCGGACAACATAGAGTCCATAGAAATTTTGCGGGGTTCCCACACTGCCGAATACGGCAATAACGCCGTGGCTGGAGTAATAAAAATAAAAACTTTAAAAGGCGTTCTAGAAGACTCTATTGGCGCGCGTTTTGCTTGCGGCTCATACGGGCTGTTTCAGGCGGCGGGAAGGTTTACGGGGCACGACGGCGACTGGTTCTATTCCGGGGAGGCGACGCGATACCAGACAGACGGATATCGGCAAAATTCAAGCGCGTGGTCCGATTCTTTCAACTTGAGCGGCGGCAATTTTGTCAGCGACTCTACAACCGTGGACGTTGGGTTGAACTACAACATAGACTATAACCAGATGCCCGGGGCTCTTGCCACGTTTTCGCAGGCGGAGGAAAACCCTCGGCAGTCGCTGCAGGACGGGCAATGGGCGCGGGTAAATTCAGCCTTGGCGACTGCCCGTCTGACATCGGAGCTTTCGCGCGCCCAAATAGACGCCCCCTTTGGTATAAATATCCGCAGGGCAGAGTGGACTTGGGACACAAAATGGTTCGACAACGACCAGTGGAATGTTTCGTTTAATCCGAGGGTAGATTACGAGATTTCCGAGGATGCAAGCGTGTATTTTGGCGCGGACGTGTCTTTTGACGGCATAAGTTATGCCGGATACTTGAATGAAAACCGCTCTGACACTGTTGAAAATTCCGACATAGACATGCAGACATTCGGTGCGTATGCCGGGGGAGAATGGGAGGCATTTGAAGACTTAACATTGTCAGGCGCTCTCCGAGGTGAGGCTGCGCGCATCGGCGGCGAGGACGTGCGCTACGATGCGCAGACCGTTCCGAAATACATATATAGAAGGGGGCAATGGATTTTAAATCCCCTCTATTCAAATCCGCCCAAAGTATTGTCGTCTTTTGACGGTCAGAAATGGTACGGCGGATTCGCGGCGGATTTTGGCGTAAACTACAAATTGGATGATAGCCAGAGCTTATTTGCGCGTTTCGACCAGCTTTACCGCTATCCTGCAACCGACGAAGTCGCCGCGTACCAAGGCACTACCATGGCAAAACCTTTTAACGTGGATTTAAAGCCGGAGCGCGGACAGAATTACGAATTGGGATACAAATATTGTTCCGGCGAATGGGACTTTGTGGGGAACGGATTTGTTCAGATGCTTACGGACGAGATATCGTACGACGCCAACCAAGCCCTCAACATCAATTTAGACCCTACCATAAGATACGGCTTTGACGCCAGGCTGTCTTACGACGCCGAAATATGGGGGGCTTCTTTCAACGCCACCGTCATGCGCGCGGAGTTCCGAAGCGGCAAGTATTCCGGCAATGCCGTGCCGCTTGTTCCGCAATATGCAACTTCCGCCACGCTTTATATAAAGCCTCTTGAATGGATAACTCTGAGCGCGACCTTCAATTACGTAGGGCCGCAGCCGCAGGGGAACGATTACCTTAACGCATACCGCAAGATACCTGGATATTGCACTGTTGATTTTCAGGCGCTCTTTGAAGTTTGCAGATACGGAAGCGTTTTTCTTGCGGTTGAAAACGCGTTCGATAAAAATTACGTCTCCGCAGCGTGGGTTGGATCCATTTATCCGGCAATTGGCAGGGTTCTAAAAGCGGGAGTCAATTTAAAGTTTTAGCATGTTATGAAAAAATACTTATTTTTATTTTTTAATGTTTGCGTGCCGTTCGCGCTTTCGGCGCATTATTTGCCGTTCGCGGAGCCATATATGGTTGCCGGATCGTCCGAGTGGGTGTATCCGCAGTCTGGTGAAGTAGATAAAAACGCCGGTCCTGTTTATTTTTGCGCGGCGGCAAGCCAAACTCCGACCACTGCAATAGCCTACGACGACCCGCGGTTTGTGGATTGGGCTAGCGGCTGGAAAGACGTTTACTACGGCGAGAATTGCGCGGATGAGTGGCGGACTCCGCATCTGGCATGCGGCAAGGCAGGGACTTCGGTGTTCGACATAGTCTGCCTTGGGGACGGAGGGTCTATAACCATGACGTTCGACAACGCCATTCGCGACGGAGAAGGATTTGACTTTGCCGTCTTTGAAAATTCCTTCGACGAAAAATTTTTGGAGCTTGCGTACGTAGAGGTTTCTAGCGACGGTGTAAATTTTGTCCGTTTCCCTAATCTCTCATTTATGATACCGGGATTTGAAGATTTTGAATACGGCGATCCGCCGCCGATAGGTTCGACCGGTTCGGAAAGTTTCGACGCCCGGCTTGTTTATAACCTGGCTTCAAAATACTCAATTGGCAAGGGGCATCCATTTGATTTGGCGGAACTTAAATATGCGTACGATTTCGCAATGAGTGCCGAGTGCACATTTTCAGACGAATATAAAAACCATATTATTCAGAATTACCCCAAGCTTGATGTTCAAAATGTAAGATACGTGCGCATAGTAGATATAATAGGCGACGGCAGAAACCGCGACAGCGAAGGCTACCCAATTTGCGATCCGTGCAATTGCGTAGGCAGCGCGGGTTTTGATTTGGACGCAATCGGCGTTATAAATTCGGCTAAAAATTCCGCGTTGAAGCCGCAGACAATCACATTTGAGCCTTTGGAGCCGATGCAGTATAACAAGGTTGTCCCGGTGGAGCTTGTTGCGGTTTCCGACTCAAATCTTCCCGTGCGTTTTGAGATAGTTTCCGGCAATGCGTCAATCGACGGCAATGTGCTTACGCCTGCTGCCGAAGTTGGAGAGATAGTCATTAGGGCTGTGCAGGACGGAAATGATATTTACGCAAAAGCGTACGCGTTTCAGATTTTAAAAATAACCGAAAAACAAACCCAAGCTATAACGTTTTCCGCAATACCAAACCGCACTCCTGAAGATTCCGCAACAATAGGCCTCGAGGCATCGTCATCGTCCGGATTGCCCGTGGGATTCTATCTAGTTTCCGGCAACGGGGATTTCAGCGGACAAACTCTGGTTTTAAACGATACATCCGCTCCGCAGATAATAACGGTGCGCGCCTATCAAGACGGCGATAGCGATTACGCACAGGCTACGCCGGTCGACAGAAGTTTTGCTATATATAATCCGCAAACTTTTTCCCAATGGTCTGCCGCCAACGGAAGCGTTTCCGAAACGGACGATCTCAACGGGGACGGCTACTGCGCGGCTTTCGACTACGCTTTTGGATCGGAAACTGCGTCAGCGAATCCCCAAAACTTGCCATCCATGGAAGTTCTAAACGGAGTCATAAGCATTTCATGGAGGGTTAGGGTAGATTCGTCCGATGTTCAGTCTGTACAGCTGAAAACGCGCGTGGGCGATTCCTCTTTGTGGGTTCGCAGGCCCGCGTCATCTGGGGATTTGTACATTGAAAACGGAAGCGTTTACTGCAATTATTATTTTTCTATGGCGCAGCCTAAGAACAGCATAGACGTGCGTTTCGACATTTCGCTTGCAAGCGGGGCTACAGCAGTTTCAGAGCCGCGCTCGTTTGTTTACGCTTACGCGTATTCCGATTGGCTGGCAGACAATTTAATAGGCGAGCGCGAAAGCGCGGCGGATTATTGCGTGTCTTCAGACGGAATGACTAACTTGCAAAAATATGCGTCCAATCTTCCCGCGCGGCAGGTGTGTTCGCAGTCCCAGGTGGCGTCTTTCAGCAAGTCCGAGTCTGGCGCCGTTCTGACTTACAAGTTTTATAAATATGCCGAAGTGAAGAAGACATTCCAATGGAG